>NZ_JAUBRC010000038.1:0-74023 GCF_036701635.1 Microcoleus sp. N9_B4 | reverse complement strand
CCAGAGGACAGAGCCAAGCAAGTCCGCATCGGTGGCAAAGCTTACCAACTACTGGAACAGAAAGCAGCAGCAGCGGGCATGGCAGTTTCCGCCTACCTCGAAATGCTCATCGGCGGCATTCAACCGCCCGATGAAGAACCGCCCGATGATGACGAAGGAACGGAACTGACGGCTGAAAAAGAGGAAATTTGCGATCGGGCAGAAGCCTTCGCCCGCCAGTCTAAGCCAAAGCGTGTAGCAGGTTTTGGCAGTAAAAAGCTATCAACTTGCTCTCAAAAAGCTATCAAAAATAGATCGGACAAAGCGTCCGATTCATCTTAGTTTTTTAAAACCATGCACAATACTTTCACTTACCGGCATTCTGACTTGCCTCCAGTTCGACCTGAAATCAAAGCCGAAATTGTCGCCTTGGGCATTCACGCGGACGACTTGATTCTAAAAAGTCAGGGCAACTACCGCGAACTTCAGGAGTTAGCCGAAACCTTAGACAACTGTTTGAACAGTTGCGAACTCAATCTCAATTCCATTCGCATAATTGCTGACGACAGCCCGCAACCCGCAGCTATCAGCATGAAAAACTTGTCTATTGAGGAAAAACGCCTCATTTATTCATGCTCGAACACTAACTCAGTTTTGCTGAATTTGCTCAGTGAAATTGTTGGCAAATCCCCTGAAGAACTAGCCAGCGACATAGCAATACAAGCATCAATTTATCAAAAACCAGTGGGGGATAATGAAATAGAGGAATTCATCAAAGACGTAATGATACCCCTCGCCAACAAAGCTAAAGACAATCGCCAACCCAAAGGTCATTATGTTTTCAAGCAAGTGAATTAAAAAAAAACGGTCAAGTTGCAATCTTGACCGTTTTAAGGAGCTGTCTTGGCTAACTGTCCTCTATTCGCATCTATCAATTTACCATGCCAACCAAAAACAAGCACCACATCACCGACCTAATCAAGTCCGCCAGAGAGCAATTTGATGATTTTAGCGACGCCGAAACACAGGAAGTTTTTCTCACTATCAAAGAGGCAAAATCACGAGGATTGCTGCGAAAACAGCCTCCTGATAGGTGCTTAAACGAATACATCAACATAGCAAACTACTTGCTAAGCACTTATTCAACCGATGTATTCCCCACAGCGTTAACCGAAAATCTCAGATACCTCTACGCCTACATCGCCCTAGTAGCAACCAATTCCATCACTACAACCGCCTGAAGATGGCCGCCTCGACTCAGCGGCCGAAACTCCCCTTAATAAGGGGGAGTAGCGGGATGAGTCGCAAGACAAGTGGCGCTTTAACATAGAAATTAGCTTAGTTGCTATTCAGGTTTCGTAAGCGCCAGCCCGCACCTCAAAACTGGACAAAATAAATAAGCCTTAATCAGTGAAGTAAGCATTTTTGCTTTTGGGAGATTCGTAGGCTCTCTTGTCCTTTCAACTGTTCCTCTCCTAAATCACATGAAATACTTAACCGTAGGCATCGACATTAGTCGATCGTCGATTTCTGCCTGCTTTTTACTGGAAAAACCCAGTAATCCCCGTGATGATTATTTCGATGCTGACATCGAAACGTTCCAAGCGAATCTTGAAAACTTGAATAAATTAAGAGCCAAAATTGAAAGCTTCAAAGCCGATAAAGTCATCGCAATTTGCGAACCAACCGGGATGAACTATGCGCGGCTGTGGATGAACAAACTTGCTGATTGGGGCTGCGAGGTACGCATGATTTCCAACAGCAAGTTGCCTAACTACCGGGCGGAACTGATGGGGAAGGAAGGCAAAAGCGGGGCAAAAACCGATGACCTTGACGCATTTGCGATCGCCTGCTGGTACTTCGATAAGCCAGAAACGAGTTACCTCAAAATCCGCGACCCTCTAGTTAGTCACATTAAAGGTATTTGCTTGCGGCTCGAACATCTCAATCGCGTTCAGAATCCGATTATCAACAGAATTCGGCAAGAGCTCACCTGGCAGTGCCCGGAAATTGCATCAGTGGAATCAGTCAAGCTCCAAGACGAGCTACCACCGCTTCTCTGGGGCTGGCTTGCGGGTCGGCGAAAATCGAAAAAGTACGATCGCATTTTGGAGGCGACGATCGGGTCGGGCATCGAACCTCAAACTCGCTGGGCAGCCAAGCAATATTGTGAAATCGAAGATGAAATCTTCACCCTGAAAAAGCAGTTGACGGAACTGATTGACCATCCGCAGTTTGAGCAGTATCGGCAGATTTTTACTAAATTTGGATTTGGGTATCAGCTCCAGGGCTACTTGCTCGGAGCCGTTTACCCGATCGAAGATTTTCTCAAAGATGGTCAGCCAGAAGTAAAAATCCGAAAAAACCGCCAGACTGGGAAGGAATCAAAACTCAAACTTTCAGAGCGTCGCTTCATGCGAGCCGTCGGCATGGGAGTGATTCGCGAAGATAGCGGCCAGAAGAAGAAAGGGAAACAATCCGGCAGCGCGCTGTGCAGAAAAGCACTGTGGCAATGGTGTTTTTGTCGGCTAGAGGTTGCTCGCAACAATCCCCCACTAAAATTTGTTTACGGTCACGGCGCTGACGCGGAGGAAATGTCGCCGGCTGAAAACTTGAGGCGGCGCAAAAAAGGCGGCACACCTGTTAAATTAGCCCGCCAGCGAGTCATTGCCCGTTGCGTGCGCGAGCTATTTAAAGAACTGTGCAACATTGTCAAAATCTAAAATCTAAAATCTAAAATCTAAAAAACCCACGGGAGTAATCTGTCTGTGGGTCTTTTAATTGCTCAAAAATTGTCTACAGTGAAACCTGGTTGATGGCCCGATATTGCGTAAGTGATCCCTCAGTAAGATTAATATTGACAGAACTGGCGCTAACACATCGTTCGATCGGCTACAAATACAAGTGAAAAAACTCAAATACGCCCTAGTTCACGAATGGTTGACGCCCTTAGCTACTGGCGGTTCAGAACTCGTAGTACAGGAAATTCTCAAACACGTAGACGAGGCAGATATCTATGCCCTCATCGACTTTGAATCAACCAATCCCGAAAGCTATCTTTTCGGGCGACAGATTGGCACAACTTTTTTGCAGCACTTTCCCAAGGCCCGCAGCGGCGTGCAAAAATATTTGCCATTTCTGCCGATCGCGATCGAACAACTAGATCTGCGAGAATACGACATCATCCTCTCATCATCCCATGCCGTCGCCAAAGGCATCCTCAGCAGTCCCCAGCAAATGCACGTCTGCTACTGCCACACACCCATGCGCTACGCTTGGGACTTAACTTTTGACTATTTGCGTAGCAGCAAAGCCGGACGGGGCATCCAGGGTCTGCTGACGCGATATTTGTTGCATCGACTGCGACAGTGGGACGTAATTTCCGCCAATCGCGTTGATTATTTCATCGCTAACTCTCAACACACTGCGCGCCGAATTTGGCGGTGCTATCGGCGGCGGGCCCAGGTGATTTATCCGCCGGTAAATATCGAGCGATTTTCCTTGATGCGGCAAAAACAAGACTTTTACGTCACAGTTTGTCGGTTGGTAAGTTACAAAAACGTAAGTGCGATCGTCCAAGCATTCAATCAACTCGGGCATACTCTAATTGTTATCGGCACCGGGCCAGAATTAGACATGATTCGGCAAATCGCCAAACCCAACGTGCAAGTGCTCGGCTGGCAGCCCGCCTCCATAGTTGAAAAGTACATGGCAGAGGCGAAAGCCTTTGTCTATGCAGCTTGCGAAGATTTTGGCATAGCTTTAGTAGAGGCTCAAGCTTGCGGGACACCGGTAATTGCCTATGCAGCAGGGGGCGCTTTGGAGACAGTGCTCGACATTCGGCAACACCCAGAGACTGGGACTGGTTTATTTTTTTCCTCCCAAACCGCAGCAGCATTAGTCGAAGCTGTCGAGGAATTTGAGCAGTTGCAAGGCAAATTTGAGCCAGAAATCAGCAGGTTGCGCGCTGAACAGTTTGCCCCCGAAGTCTTTGGGCAGCGCTATCTAGCTTTTGTTGAACACTGCTATCAGGAATTTCAATCCCGCGATTTTACCGAGTCTGGGAGTTGATATCATGTCCGGCTGCGCCGTCAGGTGATTGTTGACGGTTGACGGTTGACGGTTGACGGTTGACGGTTATTAGCAGCCTCAAGCGAGTAACCAATAACCAACTGCCAACTGCCAACAAGCCAACTGCCAACTGCCAACTGCCAACTGCCAACTGCCAACTGCCAACTGCCAACTGCCAACTGCCAACTGCCCTCTGCCCCAGAAAATTGAGTATTGGAAACATAATTCAGAGAACAAAGCGTCTTGAGGCTTTATGATCAGGACTGTGTGTGGTGTGAAGTGAAGGAGTAAGATGACTGCCGACAGCCAACTAATCTCCGGCAAGGTAATTCGAGCGATCGCAAGACGCGGTTTTGGGTCTGTCCTGCAAGGAGATAGACGCATAAGTCGTTCTATACAGAGCCTCGACGGAGAACTTTTCAAGCGGTTATTTGACATCCTGTTTTCCTTATCGGTTCTGATCCTGTTTGCTCCGGTTTACCTGCTTTTGGCTTTCTTAATCGCCTTAAGCTCGCCCGGTCCTATTTTTTACGTACAGGAACGAGTAGGCAAAAACCGTAAAAGGTTTTATTGCCTTAAATTCAGAACGATGGTGGAAAATGCGGACGATATATTGCTGGAAATCATGGAAAATTCTCCGCATTTGCGTCAAGAGTTTGAGGACAATTTCAAGCTGAAACAAGACCCTCGAATTACCTGGATTGGAAGATTTTTACGAATGACCAGTTTAGACGAGTTTCCCCAGTTTTGGAATGTTTTAAAAGGAGATATGAGCGTCGTCGGGCCCAGACCTTTAGTTGAAGAAGAACTGCCGAGATACGGCAGTCACATCAACAAAATTCTCACCATAAGACCTGGAATTACAGGCTTGTGGCAAGTGTCTGGTCGCAACGACATTCCCTATCCCCGCCGAGTCCAAATCGACCTCTATTACGCAAATGACAAAAACCTTTGGATGGATATGTGGATTGTTTTCAAAACAATTGGAGTTGTGATTTTTCCCAAAAATAACGGCGCATACTAATTTTTGTCCGCAGTCAGCAATCGGTAGTTAGTTTTATTTGTTACTGACCACTGATGCTGACTACTGACAATCAGCGACAAACTCTTTGTCAAAACTAAACAGTTCCTGGGTACCGATCGAAGAATTGTGAGCTTAACTAAAGGGGCAAATACTTAAATAAACCTACATCTTCTTCATCTAGAAAGATCAGTTTTTCTAGATAGACTACTTTAGGTTTAGGTGTTAAACTTAACTCTATAACCTTTGGCTTAAGGGGGATAGCCTACTTATCTTGGGATAGCCCACTACCCAACAGCGTAGGAAGTAAACTTCAACTGGCTTTAGGTAACTAAAGTGAAGTTTGAGTAAGTTTTATAAAGCAGTTTGAGAATACGGCAGGCAGGGAGCAACAGCCTCTGCCAAAAAATTTATCGTGAATTAACACAGCCTGTCAAAGGAAAATCAGATGACGCAACGTAAGAGAGCGCTAATAACAGGTATTACAGGTCAAGACGGCTCCTACTTGAGCGAATTACTGTTAGAAAAAGGATATGAAGTTCACGGCATTATCCGGCGCAGTTCTAGTTTCAATACCGATCGAATTGACCACATCTATGTCGATCCTCACAGCGAGGGTGCGCGCCTGTTTCTACACTACGGCGACTTGACGGACGGCACCACTCTCCGCCGGATATTGGAAGAAGTTCAGCCGGTAGAAATTTATAACTTAGGCGCTCAATCTCACGTTCGAGTCAGTTTTGACTCGCCGGAATATACGGTGGACACAGTAGGGATGGGAGTATTGCGGCTGCTAGAAGCAATTCGGGACTATCAGCGCCGCACCGGCATAGAAGTGCGGTTCTATCAAGCAGGTTCTTCGGAAATGTTTGGTTTGGTGCAGGAAGTTCCGCAGAAGGAAACAACTCCTTTTTATCCCAGAAGTCCTTACGCCTGCGCCAAAGTTTACGGTCACTGGCAAACAGTAAATTATCGCGAATCTTACGGACTTTTTGCCTGCAACGGTATCTTGTTCAATCACGAATCTCCCCGCCGTGGCGAAACTTTTGTAACTCGCAAAATTACTCGCGCCGTTGCCAGAATAGTCGCAGGCAAGCAGAAAAAGATTTACTTGGGCAATCTCGATTCCAAGCGGGACTGGGGCTATGCTAAAGACTACGTGCGGGCAATGTGGCTGATGCTGCAAAAAGACAAACCTGACGATTATGTCATTGCTACCAACGAGACCCATTCAATTAAGGAATTTCTCGATTTAGCTTTTACTTACGTCAATTTAGATTGGCAAAAATATGTGGAGTTTGACGAACGCTACTTGCGGCCGGCAGAAGTCGAACTGTTGATTGGCGATTCGACTAAGGCGCGCCAGCAATTAAATTGGGAACCTTCTGTAACTTTTCAGGAGTTAGTACATTTAATGGTAGATGCTGATATGAAAGCTTTAGACCAGCAAGGTCGAGGTTCGGGCAACGGATTTGATTAAGTCGCTAAAACAAGCCGTCAGTGCGAACAATTTGTAGGGGTAGGGTTCCGTGTCTACCCCTTTGGCGAAAGGCGCGCACCGGGGGATAGCCCCTGCAAACACTTCACAACTGATCAGAGGATTGTTAGGGCTATTAACAGGATCGGCATTCAAAGAACCCGCTTAATGGCTCGCAAAATTTTCGGCTGTGCGGGCTAAAAAAAACATTAAAATGATAGTTGAGGACTCGCTACTCATAAATCTAACTTTCGGGTGTGCACGGCGCAAATTGTCCCTATCTGCAGCAGCTAAAACAAATTTGTGGGCAACCTAGTCCTGTAGCTGAAAGCTTTTTTTGCTAAAGCAACAATTTTAGAATTGAAATTGTCGATCGACCTTTATTCAAAATCCCGAGGCTAAAATTATGACCAGCTTGGATTTAAGCAGCAAAAGCATTCTAGTCACGGGCGGCGCCGGTTTCTTGGGCCGTCAGGTAATCGACCAGCTAGTGAAAGCAGGGGCCGATGCTGATAAAATTTCGGTGACTCGATCGCGCGACTGCGACCTTCGCGTCATGGAAAACTGCAAGCGCGCCGCCGACCAACAAGATATCATCATTCACCTCGCCGCCCACGTCGGCGGCATCGGCTTAAACCAACTCAAACCCGCGGAATTATTTTACGATAATTTGATGATGGGCGCGCAACTAATCCACGCCGCCTACGAAGCAGGAGTCGAAAAATTTGTCTGCGTCGGCACCATTTGCGCTTATCCCAATTTAACCCCAGTTCCTTTCAAAGAAGATGACCTGTGGAATGGCTATCCAGAGGTAACTAACGCACCTTACGGAATTGCCAAAAAAGCTTTATTAGTGCAACTGCAATCCTACCGCCAGCAGTACGGATTCAACGGTATCTACTTGCTACCAGTAAATCTGTACGGCCCGGAAGATAACTTTGACCCGAAAAGTTCCCACGTCATCCCCGCATTAATTCGCAAAGTCTACGAAGCGCAAGAAAGGGGAGACAAAACACTGCCAGTTTGGGGCGACGGCAGCCCTAGCCGCGAGTTTTTGTATTCCACAGATGCCGCCCGGGGAATTGTGATGGCAACGCAAGATTACAGTGAATCTGACCCGGTTAATTTGGGAACGAATAGCGAAGTTAAAATTCGCGATTTAGTGGAAACGATTTGCGAATTGATGGGATTTGAGGGAGAAATTGTTTGGGAAACAGACAAACCGAACGGTCAGCCGCGCCGCTGTTTGGATACGGAAAGGGCTAAGGAAAAGTTTGGTTTTGTTGCTGAGGTGAAGTTTAAGGAGGGGTTGAAAAATACCATTGATTGGTATCGAACACACGCAGTTTGAGTGGGAAAAACCCGGTTTTTTGAAGAAACCGGGTTTTTTTAGGAAAGGTAGTGAAGGGAAGTAAATCAGCAGAAAGAAATTTGGCGTTGCTTAATCAGGGTATGAAAAAAATTAGTTGAAAATCCCCCAGCTTTGTGGATACGGGTTTCTCTGACTGGCATATTTAGCCTTTCATACCGTCAATCAGCAACGCCGAATAAGAATGTAAGGGCGGGTTTTACAAACAATCTGTGGGTAAGACCAACAATATACTAAACCCGCCCCCACGATAGCGGTAAATCGCAATTGCTTTCGATCGATAAAAAAGCCGATCGCAATTTCTGTCAATCTGCATTTTGGGCGATCGACTACCTCTAAAGGAATATTCAAAAAAACATTTTTCACAATTTATTAAAATTTATTATACTACTTGTCAGGTGCAGAGCGTAAATATTCTCTCACTCCCTATACAAAATAAAGCCTGACCGAAAACAATTTGGTCGCCAGCCCCGCGATTCATTCCTTTGCAGGCTGACTGACTGGGTAAACTTTTCAATTCAAAAATCTAAAATCTAAAATCAAATGACCCCCGACAAACCCGGATTCAGCATTAGCGCGACCGCCATTCGTCGCCACATCGGCACCCTCATGCTGACACTTGCTATTATAATCGTGGGCTTTTTTTACATCACCCAACTGCCCGTTGACTTGCTGCCCTCCATCACCTATCCCCGCATCGGCGTGCGCTTAGACGCCCCCGGCGTCTCCCCAGAAGTAGCAATAGACGAAGTTACCCGCCCCCTCGAACAAGGACTTTCCGCAACTGAAGGCGTCATGCAAGTTTTCTCGCGGACTCGCGAAGGACAAGTCAGCGTCGATTTATTCTTCAAACCCGGGGGCAACATCGACCAGGCCCTCAACGACGCCACCGCCGCTGTCAACCGCATCCGCAACCGACTTCCCGATACAGTTGAATCGCCCACTCTCTTCAAAGTTGACCCTTCCCAGCAGCCGATTTACGAATTTGCCCTCACTTCCAACTCCTTGCAAGGAGTTGATTTGCGCGTATTTGCCGACGAAGAATTATCCAGAGAATTAAACGTAATTCCAGGAATAGCGGCAGTTGACGTTGCCGGCGGCGTGCAAGAAGAAATTCAAGTAAATATTGACTTAAATCGCTTGCAATCTTTAGGTGTCAGTATTTCCGACGTTTTATCAGCCCTCGAATCCCGCAACCTGGACACTTCCGGCGGGCGACTGCGGCAAGAAGCAGCGGAACCTTTAACCCGTACCGTCGGGCGATTTAAGAACGCCAAAGAAATTCAGGCAATTTCTTTTCAAGCATCGGGTTCCAATCCGCCCAAACGAGTGTTTTTGCGCGATTTTGCTCAGGTAATTGACGGTACAGAAGAAGAACGAGTTAAAGTATTTCTCAATCAGAAATCAGCCGTAAAAATTAGCATTCAAAAGCAGCCGGACGCGAATACAATCTCAGTTGTAGACGGCATCAAAAAGCGGCTAGAAGAATTAAAAGAATCCGGGGTCATTCCCGAAGGCACGACTATCGTCAATACCTTCGACGAGTCTAAGTTCATCCGCGATTCTATTAGCAATGTCCTATTTTCGGGTTTAACCGGGGCTGTTTTAGCCGGGGCATCTGTATTGCTGTTCCTCGCTTCCCTTCGCCAAACTTTGATTATTGTCCTAGCAATTCCCCTCGCAACTTTAATGGCGATTATCCTGATGGGAGTTTTTGGCCTATCTCTGAACGTTTTCAGTTTGGGCGGTTTGGCGCTGGGTGTGGGAATTGTGGTCGATAACTCGATCGTGATGTTGGAGAATATTGTCGAAGGAACCAGCAATAAAAAAAGTGCAAACGGTCAGCGCTTAAGTAACAAGCAGTTGATGCAGCAAGCAGAAAAAAGCAGCCAAGAATTAGAATCAGCTTTATTTGCTTCCACCATCACTAACTTAGTTGCTGTACTGCCATTTTTGCTCATCGGCGGCTTAGTTTCTTTACTTTTCAACGAATTAATCCTCACCATCAGCTTTTCCGTCGCCGCCTCTCTGATTGTCGGATTGACAGTTGTACCTATGATGGCTTCTCGACTGCTAGCGCTGCGGGTATCCAGCGGTTTGAGCAACTTTTGGCCGCTGCGCGCATTCGATCGAGCTTTTACCAATGCTACCGCCGGTTACGGTAAATTTTTATCTGGCATAGTGCGGTGGCGGTTGATTATCATTGCAGTAGCGATTATTGGATTGGGCGGCGGCAGTTGGCTGATGGCCGGTCAAATCCCCCAGGAAATATTGCCCAGAATTAATACCGGTCAAGCGAGATTGTTTGCTTTGTTTCCTGCCGGCACAAATTTGGCAACCAACCAAAGAATCATGGCAGAAGCGGATAAAATTATCCTCAGCCAACCAGAAACTCAATACACTTTGACGACGGTGGGCGGGCTGTTGTTCGGCAACAATACGGTTGAGAATGTGCTGCGCGGCGGCTGCAACATTACGCTGAAACCTGGCACCAATACATTGGATTTTGTGCAGCGAGTTACGCAAGAATTGAATAAAAAAATTGATTTGCCCAAAAATACTCGTTTGCGTCTGAATCCAGAAAATGTGCGGGGTTTGGTTTTAACTAATTCGCCAGTGCGCGGCGCGGAAGTTGATGTCCTGCTTCAGGGCGAAAACGAACAAATATTGCAGCAAGCCGGCCGCGAGATATTGGCAACTTTGGATCAGAAGGTAAATTTAGCTACTTTTCGCCCAGATGGAGACCCGCAGCAAACGGAAGTGCAGATTCGCCCCAACTGGGAACAAGCAGAAATCTACGGGTTGAATGCGAGGCAAATTGGAGAGGCGATTCAGACAGCAATTCAAGGTTCTGTTCCCACGCAATTGCAGCGGGGAAACCGTTTGGTTGATGTGCGGGTACAGTTCGATCGCGCTGCTGTTCAATCGATTTCCGCACTAAAGTTTATCCCTTTAACTGCTAGGGATAACAGCATTATCCGCTTGAGCGATGTGGCGAATATTGAACTGGGAAAAGCGCCTGGGGAAATTCAAAGGCTTAACCAGCGCCAAGTTTTCATGATTGCTGGGAATGTTAATAAGGGCGCAAGCTTGGGCGATGCTTTGAAACAAGTGGATACAGTTTTGTCGGAAATCAAATTGCCGCCGGGAGTGCGAGTGATACCTAGTTCGGCGGCGGAAACTAACCGGGAATTGCAAAGTTCGCTGATTGTTTTGGGATCTTTGGCGGCGTTTTTGGTATTTGTGGTGATGGCGGTGCAGTACAATTCGCTTGTCGATCCGCTGGTGATTATGTTAACGGTGCCGCTGGCTTTGGCTGGGGGGATTTTCGGGTTGTATGCGACTAAAACTGCGATCGGCGCAACGGTGATTGTGGGGGCGATTTTGCTGGTGGGAATTGTGGTAAATAATGCGATTATTATGGTGGAGTTGGCGAACCAAATTCTGGAAGATGAAAAGGTCGATCGCGCCACAGCAATTCTCAGGGCGGCACCTCAGCGCTTGCGTCCGATTTTGATGACAACTATTACCACAGTTTTGGGTTTATTCCCCCTAGCTTTGGGCATTGGAGACGGTTCGGAATTCTTGCAACCTTTGGGTGTGGTGGTGTTTTCCGGTTTGTCGCTGGCGACGCTGCTGACGCTGTTTATTATTCCGTGTTTCTATATTTTGCTGCACGATTTCTTCGGGATGTTTGCAGGGAATAAGAAACCGCAGGTGGTCGCTATTCCTGTGCAGAAGGCGGGGAGAAAGAATGCGAATTTGTAAAATGTAGCGTCAGCAAATACGCACTTTCCCGCAATCCGGCAGGAGTTTAAACCCCCGCCTCATAGCGAAAGTCGGTTAAAAACCGACTGTAGATTTTGAGGAAAAATACGATCTATTTCAGTCCTCTTTTAGAGGACTTTCGCTATGAGACAGGGAATTAATTCCCTGTCGGACTGTCGGATTTACAAGCAATATCGGTACTGCATTTGATGTGAAGTTGACGCGCCGATAATTAGTCGGTAAGGTGCGTCAGTAAACATTCTATGACTCCCAAAAGCAATTTCAGACTGACGCACCCTACGATAAATGCTGCAAGATTTCAGTTAAAATAGAGCTTATTTACGCTGAAATATCTTTATGCTAATTTTACCAAAACATGAAAAACAAATTGACTGGTCGTTCTCATACATAAATCAACCCATTAATTCCGAGTGGGCGACGATTGTCAGTGGCGATCGCAAAAAAGTCACTTTAGTCGATCGCAACTTGTCGCCAAAATACGAATACCAGCTTCCCGACGAAATTAGCTGTTTAGCCATCAGTCCAAAAGGCGATTTGCTGGCCGCAATTATGGCAAATGGCAATCACTTAGCAATTGTGACAGCAGAAAACCAGCTAGTTTTTGAAGAACAGCTACCTAACCCTCCTGTTGAGGTTTCACATTTGCATAACAAGAATGGATTTCAGCACTGCTGGTTTGATGCAGACGGCGTGCGTTTTTGGTGCATGAAATTAATTGAAATGAAGCAAGTCGAGATTCAAATTCGCGATACCAGTTCGTGGCAAATCCAGCGACAACTTTTGCTCAAAGACCCTCTTGGCGCCGGCAGTTCTTTCTCGTTTCACCCGCACCCAGAAAATCACATTTTAGCTCTTTATGCTGCTGCCGGTCAGCACGGACAGCAAATCTACTGGCTTTATGATGATGGTACGAGAATTCATGCCGTGGAGGTTCCCTGTCTCTATGACACAGCGCCTCCAGAATTTCATCCTGCTGGTGGCGAATTTGTGGTTATAAATAATTACGATCGACAAATCAGCCGATTCAGTTTTCCTGACTGCAATCTACTTGGAATATGCGAATGCCCTTGTCCTGATTCGGATGACTGGTTTAGGTACTCTATGTGCTACCTATCAGACGATCGCCTTCTAATTGACACGGTTCAAGGAAGAATGTATTTAATCGATCTTAAAAAAATGGAGATATCAGATGAACTGATTTTAAGCGGTCATGAACCCCGTCCTTCTGAAGAACTTTACCCTAATCTCAAGGATGTTGAAGAAGGGCTTTGCAGCGACTTGGACTGTTTTTATCGATTTGATTCAGATAGGATTCTTTCCGTTCACTCACAACTGCCGAGTCAAAAACCTGACTCTAAACAGAAGACATTAGTTATCTTCGGGGGAAAAGAGCTGTTTGGTTCGCTGGCGAAGGTACAACAATCCGCACCCTACAGTAAATTATTCATTCAATCTTTAGGCATTTCTTAAGGATTTTCAATACAAAACGCTTCTTGTGCCGTGTTAGCTTTTCACTCGCTTTCCCACAATCCGACAGGGGTTGAAACCCCTGCCTCATAGCGAAAGTCGGTTAAAACCGACTGTAGATTTTGACGGGAAGTGCGATCGATTTCAGTCCTCTTTTAGAGGACTTTTGCTATGAGACAGGGAATTCATTCCCTGTCGGACTGTCGGTTAAAACCGACTGTAGATTTTGACGGGAAGTGCGATCGATTTCAGTCCTCTTTTAGAGGACTTTTGCTATGAGACAGGGAATTCATTCCCTGTCGGACTGTCGGTTAAAACCGACTGTAGATTTTGACGGGAAGTGCGATCGATTTTAGTCCTCTTTCAGAGGACTTTAGCTATGAGACAGGGAATTCATTCCCTGTCGGACTGTCGGATTTACCAACAATACCGCTACTGCATTTGATGTGAAGTTGACGCGGCAATAATTATTGGGTAAGGTGCGTCAGTAAACATTCTATGACTCCCAAAAGAAATTCCCGACTGACGCACCCTACGAGAATTAGTATGTTTGACATCCGAAACTATTTATGTTACAATAATACTACACAGCCCAACTGGCAAAACAAACTTAAACAAAAATGCCCTACGAAAAATTAGACATATCAGCCCCAAAACCAGTATTATCTTGGGCAAATCACGCCCTAGGCGAAAAAGAAACCAAGATGACCGCAAACGTAGCATCTTTGCCCTTTGTATTCAAACACGTCGCACTAATGCCCGACGTACATTTAGGAAAAGGTGCTTTAGTCGGTTCAGTAATTGCCACAAAAGAAGCGATTATTCCGGCTGCTGTGGGGGTTGATCTGGGTTGCGGGATGGCTGCGATTAAAATGCCATTCAAGGCTGAAAAATTAGAAGGTAAACTCAAACAAATTCGCCTCGATATCGAAGCCGCAATTCCCGTGGGATTTGCGGAAAACAAGGAAGTAGAAAAAACAGTCACCAACTGGCAAGGATGGCGAGAATTTAAGGAACTTCATCAAGGCGTGCAGCACCAAAACAATAAAGCCTTAAAACAAATGGGTTCCCTCGGTGGCGGTAATCATTTTATTGAGGTTTGCGTTGATACTGAAAACTTTGTTTGGCTGATGCTGCATTCCGGTTCTCGCGGGATTGGAAATTTGCTCGCACAGCAGCACATCGAGACTGCTAAAGATTTAGCTAAACTGGCAGATATTAATCTGGCTGACAAAGATTTGGCTTATTTTGTAGCGGGTACGCAGGAGTTTGCGGCTTACTGGCACGATTTGCAGTGGGCGCAAGATTATGCTCGTTTTAATCGGGATGTGATGATGAATCGGTTTAAGCGAATTGTGGAAAAGCACGTCGCGGGAGGCAAATCTGTTAAGCCGTTATTAGAGGTGAATTGCCACCACAATTACGCGGAAAAAGAGGTGCATTTTGGCGAAGATGTGTATGTTACTCGCAAGGGTGCTGTGCGGGCGGATGTAGAGGATTACGGGATTATTCCGGGTTCGATGGGGGCGAAGTCTTTCATTGTTAAAGGGAAGGGAAATGCTGAAAGTTACTGTAGTTGCAGTCACGGTGCGGGGCGGTTGATGTCTCGCACTCAAGCTAAAAATGTATTCACTCTCGATGATTTGGTGCGGCAGACTGAGGGGGTTGAGTGCCGGAAAGATGAGCAATTTTTAGATGAAATTCCGGGGGCTTATAAGCCGATTGATGAGGTGATGAGTCAGCAGTCGGATTTGGTGGAAGTTGTGGCGACTTTGAAGCAGGTTGTTTGTGTCAAGGGGTGACAGAAACTGGTTTATTTGTACTTCACTTAGCTAAAAATTGCTTTATGGGAAGAGGGGGGAAATTGAGCTTAACTCGATTTCCCCCCTCTTTACAAACGCTTTGTTTTCTGAAGCTTTTTCTCTAACACACCATCTGTCTCGACTCAATTTCTAGCAAGCGCAGCAGTGTTTCATCGCCCTTGGCCTTGGCTGCTTCCTTTCTACGATCGAGAATAGTGCAAATATTCGCCTGGTGCACTTGCGCCACTTCCACAACTGTTGGGTAATATTCCCCCCTCGTTGAGGCGCTAGCTGCTGCGACATCCCGATCGCCAGCTTGAGCATCTCGCTTTTTGGTATAGTTTGGGCCGCCGTATTTTCTGGGGTTGGGAATGTGTCTCGGATACCGATAGTTCCAGTTTTGACCCCGATATTTGCCCGCGACTTCGCCTTCGACCATATCTACTGTCGGAATGTCGTACTCGTAGTTTGAACCGCGATAAGTGAGTTTCATAATTTTTTGATCCTTATATTTATCGAGATAAAAAGGGCAGTCAGGTCAGGGTTGATTTTCTTCGCTAAAACTTTTTTAGTTTCTGTATTCAATTATACTGTTTTTTGAAATGAATCCGTTTTATTTACAAAAATTAATATTTTGAGGGGGAGACGGCAAGAAAAAACCCGCCGCAGCGGGTTTATACCAATTTCATAAAGTAGCGCTAGATATTACCCCCCCAACCCCCCCTTATTAAGGGGGGGCTAAGACTTCATCCATAGCACATCTTTAGAAAAATGGTATTAATCGAGTTTTTGACTGCTTCGAGCAGCACCCGGAGCGAAACTACTTCGGTTCCGAATAACTAGCCGACTGTCACCTGATCGGTTTGCACGTTTGTGGCACCTTCTTCAGCAGAGGCGATCGCCACCAACTTGTCGAGAATTTCCTGACTGGGAACTTGACCTTTGAGAACAACCGTGCTGCTGAGCTGAGCTACATAAACAGTCTCGATATCAGCAACTTCTGCATCGGCGTCAAAAGCTAAAGCAACCCGCTTCGCTAAGCCACTTTCGTCAAAATTTCCGTCTGGGCCGACTTTAGCAGGAGCGATGGATTGCGCTTGTGCTGCTTGCTGTACTACTTGTGCCATCGGTTCAGCCTGGGGTGCAGGCTTTTCGAGTCCGAACAGTCTTTTAAACCAACCCATAGTAGTTGAGTCTCCTGAAAATACACTTTTTACACAATAGCTCTAGAAGTCCAAAAGACTTTTGACACTCCCCTGCCTGAAGGCGAGGGGATTCTTGGTTCTGCGACATACCTTAAAACTATCTATCCTTGCGGCAGTGTTTAAACCAGGTATCCGTTCAAAAGAACCAAATATCGAGCTTAATTTAGATAGCCGAGCGAGGGTTTGTCTCCCCAAGCTTTCGAGAATTGCTTCTCTTGTTTCTGTGTGCCCCACAGTACATTTGAGAAATAAAAAGTTTAGTCTCTGATTTTGGCTTACATTAGTTAGCCCAGCTATGTTTTTCGTGGTTTTCGCCACCCACTAACCATTATTGTTTTCCGACCAGGCGTTTGAGCGTGGTGTCTCATGTGTATCGGCGGTTATTCTACCTGTAGTATAGTTATTGTACTCTACAATGAACACAATGCAAGAAAGTTCAAGAAAACACTTAACACAAGTTGATAATTAATTAAAGCCGTCAAGCTTATGACGGGGCTTTAGACCCAATTTCTTGGTAATTGTTGCAAAACTCAGTGAAATTTCTCACAATGTTTTCCGGCAGACTTTCACCATCTCAAATCTCCTCTGATATCCAGATGTTGATTGGGCTATTTTATGTATAGGACGCTACGCCTTGGATTGCAGGCCAGTAGTCGAAATAGTTCCCACTTTTACCTTGAAAAAACTTCACAGCGCGCCGGAATACATTCCCGGTTTGTTTAACTACCGGGGACATCTCGTGCGGGTCATCGAAGTGTGATCACTGATACAGGGGACGCTAAACCCGCGCTTAATTGGGGATAGCCCTGGATATACGCTGTCAATCTAATTCTTAACTTTTTAGATAATATTGTTCTGCTTCCGACCAATTGAGTTTAAGCAACGAATCATCTCCCCATGTCAGCTTGAGACTCGGTTTAATGGCTGTCACGCCCAAAGCGCTAATAATCTGCGCTGCTACAGCTTTCGCCAGTAGCGGCGGTACAGAATTTCCGACTTGGCGAAAACCGTGCCATTTTGTGACGTGAAATCTAAACCAGTCAGGATAGGAATGCAGTCGCGCAGCTTCTCTGACTGTAATGCACCGAGGGGCGATCGGGTGAATCGGTCTCGGCGAAGTATAAGCCCCCCTCGCCCTGTCGGTTCCCGCCCTGAGAGTGTTGCAAACTCCGTCAGGGTGAAGCTTGTAAAAACGGCTGATCGGCTCTTTTTCGCCGTGTTTGGCCGCCTGAAACCTTTCTATACATTCCTGAGAATGTTTAGTTCGCAAACTACAAGATAGGATTTGTCGATCGTACTCGCGATCGTAGGAATAATCATCATCCAAAGCATCAATTCCGCGCATTACACTCCCATAAGTGCTGCACTTTCCGTACTCCGCCATCACCCAATCTCTGTGTAGCAACTCGCTGTACTTTTCCACCTCCGGCAAATCTCCAATTGCATCCCAAACTGTCGGAACAGCAGGCAAATTAATTTTTTTATAACGTTTAGGAATTTTAATTTTCGGCAGTATAGTAGTTTGCTGAGGGTACTTGGGTAGCTCATAACCTTCTTTGCACCCAATCAAAAACAATCGTTTGCGAGCTTGCGGCACTCCATAGTTAACAGCGTTGAGAACTTGATAATTTTCTTCTACTTTATAGCCACGTTTCAGAAAAGAGCTAATTAAAACATTCAGGAGTTCTTTGTGTTCTCCTGATGCAATTCCCGGCACATTTTCCATTACAAAGAACTTGGGTTTTAGCTCCAAAACTAAGCGCTGAAAGTGAAAAATTAGAGAATTTCGCGGGTCGTCCACATCGCGCTTGCCCATCATGGAGAATCCTTGACAGGGCGAACCGCTGATTACTACGTCTATCTCGCGCCGCCCGATCGCCGATTTTTTCCGAATTTCTGAACCCTTAAGTGCTGTAACATCTTTGCACAGAATAGAGCACAGCGGGAAATTAAACTCGTGTGTGGCGCAGTGAATAGGGTCAATTTCGACTGAGGCAAGTACATCAAAACCTGCTTGTTCAAAGCCCAGGGTCATGCCGCCCGCGCCTGCAAATAAATCAACAGCGATCGGTCGCTTTTTCCGATTGCTTGGCATAACATTTCAATAACAAAGTTGCTTTAATAGAAATTCAGGAAATCAACCGCGTTTCTGGTAATAAATCGTGGGTTTGTCAAGGAGCCATCCACAAATAAACCAGGTTTATACATAACTTTTAAATACCAAAATTGCTTTAAGAAGCTGTATTTAATTTGACATTTTTCATTATTTCCGCAGCAGCCCGATCGCACACACCCACATCTCCGAGACTTTCGCGCATTTCCCGATAACCTGCCAAAGTTTGCTGGCGTCGATCGGCATTTTGCAGTAATTCCAGTGCGTGATTCACTATATTTTCCGCAGTCGCCTCGTCTTGCAGCAACTCCGGGACGATCGGCTTCATTTGTACCAAATTGGGCGGAGACATAAAAGGGATCGAAAATTTCAGGACGTGGCGAAAAATCCAAGCCGTAATTGGACTGACGCGATAGAGGACAACTTGCGGAACATCCAGCAAAGCCAACTCCAGATTAACAGTACCAGATTTAGTAATCGCCAGATCGGCAGCGGCTAATATTTCCAGAGTTTGATTTTCTAACAGAGTAGCCCTCAAACCGTAATTCTCGATCGCCTGTTCGATTTTGCTGCGGAAAGCTTTGTTAGCAAGCGGAATCCAGAAATGAACTTCCGGCAATTTAGCTTGAATAATTTGAGCGGCTTCAAATATAACCGGCATCAGGTACTTGAGTTCTTGGTGTCTGGAAGCGGGAATTAGGGCGATCGACACCTGTTCCGGCACAATTCCCAAAGTTTTGCGGGCAACTTCCCGGCTGGGCGCAGATTGCATTCTATCCACCAAAGGATGACCAACCCAACTCACTTGAGCTCCTTTTTTTTGATAATAACAAGCTTCCTCTGGGAAAATTGCCAAAAGTTGGTCGCAAATATTGACAATCAGATCAGTATTGCGAGGAGAAATCGACCAAACCCATTCTTGAGGTGCGATGTACCAAACCACCGGCAAATCAGGCAAACAGCGGCGGATGTAGCTGCCAATACCGAGATTAGGAGTCAAATAATCAATCAATACAACAGCATCCGGGCGGAACTTTTTGAGATATTGTTTAGCTTTTTGCTGAACTTTGATTGTGGGCCAAATGTAGGGCACTGATTCTATAAGACCCATAGAACCAATGCCCAAAGTATCGCCTAAAATAGTAGCACCCGCTTCCGCCATACGAGGGCCGCCCAATCCGGTTATTTCTAACTCCAAACCAGCGGCGACAGCGTAACGTTTTAAGGCTGCAACTAACAAAGCTCCTTGCAAATCGCCCGAAACCTCACCAGTGCTGATAAAAATTTTCATATTCGGACTTTATACAGGTGAGATGTTTGCTAATAACTCGGTAACAGCATCATATTGATCTGGCATATTAGCACAGCGTAGCAGTAATTCTAAGTCCAGATCGGGAAGGAATGCACTCCTGGCCATCTCCTGATAATTTTCACCTGTTAAGTAATAGAGAGATAACTGACTATTTTGCCAAAACCAGACTTCCCGAACGCCCAATCTTTTGTAGAACTCTAGAGTATTTATCCCACCACTGGTAATTACCACTTCAATAGCAATATCTGAGACTATTTTTGGCGTTCCTATATCATAGGAATCATCCGGCTCTTTTCTACCGCCTAATTCTCTGTTACCCAGAGTCGGGGCGCCCTTGCCGTAAAATCGAATCCCATTTGCTCTCATATATGCCTCTAGCAGCATACAGAGAGTTTTCTTGATGATTTCGTGTTCGGGCGAGACAGTCATAATTTGCAGTAGTCGATCGAGATAGAAAAATTTCACACCTCTGAAATCTTTAAAAGCTGCTTCTATAGCTTCAAATTGCTCCCAACTAACATCTGAGAACCTGATGCAGCCATCTGGTTCTGTTTCAGGGGATGTAGATTTGACTGAAGTATATACATTCATAGGGCAACAGTCGCTTAGTTCATAGGTTTATTCTACCTGATTCACTTTTTTCCAGGAATCAAACCGCGCCGCCCTTTGGTTATAGACTGCTGCACAAATCTCTGCAGGTGCTGCAAGTGGGGGTTTTCTGGCAACAAATCCAACTGTTCCAAAGCTTGATTTAGAGTGTAGCCAGAATGGTATAGAATACGAAAAGTTTTCTTCAAAACTAGCAAATCTTCTGGGGTAAAACCGGCGCGTTCGAGGCCTATTTTGTTGATTGCTCGCACTCTCGAAGGATTCCCCTCGACTAGCATATAAGGAGGTACGTCTCGATCGATCCTGCTCAAGCCGCCCACCATAGACAAGCGGCCGATGTGGACAAACTGGTGAACCCCCAAAACACCGCTCAAGCGGGCTTGAGACTCGATTTTAACGTGTCCGGCTAAGGCTACAGCATTGGCGATAATTACTCGATCGGCGATCGCGCAATTGTGTCCCACATGAACATACGCCATCAATAGATTATCATTGCCAATAGTCGTGCTTTCCCCCGCTCCAGTAGCGCGGTTGATTGTCACATATTCCCGAATGAGATTGTTGTCGCCAATTTTCACCCTAGTCAGAGAACCCTCGTATTTCAAATCTTGAGGTTCCAAACCAATCGCCGCACCGGGGAAAATTTGATTGCGAGCGCCTATTTCTGTTAGCCCATCGATAATTGCATGGGCGCCAATCTTAGTATCCGGCCCGATTTTCACTCTTTCCCCAATTACAGCATAAGCTCCCACTTCTACAGTCGGATGCAGTTCGGCGCGGGGATGAATCACAGCAGTTGGGTGAATCAAAGTAAGCATTTTTCAGTTGTCAGTTGTCTGTTGGCTGTTGTCCGTTGTCTGTTGACTGTTGGCTGTTGGCTGTTGCAATGCCCAATGCCCAATGCCCAATGCCCTGTTTGCCCAATGCCCAATGCCCAATCACCAATTTAATCTACCATTGAAAACATCAATTCTCCCTCACAAACTTTTTGTCCGTCTACTTCAGCCAGAGCCTGCATTTTTGCGAAGCGGCGGCGTTTTACCCACAGCAATTCTACAGTCATCAGCAACTGATCGCCCGGTACAACCTGACGACGGAACTTGACTTGATCAATTCCGGTAAACATCCACAATCCTTGCTTGATGTCGGGCAACTGAGCCAGAACAATACCGCCAACTTGAGCCATCGCTTCGACAATTAATACTCCAGGCATAATCGGCCGTCCGGGGAAATGCCCTTGAAAATGCGGTTCGTTGAAAGTCACATTTTTAATTCCTACAGCCTTCTCGGAGGGCACGTAATCAACAATCTTGTCAACCAGTGCAAAAGGATAGCGATGAGGCAATAATTTCTGAACTTCTTCGAGAGTAAAAGTAGATTTAACCGCTGGAGAATCCTCGCCGTTGTTGGTGGGGACGGATTCAGAATTAGCAGTATTTAGGGTGTTAACTTCAGTCAGCGTAGACATTGCTTGAAGACTTTTGAGGGTAGTATTGCAGAAGGCAGAAGGAAGAAGGAAGATGCAATCTTAACAGAAAATCACCTGTTTTTTCCTAACTTTTATCTAGGGTAGCTAGAGCTTCCGATTTCAGGGCTTGGGCGAGTTGGACGTGCAGGTTGTGACTGGCTTTGTAAGCCAAGTAGTGAGCTTTTGGCCAAGTTCCGAGCAGACTGAGGTCGCCTGCTAGGTCTAGGATTTTATGGCGCACTGGTTCGTTGGCAAATCTCAAAGGCGGGTTGAGCCAGCCGGATCGATCGCAAACTAGGGCGTTTTCTAGGGTACCACCTTTGATCAAACCTGCTTGTCGCAATTGGTCAACTTGGCGGGCAAGTCCAAAAGTGCGGGCTGGGGCGATCGCGCTAGCAAAACTTTCTGCCTCTGGCGACCAACTGTACCATTGATTGCCGATCGCCTGTTCCTCAAAATCAATTCCGTAACTAAATCGAGTTTCGGCTGAGGGTAAAGCCGCTGCAAAAGCATCCCCGTGGCGCACCCAAATTGGCTGTTCTAGGACGAAGGAGGCAGTGGAGTCTTGCTTCGATTCTTGAGGAACTAAGCCGGTATGGGCGATCGCCTCTACCCAAACCAGAGCCGAACCGTCCAGCAGAGGCACTTCCGGCCCATCAACCTCAATTCGAGCATTATCCGCTCCCATCCCAGCCAAAGCGGCTAATAGATGCTCTACAGTGCGAATTTCAGCATCGATACCTGCCAGTTCAGTTGAAAGTGCAGTCTGGCAAACCGCCTCAATTTTTGCAGGAATTCTCGGAGCACCAGGCAAGTCAATTCTGACAAAATAGCGGCCTTCCCCAACCGCAGCAGGCAAAACTCGGACGCGAGTTTGTTCGCCGCTGTGCAAACCGATTCCCGACAGTTCAAATTCAGATTTTAAGGTACGTTGAATAGTCATTAGTCATTAGTCAGTAGTTAGTAGTTAGTAGTCAGTAGTCAGTAGTTAGTAGTCAACTGTCAACTGTCAACTGTCAACTGTCAACTGCCAACTGCCAACTGTCAACTGTCAACTGTCAACTGTCAACTGTCAACTGCCAACTGCCAACTGCCAACTGCCAACTGCCAACTGCCAACTTAGAATCGCTCACCAATTCCAAAGTGAATTTGATTGTCGCCAGTGTCGTTGATACCGTAATCGATCCGGATCGGCCCTAAAGGAGATTGAATCCGCACGCCGAGGCCGTAACCGTAACCGCTACCCGGCTTTTCGCGAATACCGGCCGGGTCGCCCGGGACATCTTTGCCAGTGCCCAAGTCAGTGCCAGCATCCAAAAATAGCGCTCCGCCGATAAACGAAATAATCGGGAAACGGTACTCAACGCTGGCTTCTAGGAAGCTGCGGCCTGCTCCCAGGTCGCCTTCGGCGTACCCGCGCACCGAGTTGGCGCCGCCCAAGGCAAAGGCTTCGTAGGGAGGCAAATCTCCGAATACGGTGCCGCCTCTAAAACTGAATGCCAGGGTTTGAGGGCCGGGGGTAAAGTTAGTGTACTTGACTGGTAGATACAAGCTGTAGCTTGCCCGCAGGCGGTTTAAGAGGATGCTGCCGGAACCTACAGGAATCGATTGTTCCATCCCAAATCTGAGCAGGGAACCGCTAGTGGGGCGGAGAGGGTCGTTGCGCCGATCGCGTACAACACCTGCTTGCAAAGTTGTCAAGTCATCCGAACCCGAATCGCTAAAACTCAACTGGTTGCCGAGTTCGTCCTCGGATTCGCGCCTGCCTTTGCGATCGGTAATTGAGACTCGCTGGTACTGTAAGCCGACTGAAGCAGTCCACTCAGGATCGGCAAAAGGATTGCGCGACAGGGGACGGGTGAAATTGATGCCGGCCCCGGTGCGATTGATGCGGGGTCGATCCTCGTTGGGCAATCTGACTTCCCGTTCGCCGCCGTCAAAAATCACGCTGATCGATCGTCTTCTAAACGCATTAATCGTATAAGAAGTCCGGTAAGGATCGCCCGCAATCCAGGGATCTGTAAAACTCAGGTCAAACAGATTTTGGCGTTCCCCGATTTGCACCTCCGCGCCCAACTTTTGGTTCCTACCTCTGAAGTTTTGCTGCTGGTAACTCAGCGTACCGAACAAACCCGTCGCGGAACTCAAACCCGCACCTGCCGCCAGAGAACCGGTATTTTTCTCAATGACGTTGACAATTACCCTTGCCTTGCGGGGGTCAGTCGTTCCCGGTTCCAAGGCAAGTCGCACGTCTTCAAAAATTCCCAAACCAAACACCCGTCTCAAATCCCTTTCCGCCTTGGTGCGGTTAAAGATGTCTCCGGGCTTGAGTTCTACTTCGCGGGTGATGACAAACTGACGGGTGTTGCCTCCGATCGGCTGACCCGTGGCATCTGTTGCCTCTCCCTCCTTGTTCAGGAAGCGAACATCAACGGATTCGATCTGGCCTTCTGCCACTACCAGGGTGACAGTGCCGTCGTCTGCTACTTGCGGGGCATCAGTGATTTGGCCCAAAACATAGCCGTTGTCTTGATACCACGCATTAATTTTTTTCACTCCCTCTTCAAAGCGGCGGAGGTTGAGAATTTTGCCGTATTGATCGCGGAAGCTTTCGTCAATTACGCTTTGGGGCAGCACTTGCTGACCGGTGATTGTCACTCCCCGCAACACCGGATTTGGCTGCACAATAAAAGTCACCCGGACGCCCAACGGGGTGTCTTCCGGTACTGCCCGCACGTTTCTGAAAAAGCCCGTGGCAAAAATGGCGTTGATGTCTTGTTGCAGTTGGCTGCGGTTGGTCGTGCGTCCCGGTTGGGTGCTGATGACTCGGTAAATTTCGGTTTCCAAGTCTTCCGTCGCCCCGGTGACGGTAACTTCTGCAACTAGCACTTGCGGTTCGGCCGCCCCAGCGGGTGCAGGGGTTTGTCTAGGCTGCGGTGCTGGGCCAGGGGGCAATTGGGGAACCGTGTTAGCGGGCGGTCTCGTCGGGGCCGGTATTGTCGGAACTTGGGCGTTTTGAGCGATCGCCCCTGATACCTCTGGTTTCCCTAGCTCTGCTGCGATCCAGGCGGGCGTTACAGCCGATTCATCGGGGGGGAGCGAGCTGTCCTGTTGGGCGTCTGGCAGGGCGTTTTGGCTGCTAGAGGCGGAGGCGGGGTTGGATGCTAGCTCGGGTTTGAGTTGAAAGCTGGCAGGGGAAACCGGGGAGGGCGGGTCTGTGACTAGCCTTGGGGGTTCGCGGTCGTTTTCTCCTCTGGCAGGGGCCGCAGCTATTTTTAGGGCTTCGGCTTTGCTGGTTTTAGCGGCTTTGCGCTTTTGAGGAGGATTTTGGGTTAATTCGGGAATGGGGCGATCGGGTAATTCGATCGACGGGGCGGGCCGGGCGGCAGCCAAAGCTTCCTCTGCTGATTCAGAGTAGGATGTTTGGCCGTTTGCAGAATTTGATAACCCGAATGTTGCTGAGGCAGTAAAAACTGCCACCAATACAGCAGATAAACGCATTTTTGTTCACTTTTTTGGGCAATCCACACACCACATTAGTCATCAGTCATCAGTCATTAGTCATTAGTCATTAGTCATTAGTTATTGAGTCGGTTGAATTTGCCGCTGACTGCTAACTGTTGACTGCTGAGTGCTAAATGTCCGTGACAAACTGTGCAATTGTACCGCATTGTTAAGGCCTCTAGAGTTTCTGAGCTAGAACCCGCTGGAGAACTTGCTGGTAAGCGGTTTCCACCGATCCCAAGTCGCGGCGGAATCGGTCTTTGTCCATCACGCGGGCGTCGGGGTCGGTTTCTGCGTTGTCCCAGAGGCGGCAGGTGTCGGGACTGATTTCGTCGGCGAGGATCAGATTTTGATGTTGGTCGATACCGAATTCTAGTTTGAAGTCTACCAGCGTGATGCCGCACTGGCTGAAAAATTCTTTGAGTATTTCGTTAATTTCGCGGGCGGCGGTTTCTAGTTGGTCTACTTGTTCGGGGGTGGCTAGCTGCATTAGCAGCAGCCTGTCGCGGGTCAGCAGCGGGTCTCCCAAATCGTCGTTTTTGTAATAAAACTCCACCAGCGGCGGATTGACTATTGTGCCGAGGGCGAGTCCGGTTTGCTTGCAAAGACTGCCGGCGGCAATGTTTCTGACTACGACTTCCAAGGGCAAGATTTGGACGCGACAGACTCGCATTTGGTTGGGGGCTGGCGTGTCGATGAAGTGGGTGGGAATGCCTTTGGCTTCTAGCATCCGAAACAGGTGGGCGGATACGGCGCAGTTGATTTCGCCTTTGCCGACGATGCTGCCGCGTTTCTGGGCGTTAAAGGCTGTGGCGTCGTCTTTGAAGTGGGTCAGCAAAATTTCGCTGTCTTCGGTGGAGTAGAGGATTTTGGCTTTGCCTTCGTAGAGTTTGCGATCGGCTGACATGGCGATTAATAATGTAGATGAGTTTTAGATTTTACCGTAGCTCGATCGGGTGTTATTGGCGAGTTTTTGGATCTCCGCTGCACCGCTCATTCTCTGACGGGCGAGTACACCTGTAGGTAGATACCGTCATCGACCCCGGCATAAATGATTCTTGACAAAGGACAATAGAGATTAAACCTGCTGGGTTCGCGATCCGTCCTGACTAAACCTCGCCAACGAGACGGGCGCTTAAAAAACATCTATAAAATGGCTGATTTATGCAAGACAAAAAAATTCATATTCTCTTGGTAGAAGATGATGAGGTTGATGTGATGAACGTCCGGCGAGCTTTCAAAAAAAATAACATCGTCAACCCCCTCTACATTGCTGCCAATGGATTAGAAGCTCTAGCTATATTGCGTGGAGAAGGAAAAATTGATCCTCCAATGCCTCAAGCGCGCCGGTTGATTTTGCTGGACTTGAATATGCCGAGAATGAGCGGGATCGAGTTTTTGCAAGAATTGCGACAGGATGAATGTTTGAGGTCGATTCCGGTAATCGTCCTCACAACTTCTAATGAAGATAGAGATAAAGTAAAAGCTTATAATTTGAATGTAGCGGGCTATATTCTTAAACCTGTTACTTTTTCTAACTTTGTGGAAGTGATGGCTACCCTAAACAGATACTGGATGCTGAGCGAAATTCCCTAAAGTAAGGAAAATTCAATAAAAAATTTATTTTTTAATGTAGCTTGGTGATTTTTCTGCGATGCAGTTATTTTAATTCCTTTTTCCAGACAGCAGCTTTTTCGGAGTAATCCACAATTCGGTTTTTATGGACAAAATTCTCACAATTCTGATAGTTGATGACGATGCAGTCGATCGAATGGCGATCAAACGTTCGCTCAAGTCCGCTGGTGTTTCCGCAGGAGTTACTGAAGCAGAAGACTGCGCGGATGCGCTGGCCAAACTCTCGGTGAGCAAAAATTCTACGCAGGCTACTGCGAAACTCTCCAAACAAAATAAATCTCAACCTCTAAACGAGGTTGAGGAGACAGAAAATGGGCTGCTATTAAATCAAATATTTGAGTGCAAATTTGACTGTGTATTCCTAGACTACGGATTGCCGGACGGAGACGGACTGAGTTTGGTAAAAGATCTACGAGAAGCTGGGCTGAAGGTTCCCTTAATTGTACTCACCGGTCAAGGCGACGAACAAATTGCTGTGGAATTGATGAAGGCAGGAGCTTCTGATTATATCGCTAAAAACAAGCTTTCTCCCGAAAGTTTGTCTCGCAGTTTGTCCAATGCGATGCGCGTTTACCGCGCCGAATTTCAGGCGTTTCATACCAGTCAAAAACTCAAGGAAAGCGAAGAACGATATAGGTTAGTTTTAGAGGGAGTAAACGACGGAATTTGGGATTGGGATTTAAGTAAAAATGAGGTTTATTGGAACGATCGCCTTTTGGAAATTATTGGTTTGTCGCGAAAGCAATTTGGCAGGAGTATGGAAGCTCTATACAACCGCCTGCACCCCGATGACAAGGAGGGAATTATCGCGGCGATCGCCGCTCACTTGGAACAAGAAATAAACTATAATGTAGAATTTCGGCTACTACACTCGAACGGTGTTTACCGCTACTGCACTTCTCAGGGAAAAGCTCAGCGGAATGCCCAAGGAAAAGCACTGCGAATGGCCGGCATGATTAGCGACATTACTGAGCGGAAACAGGCGGAAAATGCTGTGGAAAGGGAACGGCAGCAACTGAGACAAATTATTACTTGCGTGCCTGTAGCAATGGCGATGTTCGATACGGAAATGCGCTATTTAGCTAACTCGCACAAATGGCTGACTCAATTTAATTTTGAGTGGCAGTCGCTGACTAATCTCAGTCATTACGAATTGTTTCCAGATACCCCGAATCGCTGGAAAGTAATGTATCAAGAAGTGCTCAGAGGTGAGGTAGTTTCTGTGAGCGAAGATGCTTGGGAACGAGCAGACGGCTCTGTTATTTACCTGCGCTGGGCCGCTCACCCTTGGTACAATCCCGACGGTAAAGTAGGGGGAATTGTGATGGTTGCCGACAAGATTAATGAGTTGGTAGAAGCGCGGGAAACTGCCTTAGAAGCTAGCCGGGTGAAGTCACAATTCTTGGCGAACATGAGTCACGAAATTCGCACTCCGATGAATGGGGTTTTAGCAATGGCTCAATTGCTGCTGCGCGCTCCTCTGGAACAGAAACAGCGGGACTGTGCTCAGACTATTTACCGCAGTGCTGAACATTTGCTGAACGTTATTAATGATATTCTCGATTTCTCTAAGATTGAAGCTGGAGAAATGCGGCTGGAAAAGGCTAATTTTGATTTGGATAGCTGTGTTGAGTCGGTGATAGAAATCGTAGCGCATTTGGCAGAAGAAAAAGGTATTGAATTGAATATTTTAGTTGACAGTTCCGTACCCAGAAAGCTGGTGGGCGACTCTGGCCGATTGAAGCAAGTTTTGCTTAATTTGACGGGGAATGCCATAAAATTTACCGATAGCGGTCAAGTTCTAATTCACGTAACGGTGAAACAGGGCAACCGACTGGCAGAGGGTAGACAAGGGGCAAGATTGCTATTTTCGGTGCGGGATACTGGCATTGGAATTTCGGCAGAAGGGCAAACAAAGCTGTTCCAATCTTTTTCTCAGGTAGACGATTCTCCTACTAGACCTTACGGTGGTACGGGTTTGGGTTTGGCTATTTCCAAGCAGTTAGTGGAGATGATGGGAGGCGACATTGGAGTTCGTAGTTTGCTAGGCAGCGGTGCGACTTTTTGGTTTGCTGTACCTTTGGAAAAACAGTTGCAAGTTGAGCCTAATAAACCCGAACTTGTGGGCAAGAAGCTGTTAGTAGTCTCTGGAAGTGCTTTGAGGAGGGCAGCGGTGCGATCGCTCGCTCAAAGTTGGGGTGCCCGCTGCGATGAGGCAGAAACTGCTGATGAGGCTTTGAGTTGGTTGAAAAATGCCCAGGGCGGGATTTTTCAGAATTCAGGGGAGGGGGGAAAAAGCTGGGATGTGGTGCTTGTGGACTTGCAAATGCCGGAGTTGGATGGGGAGGAATTTGCTAGGAAAGTGCGATCGACCTCGACAGTTGGCTCGTTAATCGCCATGACTGCTTTGCGAGAACAGCCGAAGGCTGAATCGCTTTGCAGTCGGGGTTTTAACGGATATTTGATCGAGCCGGTGCGGCCTAGCCGCCTGCTTGAGGCAATGCTTGCGCCGGTGAAGCGAACAGGAGATTTTGGGAGATTGGAGGCTGCTAATACTTGCAAGTTGCCACCAGTTAATTCTCAATGTATTACTCCCAATTCGCCGTCATCCCTGAAAATTTTGGTTGCGGAAGACCACCCGATCAATCAACAAGTTCTTGTCGAACAGTTGGCGGTTTTAGGCTATCAAGCTGACTGCGTGGTCAACGGTCAAGAAGCGCTGGATTTGCTGGCAAAAAAAAGCTATGATTTAGTGTTGATGGACTGTCAAATGCCGGTACTTGATGGTTACAAAACGGCGCAAAAGTTGAGACAAATCGAAGGAAGCGATCGGCATACTTTTGTGATGGCTTTAACTGCTCATGCTATGCCGGGGGAACGAGAAAAGTGTCTGGCGGCGGGGATGGACGATTATCTCAGCAAACCTGTAGATTTAGATGCTTTGGCGGCGGCCCTGAAAAAGTATGAAGCCCTAAATGTTCAGGGTGAAAATAAGTATGGAGTTAAAAGTATAAATTTGGAAAATAAATCTCAATTAGCAACAAATTATACAGAAGTTGTGGAAAAAGCGCAGGTTGTGGCTGGGCCGACACCAAGGGCGATCGCACTTCAAACTTGGGAACATAGAGACTACGACGGACTGTTCGACAAGAGCAGATTGGAGCAACTCAAACGAGTTAATATTAAATTGCCAGAGCGACTTTTGCAAGCTTTTGTGGCAGGCGCGCAAGCTGATGTAGCTGCTGCCAAAATAGCCGTAGAAGCTAAAGATTGGCAAGCTGTGGAATATCAAGCACACCGTCTCAAGGGAACTTCGGCTAATGTGGGAGTTGCTCTGATGTCGGATTTGGCCGCACAATTGGAGCATCAAGCGCGAGGCTTTCAATCTGAACCACCAGAGGTGCAATTGTTAAATATTGAGAGGGTTGAAAATATATTAGTGAGTTTGTCAAATCATTTAGCCAGAGTTCAACAATTTGTCGAAACTCGAATGTTTGGTTAGTCGGTTAGTCGATATTAGTCGGCGATTGAAATCGCGCCTAAACAAACGAAGTCCGCCTACGCGGACTAAGAAATAAATTCTTTCTTTCTTTCTTTTTTTCTTCACTCTGTGTTCTCTGCGTTCTCTGCGGTTAATTTAAAAAAAATAATTAATTTAGCTATGAATTACGATACCAGTACAAACACTGTTTTAGATGGCGATTCATTAGAAAATGATGAAAAACTGCTAACGCCTTTGATGGTTTTTGCTCAAGAAGTTTTAGTGTACGAAAACGAGGCTATCTCTGAGCAAGATTCTGTAAATGCTGTGCCGTACCCGCCAGATGAAAGCAATAATTTATGTGTTGACAATCTGGTGGCAAAAGTGTCTCGCTGCTGTCGGGAAAGCAAGGTAGGAAAAAAATTACCGACGGCTTTTTACGTTCACGTTTCGGCTTTGCAGACACTCAACCCTGTCCTTGGAATTTACGAAAATTGTGCCAGACGCACTCTCGAAAATATTGATGAAGCAACTTTAGTTAAAGTTTCACTCCGTCAACCTAAAATATCTTATCTTTTTTACCCTGATTTCGATACAGATGCTCATCCTGCTTTGCAAACCAGCATCCAGATTAATCTAGCAACAGGGGAAGTTAAATATTTCGATTACAGCAACAGCGAAAATCCCCCTGTTTTGCACCGCAAGGAAACTTTTGTAGCTGCAGATTATCCCCATTACGAAAAGTTTGCGAGGCTGACTCGCTGCGAGGAAAAGTGGGGGCTGCTTGACAATACTAGCGTTATCGGAACTCGCGACGGTTGGCTCAAATATTTGGGATATTGCGGTGTGGAAATCCAAGATCATACTGTTGTCGAGCGTTTGAAACAGGAGAATAGTGAGCTATCAATTCCTAAAATCGAGCGACACAAAGCTGCAATGGTACGCAATTCGCTTTCTAAACCTCTGCGTCTGGTTTTAGAAGCTGATTTAGCGAGGGACGGCGCGACTTTTTTTGATTACGGTTGCGGTTACGGCGGGGATATTAAATATATTGCACAAGAGGGTTATGCTATTTCTGGTTGGGACCCATACTATCAGCCGGATACTCCGCGAATTTGTGCTGATATTGTGAATATTGGTTATGTGATTAATGTAATTGAATCTTTGGCGGAACGCCGAGAAGCTTTGCTGAATGCTTGGGAATTAACTAAGAGTTTATTAGTTGTAGCGGCTCAGGTTTTGATTGATGATAGCGATCGAGGTCAAATTGCTTATGGGGATGGGGTGATTACTTCTCGGAATACTTTTCAGAAGTATTACGAACAAGAAGAGTTGAAGGTTTATATTGACCAAGTTTTGAGTGTTGATGCAATTCCTGTGGCTTTGGGGATTTATTTTGTGTTTCGGGATGCTGCGGAGGGTGAAGGTTTTCGTGCTTCTCGGTTTCGATCGCACTTATCGACTCCCAGAGTGCGATCGCAAGTTAAGCGGTTTGAGGATTATGCGGAAATGTTGGCTCCTTTGATGGCTTTTGTGAGCGATCGGGGCCGCCTTCCTGTTAAAGGCGAATTAGCTGAAGAATCGGTAATTAAGGGGGAATTCCACAGTTTTAATCGCGCTTGGAGGGTGATTTTGCAAGCAACGGATGCGGATGATTGGGAGACAATCGCCGACAAGCGCCGCCAGGATTTGCTAGTATATCTCGCTCTCAACGGTTTGGGCGATCGACCTTCAATGCGCCGACTCCCGGCTCAAATCCGCAACGACATCAAAGGTTTGTTTGACAATTATCAAAAAGCTTGCACTTTGGCAGATTTAATGCTATACAGTCTGAGCAAACCTGATATTGTTGCGGATTGCTGCGAAGATAGTGCGATCGGCTACAAACAGCCCGGTTCCCTTTCAGTTCACGTCTCTGCATTAGAAGAACTAGACCCTTTGCTCAGGCTCTACGAAGGCTGCGCCAACCGCACAATTGGCAGGCTTGACGGCGCGACAATCATCAAATTTTACGCTCGCAAACCTCAAATTTCCTATTTATTTTATCCCGATTTTGACACTAACCCGCATCCAGCCCTCCACACGGCTATGCACATACATTTGCGCGACCTTTCTGTCAGCTATCAAGACTATTCTGATTTGTATAATCCACCAATTTTAGTTAGAAAAGAAGCTTTTGTTAGTTCTAATTATCCCCATTACGAGAAGTTTGTAAAACTTACCCGCCAACAAGAAAAGTTAGGGATTCTCGATGGTGGCGCAGTTAAAAAACATCGGGAATGGGTGAAGTGTTTGGAGGAAAATTGCGTTAAAATTAAGGATCATAAGTTGTTTTGGCGATCGAATGCTGAGCCAGAAAAGTTGAAAATGCTGCAAAAAGCTGCCTCGGAACGTCAGCAGAAAAAGATTGAGCTTAATGCAAGAAAGATTGAACAAACCGCAGAGAGCACAGAGGGCGCAGAGGATGGAACGGTTAGTGGCGAACACAGTTAAAATTTGTTGGTGAGGCGTTTACAATTGAGGATTGGGCAGTAGTTTGAAAACGATAGTTTTTTGTGAATAACGTATTGACATTGTAAATACATTTTACCTATACTAGGGAGCCTGAATGGGGGTAGTCATGCACAGTAATGATATCGTTTTGTTATGCAAAAATTATAGTGATGTACAAAGTTAAAAATTGCCCGAATATGGTTTTGCAGTATTCAGCGCTACATAAAAACGGTTAGCTATTGCTTTTTGTGAGGGTGGTTAATTATAGTACAAATCCAGAATCTTTTGTCTACAATCAATAGAATAAACTTTCATTTTTAGTAATGTGTGATACTCGCTACAATCATTGATAGTTGTAAGTCGAGTGAATTCTGTAAGTCGAGTGAATGCTGTGGATGGAGCAACTGCTGTGAGCGATCCATTTAATTAGAGCTGCATGACATTTTGGGGTTCGATATTTTTCACTTTGTTCAAGTCAGTTAGATCATACCTCATTTTTTTGAGAAAGGCTATATTTAACAGTTACTTGTCCAAAAATAATTACAATATCCGAGCGCAGAAACCGTTGAGATACGAGACAAATGATTAATTTTAATATTAAATATTGTCGAGTTGCGAGCGAGCGCAAAAATACGAGTGAACGCCAAACATACTTATGCTTCATTCTCAAATTTTAGCGAGGCTAAAATTTGAGAATGAAGCCGCCCTGCCCCGCAGGGGGCAAGTTCCGTTTAATAATTCCGATACTACCGGAGTTGATATTACGGAGGGATTAAAGGAAAAAACTTTGCCTTTCATAGATCAACTTTGTACAAAATCTGCCTGTAAAGATTTGTGAATGACGACAGGTTTTGTACCATAAGACTGAGGCTAAAAGACGTGGTTTATACGAAAATATGGGCTTTGGTAACGAAACATCTCGGAATCAACCGGGTTTATTAGGAATAGTGCGAACCGGCCCCTACTTCTAAGACGTAACTTCCAACTCGCAACTTCTGAGTGCTGGTGTCCCTATTGCCGAAATTCTAGAGACCGGGGCAGATATATAGCAATCCTTGCAGGAGTCGTAATTTTTGTACCCTACCCTAACCCTCCCCGCGGGTTCGGGGAGGGAGTAAGAAATTCACAAATGATGCGAGGATTGCTATGGCAACCGCGCCAGAGGCTGAGGACGTTCTTAATGGCCCAAACCAATGCGGTCTATTACCCCTTCCCTCTGACTTCTTGTTACCCGATCGCCAAGTGAAATGGCGTTGTTCCTTCTTCCTTTTGCTATATGTCTCAGAAAGCAGTCCGGGTAATACAATTAGATTTAGAAACATGAAAACAGCGAAACCTTGTCAAACCTCACTAACAGGATGAAATTTATGCGTGTGACTACTGTTACGATTTTCAGCTTGATCGCTCTGCTCGCTCCAGGCTTAACCCGAAAGGCAACTGCTGCTTTTGACTCCGAACCATTTGTGCAGGAACAGTACCGCAGAGACTTTACGGCTCCCGCTGATCCTGGTGCGTCAGCATCGCCTGAAGGAAAGTCCCAAGCAGATATGTTTAACAAGCCTTTTTACGCGGGCGAGCAGCCGCCAGTGAGAAAGGAAAAAACTATCTCGGCGGGAGCTGACGGGCCAGAAGTTGCAGCCATACAGCAACGGTTGCAGGTGCACAGTTTCAAGGTGGGGACGATCGACGGTTCGTATGGCTCTCGCACTACATCGGCTGTCAGTGCCTTTCAGCAGTCTAAGGGTTTGAAGTCAGACGGCATTGTGGACAAAGAAACTTGGACAGCTTTAGCAGCAGATCCGGCGCCGGCTCCTGAAACTGTGCAGAGCAATGCTCCAATTCTGAGCAATGCTGCTGTTCCCGGCAATCCTCCAACTCTTCTCAATAAAGGCGCTGTTGGCTCCAAGGTGAAGACGTTACAGGTGCGTTTGGAAATACAGGGTTACGATCCGGGCCCGATAGACGGCATTTTTGGCGCTCGCACTGCTACGGCTGTCAAGAACTTTCAGAAATTTAAGGGTTTGACGGCTGACGGCATGGTGGACGAAACAACCTGGAAGGCGCTCGGCCAAAAGTAAGTGACCAGTGAAAAATACGGAAAATTGCTGTGGCGATAACTCATGATTGAACCCGGTGTCCCAAAATGACCGGGTTTCTCGATGTTGGGCGATCGAGCAATTGGGTCATTAGCCTGCGGATTTATCAGTGGGTCGCTTCCTTCAATTCTAAAATCTAAAATCTAAAATCTAAAATCGATTGACCGATCGCTCTGTTGTGTGGTAAAGTAGTTGAATGTCAAAATGCGGATATGGCGAAATTGGCAGACGCGCCAGATTTAGGTTCTGGTTCCGAAAGGAGTGAAGGTTCAAGTCCTTTTATCCGCACTACTATCAACGCTTTGTACATCAATAGTTTCAGGTTGTTTTCCCATGTCAAATTATTTGTCCGCGTTGACAGATTGCTGTCCGTTTGACAAATACAAGGTACTTTTATAGACGACCTTGGTTACGAGAGTAAAAAAGGGTATCAAAACAGCAATATTGGCAGTCTCAGCATTCGGGCCGGTGCGATCGCCCTTAAGACAGTTGGGTTTGGGGGCGCGACATTGGTAAACTGGGCGGTGTAGAATTATCGATCGAACAGGTAAGCCCGTGCTAGACGAACAAGCTAAAAAGACCATCTTGCGGAAAATCCCTCACGGATTGTACATCTGCGGTGTCAAAGACGGGGAGGAAGTCAACGGTTTCACCGCTAGCTGGGTGATGCAATCTTCCTTTACCCCTCCCTTAGTTGTCAACTGCGTTAAGCAAGACTCCAAATCCCACGGCATGATCAAAGCCAGCGGTGTCTTTGCTTTGAGTTTCCTAGAAGCAGGGCAAAAAGAGTTAGCCCAGAAATTCTTTAAACAGCAGCGCCGCGTTGGCAATAAATTTGAGGATGTAGAATTTTATCCCGGCGCGGAAACTGGTTGTCCGATTATCTCGGATTCTCTGGGTTACGTCGAGTGCAAAGTTGTCGGTTCTGTGGAACACGGGGATCACACGGTTTATGTGGGAGAAGTTTTGGCTGCAGGCGTCCACCGAGAAGGCAATCCGTTGCTGCTAGAAAGCACCGGTTGGAATTACGGCGGCTAATGATTTGGCAGTTGGCAACTGGCAGTTGTCAGTTGTCAGTTGTCAGTTGTCAGTTGTTAGTTGTTAGTTGTCAGTTGTCAGTTGTCGGTTGTTAAGGGAGGCGAGTTAAAATTAATAAAAAATCGGCGACAATTTTGTCGGCATTTTCTTCTGTCAAAATTGGTACGTGTACGAAAATACATTTGGTGCTAAGTTGAGAATCTGCAAGGTGTTTTAAAACTGCATAATAGAGGGCTTCACAAACAAATTTTCCGGCTTCGTGACTAATTTCGGTTGCAGCTAAATCAGCGACTAGCGGTTCTAGATTAACTGCTGTTTTCAGAATGTCGCTATCGCAGCAAGCGCAGGATTCTACGGTTAATTTTTGCCGACTTTCGGCCATGCCGCAGCAGATAATAGTGTCGGGTTGGATCTGGTTGATTTGGGCGATCGCTAAATTAGGTGCTAGCTGAAAATCTACTGGCAGTTTCCTCAAAAAAGTCAGAGAATCAGGCAAAGATTTGATTTGGGAAATCTTGGCTAATAAGTCGTCCGAAGAGTTGGATTTCTGATGGGGAAGCCAAGTATCAAATGAGGTTAGCAGGATTTTCGCCGTCATATTTGTGCAATAATACTGATATTGATAATATAAGGCAAGTAAGTCAATGTCTGTCATTGCAGTAGTAGACTATGACATGGGCAATCTGCACTCAGTCTGTAAAGGCTTGGAAAATGTGGGTGCAGTGCCAAAAATTACAGATTCTCCTGCTATAATCGAGCAGGCTGATGCGGTGGTTTTGCCGGGAGTTGGTTCGTTTGACCCGGCAATGCAGAACTTACGATCGCGCAATTTGATAGAACCGATAAAAAGTGCGATCGCCTCGGGAAAACCTTTTTTAGGCATTTGTTTGGGTTTGCAAATTCTGTTTGAAAGTTCCGAAGAAGGTGTAGAACCGGGATTGGGGGTTATTGCGGGAAAAGTGCGCCGATTTCGCTCGGAACCGGGTTTGACAATTCCCCACATGGGATGGAATCAATTGCAATTTACTCAGCCGGATTTGCCGCTGTGGCAAAATTTACCGTCTGATCCTTGGGTTTATTTCGTGCATTCTTATTATGTCGATCCAGTTGATTTGGAAGTGCGATCGGCAATTGTGACTCACGGTAGTCAAAACGTGACGGCGGCTATAGCTAAAGACAATTTGATGGCCGTGCAATTTCACCCGGAAAAGTCTTCGACTACGGGGTTGCAAATGCTGTCAAATTTTGTCAGTCTGGTGAGGGAAAAAGTACCTGCTTAGGTGGCATGAATCTTAGAAAAAACCCGGTAGATTGCCGAAACCGGGTTTGACATTTTTAACAGTCTTATTCCTTATTCCTTCTTTCTTATTCCTTATTCCTTCTTTCTTCTTCCTTCTTGCCTCTTCTTTCTTCCTTCTTCCTTCTTCCTTCTTCCTTCTTCCTTCTTCCTAAATGAGTTTAAGAATCTGTGGCAATCGCCAAATCAAAACCCTGCCGGGACTCGCAACTCGCCCTACACCTTCGCGAGTCAGAGAAGCTTTATTTAATATTTGGCAAGGGACGATCGCAAATTGCAGATGGCTTGACATTTGTACCGGCAGCGGTTCGATGGGTGCAGAAGCTTTGTGTCGGCAAGCCGCGAGTGTCACTGGCATCGAACAGTCGGCGAAAGCTTGTGCGATTATCCGCGAAAACTGGGAGCAAGTAGCAGACTCGTCCCAAACATTCCAAATACTGCGGGGAAACGCGACGGCGAAATTGGCGGCACTAGCGGGGCAGCAGTTCGATCGCATTTACTTCGATCCGCCCTATGCCAGCGACTTGTACGAACCTGTGTTAAACACGATCGCCAGCCAAGAAATGCTAGCACCAAACGGCGAAATCGCGATCGAACACAGCCCGGAGCGATCGACACAACCGATTTCCGGTCTAGAAATTTGCCGCCATAAAATATACGGCAATACAGCATTAACCTTCTATACCCGCAGTTGCTGATCGGCTCAAACCGCAGCAGCGTCACGCCTGGAGACAGAAATAAACCGGGTTTCGTGGCGTGGGCGCGCCCGGGACTAAAAGTTTTTCCCTTGGATACAATACAAATTTTTCCGATGAAGTTAAGCTTTGTGCGTAGGTTGTCTGAGCAAGTTGCCTCAGCAATTGACGAAATAAATGGAGTTTAGGCTGAAAATAAAGACTTTCAGTTGTAACATGAACCCAAAGTGTGAGTGTGAATATTCCTAAAGGAGTGAATATGGTTCAGACACCTTCGCGCCCTCGTGGCAGCGAGTTTCCGGCTGCTAACTCGGTACAGCCAGTCAAACGCGATACGATTCTGCTGGGAGATAGCCTCCCCCTGCCCAATACCAAACTCTTCGGCACAGACGGCATTCGCGGGAAAGTTGGAGAATTGCTGAATGCACCCCTAGCCCTACAAGTAGGCTTCTGGGCTGGACAAGTTCTACGGCAACATTCCCCTAACCAGGGGCCTGTGATTTTGGGGCAAGACAGCAGGAGTTCCAGCGATATGCTGGCAATGGCACTGTCAGCGGGTTTGACGGCCGCCGGTTTAGAAGTGTGGAATTTGGGATTGTGTCCCACTCCCTGCGTTGCTTATCTGGCAAGCGTTTCGGAGTCGGTCGGCGGAGTGATGATTTCGGCTTCTCACAATCCCCCAGAAGACAACGGCATTAAATTTTTCGGCTCAAACGGCTCAAAGCTGTCGCAGCAATTGCAGGAACAAATCGAAGCGGGAATCCGGGGGGCAAAGGTTCCGGTTGCTAGCTTGGCTTGGGGACACCACTACCATCGGTCTGAGTTGGTTAAAGATTATGCCACTTCCCTCTGTGATTCGCTGCAACAGATGAATTTGGAGGGAATGCGGATAGTTTTGGATTTGGCTTGGGGGGCGGCCGCGGGTTTGGCGCCGGCGGTGTTCGCGCAAATGGGGGCGGATGTGATCTGTTTGCACGACTCTCCTGATGGATCTCGCATTAATGTTAACTGCGGTTCTACTCATCTCGACAGTTTGCAAGCGGCGGTTTTGGAACACAATGCCGATTTGGGATTTGCTTTTGACGGGGATGCCGATCGAGTTTTGTGTGTTGACAACCAAGGTCGAACGATTGACGGCGATTACATTCTTTATCTGTGGGGCCGGCAGTTGCGCGACTCCGAACAGTTACCATCCAATTTAATTATTTCTACTGTAATGGCTAACCTCGGCTTCGAGCGAGCTTGGGAAGAATTGGGCGGCAAACTAACTAGAACCAACGTCGGAGATCAGTACGTTCACGCTGAAATGCAGCGCACTGGTGCGATGTTGGGCGGCGAACAGTCGGGACACATTCTTTGTCCGCATTACGGTGTCAGCGGCGACGGTTTGCTGACAGCTTTGCATTTGGCTTCGCTGGTGCGCCAGTCCGGGCAATCTTTAGCACAATTGGTAAGTGGCAGTTTCCAAACTTATCCGCAGTTGCTGCGAAATATTCGGGTTGAGGATCGCGAAAAACGCCTGAAATGGCAGGAGTGCGAGGCAATGCAAAGTGCGATCGATCGTGCTACAACAGCAATGGGCGAACAGGGACGGGTTTTGGTTCGCGCTTCTGGCACTGAACCGCTAATCCGAGTTATGGTGGAAGCTGCCAGCGCCGAATTGGCTAATTTCTGGACTGAAAATTTAGTTTTAGCCGTTCAGCAACACATAGCTATCTGATGGAAATGGGGCATTAATCTGAAGGAAGAAGGAAGAAGGAAGAAGGAAGAAGGAAGAAGGAAGAAGGAAGAAGGAAGAAGGAAGAAGGAAGAACCCTCTCTAAAAATATAGGGGATATTTAAACCCATTTCTCATTCTTTATTACCTCATTTTTATTCCCTCTCTCCTAAATAACTCAATCCTTCTTTCTTCATTTCCCCATTTCTGATTGTATGAACACCAAATCAATTCAAAATGGGCGGCTGCATCGAATTTCGTTAAAAATTTTAATTGTCGTCATATTAATAACGGGGATATGGTTTCGCTTTACTAATCTGGATCGAAAAGTCTACTCGTTCGACGAATCTATCACCTCGCTGCGAATTTCTGGCTACACCTGGACGGAAATGGTGCAGCAAGATTTTCAAGGCAAAACAATTAGCGTCGCAGATTTGCAGCGGAAATACCAGCAGATAAATCCCGAAAAAGGTTGGTTCGATACTGTTAAAGGTTTAGCTACAGAAGAACCTCAACTATCGCCGCTGTATTTTATTTTAGCCAGGTTTTGGGTGCAGTTGTTCGGCCCGCAAGTGGCGACTGTCAGAAGTCTTTCAGCTTTGATTAGTTTGTTAGTTTTTCCCAGCATTTATTGGCTGTGCTGGGAATTATTTCGCTCTGCGTCTGTGGGATGGGTGGCTGTTACAATCGTTGCTGTTTCACCTTTTCACGTCTTGTACGCGCAAGAGGCAAGACCCTACATGATGTTTGCAGTCCTAGTCTTGCTGTCGAATGCAATTCTGCTGCGGGCGTTAGCGAAGCCCTCGAAGAGGATCGCCCTACAAAATTCTCCTGCCACATCTAAATTGAGCAAGGCTGTTTGGTTTATTTATGCGATCGCCCTGACTTTCGGACTCTATTGTAGTTTATTATTTTTTTTAGTAGTATTCGCCCACGGCATCTATGTAATTATCACAGAAAATTGGCGTTTTAGCAAAACATTAATTGCTTATTTACTAGCTTCAGCGGCAGCAATAATGATTTTTGCTCCTTGGATTTGGATATTAGTTTATAACTCTGAAAAAATTCAGGCAACCGTAGGCTTTCCCCGCTTTTTCATGCCTTTGATGTCTTCACTTAAACCTTTAACTCTCATCACCTGCCGAATGTTTATCGACACGCATTGGGCAGGCGGAATCATCAAATCTGGCTCTAGAAATATGACTACAGATTTAATCAGACTGATTGTAGCCGCCGTATTGCTGTTAGCGATCGCACATTCAATATACTCGCTCTGCCGCTCAACTCCCAAACGAGTTGGGCTGTTTCTATTGACAGCGATCGGAATTACAGCGATAGTATTGATAGCAGTGGGAGGCATTGCAGATCGCTATCTGGTTCCCTATATTTTAGCAATCCAGATAGCTGTTGCCTATCTATTCACTGCTAAAATTGCAGCCGCCACCAATCCCCGCCAACAAAAACTGTGGCAGCTCGGTTTAATAGCGCTAATATCGAGTGGAATAGTTTCTGGTGCCGTCAGCTCACAGTCACAACTTTGGTGGAACAAGTATCCTTCTAGCACTAAATATAATCCGCAACTAGCCGCGATTGTCAATCAAGCGAAAAAACCTTTAGTAATCACTCACGGAGGCAACAACATCACAGGAAAAATACTGTCTGTCAGCTATCTGCTGAATCCACAAGTACAGCTTTTACTGGCAGTAAAACCCAAACAAGTCAAAATTCCTGACGGTTTTAGCGATGTATTTTTATACCGAGCTACAGAAGCATTACAATTTGAACTAGAAAAAGTGCAAAAATATAAAATCACACCAATTTACCAGCCGGGCGATGTTTGGCTTTGGCGTGTAGAGAAATAAGGAAAGTGGCAACTGCACATGATGATTTCTGTTGTGATACCTACCTACAACCGCGAGCAACCTCTGCGAGAGACATTGGCTGATGCGATTCGGCAAAATTACCCGAATTTTGAAGTGCTGGTAATTGATCAAACTCGCACCCATGAATCAGAAACTCAAGTTTATTTAGAGGAATTGGCAAATGCTGGCAAAATTCGCTGGTTTAGAGTAGATTGGGCGAGTTTGCCTGGTGCTCGAAATTATGCAGTGCGACGCGCAGTTGGAGAGATTATTTTATTTATTGATGATGATGTACAATTGCCAGATGGTTTTTTGGCGGCTCACGCTGACAACTATTTAGAAAAACCTGATGTGGGATGTGTGGCGGGCAGGGTTTTTGACAGAATGAAATTGGATTTTTCTGGAGGCGATTTGGCGATCGAATATTTGCCCTCAGAAGCGATGGATGCGGGCATTGCCTGGTATTTTATCGATTTGGTACATACAGTAAAACCGCAGCAGGTGCTCTCAGCTAGGGGCTGTAATATGTCATTTCGCAGGCAGGTATTTGCCGAATGCGGGCTGAGGTTTGACGAGCGGTTTGCAGGGAGTGCGGTGCGGGAGGAGTCGGATTTTTGTTTGAGATTGCGATCGACTGGCATGAAAATTTGGTACGATCCTAATGCGTGTTTAGTTCACTTAGGGGAAGAGAGCGGCGGATGTCACGATGTCAGTACGCGATCGATCGAATATCAAGTCACATTTTATCACAATCACTTTCTAATGGGATTGAAAAATTTAACAGCCTTTCAATGCCTGCGGTTTTTTGCGAAACTATTTGACTGCCACGTTTTGGGAAATCCGCCTTGCTATAAAAGCGCCTCCCCCATTAAAATCATAACGAGATTTGCTTTTTATATCCTGGGTTTTCTCAGTGCTATAAATACACTAATTCAATCTCTGTGGAATGATGGACAAATTTACAGCCATCAAGACAAGATTAACGCTCAATAATTACCTATTCCCCTTCGCCCTTCCCAATAAATGAGAATTCTCGTGGCTAGTCACACCTATATTGTGGACATAAATCGGGAAAAATTCAAGATATTAGCCAACCTAGAACCCGATATTGAAGTAACAGTTGTAGTGCCTCAGCGTTGGAAACCGGGAGGCGTACAAAATAAAATTATAGAAACGCCATTTTATCAAAAAGGCTCATTTAAAGTAGTTCCAGTCTCCAACTTGAGTCAAAACAATCAAGGATTGCTAAGCTTTGGCATTGATTTAATTAAAGTTTTGCAAAACTTTAGACCGCAGATAATTCAAGTTGAGCAAGGTTCAAAATCTATCGCTTGTGCTCAGTTAATCTTACTAAATAAACTGCTAAGATTGCAAGCAAAAAATATATTATTTACCTGGTGGAACCTGCCTTATCAATTGAATTGGCCAATTTCAGTCTTAGAAAATTACAATCTTCAGCACACCGACGGAATTATTGCAGGCAACCTAGATGGAGCTAAAATTTTGCGGCAGCGGGGCTATCAAGGTGCGGTAAAAGTAATGCCACAACTCGGAGTAGATGAAACTTTGTTTCGTCGCACTGGTAAAGACACTGATTTATCGCGCAGGTTCGGTATTGAACCGACTGATTTTGTGGTAGGATTTGTAGGGCGATTTGTTGAAGAAAAAGGATTGTTAACTTTAGCTGAAGCCTTGGCAGGGTTGAAAAAAAACTCTTGGAAGTGGCTGTTAGTAGGACAAGGAAAATTGCGGGCGCACCTCGCAGAAAAATGTATTGAATGGGGAATCAGCGACCGCATAATCTGGGTAGAAAGCGTTTCTCACGAAGAAATCCCCCCCTACATTAACTTAATGAACTGTTTGGTATTGCCATCGCAAACCAGCTATAAATTCAAAACTTTTACCGCTGTGGGCTGGAAAGAACAATTCGGTCATGTTTTAATTGAAGCGATGGCCTGTCACATTCCGGTTATTGGTTCCGACTGCGGGGAAATTCCCCACGTCATCGGCGATGCGGGGTTATTATTCCCAGAAGGAAATGCAGGGGTTTTGCGAGAGTGTTTGCAGAAATTGATGGAGTGGCAGGAGTTGGCAGCAGATTTGGGCGATCGGGGTTATCATAGAGCGATGAGTAATTATACAAATAAAGCTTTAGCTGAGCAGTTATTGGAATTCTACAAAGAATTGTTGTAACTTTTAGCTATAATGCAAGTGTTAAATAAAAACTGTGGTAAATGTCTATTCCTCCCGACATACGCTCTTTGGTTAACGAACTCTACCAGGTACTAGACGATAGTGAGCGCCAAGCAACGCTGGGACTTTTTGCACTTAGAAGAGCCATGTCTCTTTTTCCCCAGAATGAAATACTGATGCAATACTTTTCTTCGATCAGTAATTTTCAATTCTGCGTATCAGGTGTTCGCTTACAAGCAGAGCACATTGTGGGCAATATATTGCTGGATGGTGTGCCCGATGAAGATGTTCAAAAAGCAGGAGATTATTTAGCAGCCTTGCTACATATGGCTCCTGAATCGAGAATTATGATTGACAAAGTAGTTGAGAGATTAGAAGCATTGCCATGAAACAATTACCAGATGAAAGCCTCCTACTGGAAATCCTTGAAATTGTGAAAGCTGCGGAAGCAAAAGCCAGTGAAATGTATGAATTTTCCAAGACAATGGCTCACAATACCCAAATTACAGCAACAAAGAGAGAGGAAGCTGAACAGCTAGACGGGCAACCTTTTGCAGATAATTAAATTTGTCATGGGAGATGTTGGTATGTTGATTTAAATAACTATCCCCCCTGCGGATTCTCCAAATTATCTCCTCAATTTCCCTCGTCTACGGCGGGCCGAGTCAAATGGTACTCGGACTTTCTGGGGCCCTCGCTTCCCGAGGTATTGATGTCACAATTATCACCACAGATTCTAACGGAGATATCGGTCAACATCCCTTAGATGTGAGTCTAAATCAACCAATAAAACAAAACGGTTATCAGATTATTTATTTCCGCTGTTCTCCGTTTCATAGATATAAGTTTTTACTCTCGTTATTGCCGTGAAAGTTGCAGGGCGATCGCATGGGGGGGCTAAAAACCCCGTTTCTATGAGTTAGTTTTGCAAGGAACGAGAAATATACGAAGAAAGCGAGTTTCGGAGGTCTTTTGATAATCAGATGTATGTACTGCCAAAATTCCTCATCAATCAGGAATAAAACTGTTAAGTTCTTCGACTGGCAAATGTACTGTTGTTGAAGGATAGTCAGTTTCAGGATTGGGGCGATCGTATTCAATTAAAAGCCGTTTTGCGTGTTTAATTTCATCCTGGTGTCTGTCTTTTAGTTCCTCATAAATTGTCTCACTGTTTTTCTCATACTTGTGTCCCAGTAACTTCGTCAACATATTTTGATAATCTTTGCGAGAAATTCCAGTATTATAAAAATGGAAGTGTAGTAAATACCAAAGTTCAAAAGCATCATTGGAGTAAGCTACTTTAAAGCCGTTAGTTTTGGCAAGAGTTATAGCTGCATTAAAAATTTGGGCTTCGTGAGGATTTTTATCGTTTCTATCGCGATCGAACACACACCAAAATCGGTCTTTTTCGTCCGATTCTGAGTCGTTTTTTAATTCAATAGCTTTTTCTACTAAACTCTTCATATTTTTTCATTTCAGGGGACTTAAAAGCACAAGTAGAAGCTTATTATAATTAGAATCAGTGAGCCGCCCCTAGGAAGACCGCCAGCAAATGTCAGTAAATCAAAAAAGAAGCAAGCCGCATATGATGAAAGAATTAGAAATGCGATAGAGGGAAAGTTTGGGGGTTGCGGAAACGAAGATTCGGTATCAATCGAGTAATAGCAAAACTTGATTATACATCTGGTACAGTTATTGCAATTACTTTTTTGGTAATGAACCGATGCTTCCTGGTGGCGCCGGGTTTTTTGTGTGTTTTTATGTCTATTTGGAAAAAGAACACCTGTTTTGGGATTGATGATAATTTCCCATTATAATTGGAGTGGATTAACTCAGGAAAAGCTGATTTTTAATCGAGCTTGAATATATCGATCGCTCTTGCTAGTGATCTGCGATCACTTATTCAGCAAAACCTAATTACAAATTCCTAATTTATTGCCCCAAATTTGAGTTCGTACCAGCTAAATTCGGCCGCACTGGAATTTCAATCAAAAACTCCGCGCCCTCTCCCGGTGTCGAAATACAGCTCAATCTGCCGCCGTGGCGATCGACGATAATCGAGTGAGAAATCGACAGTCCCAAACCCGTGCCCTTGCCCACAGGTTTAGTCGTGAAAAACGGGTCAAACAGCCTCGATCGCACCGACTCCGGTATCCCCCGCCCGTTGTCCGCAATCGATACCGCTACGAAGCCAGCAGCAGCCTGATAACTGCGAATAGCGATCGTGCTGGGATGTCGATCGCGCTCCTCGATCGGACGCTGCTTGTCCCGTTCTTCCAAAGCATCGATCGCATTAATTAAAATATTCATAAATACCTGATTCAACTCGCCAGGAAAACATTCAATTTGTGGCAATAGTTGGTAATCTTTAACTATGTTAATTTCTCCATGACTGCTATGAGATTTTAACCGATTTTGCAAAATCATCAAAGTGCTATCAATTCCCTCGTGAATGTTGACCAACTTCCCAGCAGATTCGTCCAATCGGGAAAAGTTACGCAACGATTTCACAATCTCGACAATTCGCTCGGTTCCTACTTGCATCGAATTAAACAATCTCGGGAAATCCTCAGCAATATAATCCAAGTCTATTTCATTAATCTTCTCCAAGACTTGGGCTGGAGGATGAGGACAGTAATGCTGGTAAACTTTAATCACTTCCAGCAAATCTAAAGTGTAATTGCGAGCAGGATTGAGATTGCCGTGAATAAAGCTAACAGGGTTATTAATTTCGTGAGCAACACCAGCAACTAACTGGCCCAAGCTCACCATTTTTTCATTTTGAACGAGCTGAGCTTGAGTCGTTCGGAGTTTGTTAATAGCTGCTTCTAACTCTAGCGCTTTTGAACGTTCTCGCGCTTCCGATTCCTGCAAAGCTGACTCGGCTTGTTTGCGATCGGCAATTTCACTTTGTGCTTGCTCAAACAGCATTGATTGCTGGATCGCGATCGCCAACTGCACGCTAATTTGTTTGAGACACTCGACCTCAATTTCCTGCCAGTGACGGCTGCCCGCGCACTCGTGAGCAATCAATAGCCCCCACAACTTCTCGCCTTGCAAAATCGGCACTACCAAATTAGCTCGCACCTGAAATTGACTTAATAAATTAATGTAGCACTGGGAAAGACCTGCTTTGTAAATATCATCGACAGCTAGAGGGCGACCGTGTTCGTAAGCAGAAGCATAGCTGTCTTGCAAGCAGGAATCTTTAATAGTTATTCCCTGAATCGACTGCCAATTTTTGCCCACCGACTCGACCGTTATAAAACCGCTCCAATCGGGATTAAAGCGATAAATAACTGTCCGATCTGTTTGCAAAAACTGCCGTACTTCAGCAACAGTTTTTGTCAAAATTTCTTCTAAATTGAGAGAAGAGCGAATGCGTTCCAGCATTTTTACCACCAGGCGTTCTCGCTTTAATTGCTGGCGCAAGATAGCCTCGGCAAGTTTGCGAGCGCTAATATCTTCAATCACAGCAATTACATAGCTAGGTTCCCCAAACTCATCCCGCACTAAAGATACAGTCATATTAGTCCAAACAAATGAACCGTCTTTGCGAATAAAGCGTTTCTCAATGGAATAATTAAAAATTTGCCCAGCTAACAGTCTGTCGCGCGACTCGACATCTGCTGCTACATCTTCGGGGTGAGAAATATCCCCAACATTTCGCGCTTTCAGCTCCAATTCTGAGTATCCCACAATATTGCAAAAGCCTTGATTTGCATTCAAAAATTGACCGTCGCGCCACACTTTAACAATGCCAATCGCCGCTTGTTCAAATACAGCTCGAAATCGCTGTTCGCTTTCTTGTAAAGCAATTTCTGCTTTTTTGCGATGGCTAATATCCATTGCCGTGCCACACAGCCGCACCACCTGACCCAACTCATTTTTAACAGCTTTTCCTTTAGCGTTAACGTGCCTAATTTCTCCTGATGGAAAACAGATGCGGTGGTCGATGTCGTAAGCTGTCCCTTCAGTCACTGCGTTTTGCACAACTTGTGTAAAATTTTCTTTGTCATCGGAATGAATTTGCTCTAAAAGTTCTTCCATTGTCGGCGGCTGATTCAATTCTCTACCGTAAACTCGAAATAGTTCTTCCGACCAAGTAATAATTCCTGCCTCAATATCGAATTCCCAATTGCCGATGCGGGCTATTTTTTGCGCTGCTTGCAACTGTTCGGCAAGTTGTTGCAAAGATGCGATCAACTGAGTTTTTTCGGCTTCTGCTGCAACGCGGACACTGATATCTTTGTGAGTGCCTGTTATCCGCAACGGCGCACCCCATTCGTCGTACTCGACTACCTTGCCCATCGCCAGAATCCACTGCCAATTGCCCGCTTTGTTGAGCATCCGAAATTCAAATTCATAGATATCAGTCTCACCTTCCAAATAGGAATTTAAAGATTCCATTACCTTCACTCGGTCTTCAGGGTGCAGCAAGCTTTCCCAACCTTTGAGTTTGTTTTCAATTTCGGTTTCTGCGTAGCCTAGCATTGATTTCCAATAAAAGTCGAAATAAGTTTCACCAGTAGCTATATTCCAATCCCACAGCCCCAAAGAGCTGCCTGAAACTGCCAATTGCAATCGCTCTTGACTGAGTTTTAATGCTGATTCAGTGCGTTTTATTTCTGTGAGATCGGCAATTATGGCTATCATTCCTATCGGCTGACTAGCGCTATCTTTAATGCAGTCAGCTCGCAAGAAAGTTTCTATAATATCGCCATTTTTACTTTTGATTTCTATTTCACTTGCCCAGGAAAAACCTTTCCGCAGCACCCTAAATAACTTTCTCAAATCTTGAGATTTGGGGTACATTACTGCTGGGCCTCCGGCATTATTTAGTTCATCAACTGTATAGCCGTAGCGCTGAATAAATGCTTGATTGTGATAAACGGAATAACCGTCCAAATCTGCGATCGCGATCGCATCACTAGCGCTGTCTACAGCTTGAGTTACCAGGCACAGAGTCAGTTCGGCTTGTTTGCGATCGGTAATGTCAAAAATCGCTCTGTCGAGCCACAAAACTAGCCCTTCTAGATTGTAAGTTGGCCTACCTCTTTCCGACATCCACCGCACCGCCCCGTCATCGCGAACAATCCGGTATTCTAGATTGTACGGCTGTTTCGACTCTACTGCTGCGCTGATTTGTCGATCGACCATTTCCTTGTCTGCCTCGTGGACAATGCTCGCCAAACTCAAGCCGTTGTTGCCAATAAAATCCCCAGCAGGATACCCACTAATTACCTCAATTTCATCGCTAATAAATACCATCGTCCACTCAGCATCGTACAAGCTGCGGCAAATAGCGCCTGGGATATTCTCAACGAGCGATCGAAATCTGGCTTCGCTCTCCCGCAAAGCGGCTTCTGCCTGTTTTAAATCAGTAATATCCAGCACCATGCCTTCCCAAACTATATCCCCTTCCTGTTCTATTTCCGTCGGACAATTAACTCGTTCCGGTCTCGAAACCCCTTGCATCCACTTAAGTTTCCCCGACGGTACAATCGCGCGCCATTCCTGCTGCCAGGGCTGCATATTTGCCGCAGAGACAGCAATAGATTCTTCAAATTTTTGACGATCATCTGGATGAATAAAACTAAAAAGGAGTTGAGGATTATGCTGAATATTGTCTGGTTCCAATTCAAATAAATAGCGACTGCCAGAAGAAATATAAGGGAAACTTCTTTGGCCGTCGATTGAGAGACGAAATTGATAAATTATTCCCGGTAAATTGGCAGCAAGTTGCCGAAGTCTAGCTTCGCTTTCTTGCTGCGCTAATTGTTTGCGCCTATCCTCAGTGATATCTCGAATTATCCCGACGAGAATTTTACTGCCGTCGATATTTTCAAAGACAGTTTTTTTAGTAGACAGAATGTGCTTTGCACCGCTGCTGTCTGTAAATATTTCCTCGGTTTCGTTTTCTTTCCCCGTCCTAAACACTTGTTGGTCAGTATGCCAAAAAATCTCAGCTTCTTGTTGGGGAAAAAAATCGTAATCCGATTTGCCCAGCAGTTCCTCGCGCTGCTTCCCGATCAGCTTGCAAAAAGCATCATTTAACAGTATCCAGCGGTGCTGTTCATCCTTGACAAAAAGTGGGTCTGCAACTGTATCGATTGTATAATTCAAAAACATTTTACTAGCTTCAAGTTCGGAAACTGCTAAAATTTTATCGGTAATATCATTGATAGTTCCTGTTGTCCCCAGCGCCGCGCCGTTCCAGCCAAAAATAAAAAATTCTTGCACTTCTACCCACCGAATTTCCCCATTTTTGGTAATATATCGACTTTGGTAACAACAGGATGTTTCTTGATTTGGTCTCTGACCTCTAAACGAATTTAAATATTGGTATTGATCCTCAGAATGAATGTAACTCAAACAGGAAGTCCCTAAGCTTTCATCAACGGTAAATCCGGTAATTTCCGTCCAAGCCGGATTCAGAAAAGTCCAATTGCCAGCAGTATTTGTTTCAAAAACGACTTCTTTGATATTGCCAACAACCTGCTGGTATTTTTCTTGACTTTTTTGCCATTCTGCTTGCCGTTTCTGGCGGGCGATCGCGCACCTGAGCGTCCGCACCAGCAGCCGGCTGTCTACCTGTCTTTTCACCAGATAATCTTGGGCGCCGGCGGCAATTAACTCGACAGCCAGTTGTTCGTCATCTGCGGCTGTAAGAATGACGATCGGAGTATTTATACCGCAATCTTGAAGGCGCAAAAAAGTATTAAATTTTAGGCTGTCAGGAAGTGAAATATCTAATAAAATTACATCAAAAATTTTGTCGCTTAAAATTTCTATCGCTTCCCGGAGGCGGACTACATTGGTGACATCAATTGATTGTCTTAGTTGGGGTTCAGACAGCAGTCCTTGAATGAGTTCTGCATCTTCGGCACAATCTTCTACTAAAAGAATTTTTAAACAAGCAGGCGTTAAAGTTGACTCAAACACAGATGTCATACCATTTTATATTTTTGATTTGAGATTGGGAATGACTGATGACTATCGCAGTTTGGTTCTTGCGTACATTGGCATTTTTTTTACTGCTATCCTTTAGCTATTTTTTAGTAATTATAAAATCTCACCAGCGGATGCAGCTACCTAGCTGATGATTGGGGAACTTGAACCGCAGCATTTAGAGTGCGCTGTGTGGTTGCAGACCCCGCAGATTTATTTGTAGAATTGAGTTGTTCGCTGCAAGTTTTCCGCCTCGCCCCAAACCTAGTGGCCCAAAACTATCATCCTCTTACCAATATGGCAACTCAACTCTATTTTAATTTACAACGTTTGGCAGGGGAATAGCAAGAGGCAAGTCAAAAGAGCGCGGAGTCATCAGGATTTGCATTGCTGATAGCCTTTGAAACTTTAGATTTTAAATAGCCGTTTAAAGCTTGCCTAAAGTAAAATTATTTATTGGTGAAATGGTATTACTAATAAGCTACGATAATTACCGTTGATTTACAAAATACGCTCTGAGATTGTGTTCGGTTAATTGTCCGCAATTAGCGCCTATTTGTATTGAGCAATGCAAATCCTCTCTTGATCGAGGAACCAAGACTTGCATTCCTTGCTACAAACCTAATTACCAACTTATAGCGTATTCCGGGTTTATGAAGTACACCGCGCTCTCACGGGGTTTCTTTACAGTTCTCGCATCCTTACTGATGCTGTTGCTCGAAACCCGGTTTATCCGTACTACATCTACATGGACTATGCTGTAATTACGGTTGTCTAACCGGACACAATTTAACTCAGTTGAGTCGCTCAATTTGTCTGCGGTTTTGGCAGCACAACTGTAAATACGCTGCCTTGACCGACATTTGTGCTAATAGCAATCTCACCGTTAAAAGGTTTTAAAAGTTCAATACAAGTATAAAGTCCTAGACCAGTTCCTGTCGGTTCGCCTTCGGTTTTTTCCTCGCCTTTAGGGGGCTTGGATGTGTAAAAAGGGTCAAAAAGTTTTGACAAATCTTCAGATGATATGCCGCATCCCGTATCTGCAATATCCATGTATATGTTCGAGTCGTCTTGCCGAGTGACGATAGTTATTTCTCTGCTTTTCTTTTCCCACATAGCATCCATTGCATTATTGATTAAATTATAAAATACTTGAGAAAGATAGGAATAAATTAATGGAATACTGGCAATTTCTTCGTCATAAAAGTATTTTTTTCTAATTTTATTTTTAAAATACAGGTTGCCTTCCAATAGCTGAATTTCTCTCTGCACTAAATCGTTGATATTCACCGGGTGCAAATCTTGCTTTTGCTCGTTTCGGCTTTTCATCATCAGAGTATCCATGATCTGATTGATTTTTGTGACAGCTTGAAAAATATACTTGGTATAATTAAACAGAGAGTCTTCTTGAATTTGTGTGGCTTTTGTTTCAATCAAATCGACGCTAGTCTGGATCACTTGCAGCGGACTTTTGAGATTGTGAACCATTCCCTGGGTCAAACGTCCGATGATGGCTGTTTTTTCCTGGTTTATTAATTGCTTGGTTTTTTGTTCAACAAGTCTTTCCAGGTTTTGGTTGAGGTGGGCCAGTTCGAGGTTTTTTTCTTCGAGTTTTTTTTGCAAGCTGCGGATTGTTAAGTGGGTTTGAATCCGGCTCAAAACTTCTTCGTGCTGGAAAGGCTTAGTGATGTAGTCAACGGCTCCTGTCTGAAAGCCTTTTACTTTATCAGGCGTATCGGAAAGGGCGCTCATAAATATGATGGGAATATCTTGCGTTGACGGGTCTGCTTTCAAACGTCGGCAAGTTTCAAAACCGTCAATTCCTGGCATCATGATATCCAAAAGAATCAAGTCTGGATGGATGTAGTCAATTTGCTCGATCGCACTTTCGCCGTCTAGAGCCACTAATACTTTAAACCCGTAATTCCTTAACAACTCGAAAAGTACGTCAAGATTTGTTTGGTTGTCATCGACAATTAGTATGATGCTTCTTTCTGAATTCTTATCGTTCATATTCAAGGGAAATATTCAAATTTTTGAGTTTTGAGTTGTAGTTTGCGAGTTTAAATCGGGTTCAAGTGATTTTCTGCGGCTCTAGAAATCCGGTTGCTTCCTAGATGCCTTTATTTGCAATCACTCTTTTCTTTTGTAAGCGGGTTCTCCTGCCACCCCACAAGAAATTCAGTCTCTGTGGAAAAAGCCGGAAAGCCTGTTGCTGACAATGGTACAAGATCAGAGATTTAACTGATTTTGAGTTGTCTGTTAGCTACCGCCAATTTTAGGACAAATGTTGCTTCAAAAAATCTCGAATTTGCTTGAGCTGAAATCCTTTAGCAAGTTGGCGCAGGTGATGAACGAAAGGCACTAATTTCGGATCAGAATTTTCTAGTTTAGCAGTTTCTTCTAGAATAGCTTCAATATCCCCCATTGCAGCAAATCTTAACATTGCCAGCACTGACTCTGAGGCAGGAGAAACCATCGTTGAGTCAGCAGCAGCAATCTCAGAGGATGCTTTTGCAGTTTGAGCTTTCCGCTTTTTGGTTTTTGATCTTTCTTCGTAAACCCATTCTAGTCTCAAATGCAGGCGCAATAATTCTAAAAGCTCATTAGTTTGAATCGGCTTGGTGAGAAAATTATCGCAACCTGCAAGTATGCTCTCTTGCTTGGTAGTCTCGTAAACGTTAGCGGACAAAGCAAGGATAACCGTATTTTTTAATTCCGGCAACTGTCGCAGCCGCCTGGTAGCTTCCCAACCGTTCATTACGGGCATCAGCAAATCCATTAAAATTATATCCGGTAGAAATTCCTGTGCTTTATGCAAGCAGTCTTCACCGTCTGTAGCTTGTGCAATTTCAAAGCCCAAACGAGAAAGCAGCCTGTGCAGCATGGCACGATTTACTTCGTGATCGTCCACGATTAGCACTTTCCGCTGCGAGCCGGTAAAACCGACAAGCCGCCTTTTTTCTTGCCGGGAGGGGAGCTTAGAACACTGGGCGACTGCTGGCAAGTCTAGATCCAACCAAAATATGCTGCCTTTGCCGGAGGTACTTTGGACGCGAATTTGGCTGCCCATCATTTTGACTAATTTTTGGCTGATGGAAAGTCCCAGTCCCGTGCCTTCGACGAAATTGTTATGATCGCCCACTTGATGAAAAGGCAAAAATATTTCTTCTAATTTATTCTGAGAAATGCCAATGCCCGTATCTTCGATTTGAAAGCGAATTTTAGGGGTAGGGGATCGGCCGCTATTTTCTGCTGTTATCACCTCCCCCAATTCTGTTGTTCCCAGTGGCGGGCTCGACATTTGCTGCGCGTCTAAAATCGCGGTCAAATTTATCGTTTGAGTGGCAATTTCCGCTGTCAAACTAGAATTTTCGCAGTTGGTTTGAGGATAATTATCGGGAAAATTTTCTGCATAACCGACTTTGAATGTAACGCTGCCGCTGTTCGTAAACTTGACGGCATTACTGAGCAAATTAATCAAAACTTGACGCAACCTTTTTTCGTCTGCTAAAATACCGTCTGGCAGCGCTGACACCTGCTCGTAATTAAAGGCAATTCCTTTTTGAGCCGATCGCATCTGGAACAAATCACTAATACTTTTAACAAAGCTGGAAAAATGCACGTTTGTCAGCGACAGTTCCATTTTACTAGCTTCGATTTTTGAGAGGTCTAAAACATCATTAATCAGCATCAGCAGGTGGTTGCCACACTGGTGAATGTTGTTAAGACTTTCCTGTTGATCTGTGGTCAGGTTTTTATCGACTTTGAGCAGTTGAATGTATCCCAAAATTCCGTTCAAAGGCGTCCGCAATTCGTGGCTCATGTTAGCGAGAAAGTCGCTTTTAGCGCGGTTGGCGGATTCGGCGGCTTCTTTAGCTAATTGCAGGGCGGCTTCTGCAAGTTTGCGATCGGCAATTTCGGTTTGTGCTTGTTCAAATAGCATTGATTGCTGAATGGCGATCGCCAACTGCACCCCCAATTGTTTTAGGCACTCTCCCTCCAATTGCTGCCAGGAACGCGGGCCCGTGCAGTGGTGAGCAATTAACAGCCCCCACAAGTTTTCGCCTTGCAAAATCGGCACTACCAGATTCGCTCTCACATCAAGCCGAGTCAACAAAGCCAAGTGGCACTCGGCCAGGCCGGCATTGTGAACATCTTCTATGGCTCTAATTCTAGCGTCTTGGTAAAGAGGCACGTAGGCTGCCCCGAAACAGGGGTCATAAATTTCCATTCCTACAATTGGTCGGACATTTTCGGCAACCGACTCGACAGCGATAAATCCGCTCCAATCCGGATTGAATTGGTAAATAATAGTGCGATCTACTTGCAAAAAATGCCGCACTTCTTCGACACTTTTGGTAAGAATTTCTTCCAGATTTAGAGAAGATCTAATGCGTTCCAGCATGGCTACTGCCAACTGTTCGCGTTTTAATTTTTGCCGCAAAATCAGTTCTGATTCTTTGCGTTTTGTGATGTCGGTAATTACTCCTATTAAGCCGATGTAATTTCCATTAACATCTTGAATACTGTCGGCTCGCACCAGAGCAGTTACTGCTTCACCGCTTTTAGTTTGCAGCGCAACTTCACCACACCAAGAGCAACCTTGGCGAAGGCTTTTATAGATTTGTTTGTAATTTTTATGCCGGACGTAAAGCGCTGCTATATCGCCAATATCATTTAGTTCATCAACTGTGTAGCCGTAGCGCTGAATGAAGGCTTGATTGTGGTAAATAGACCGCCCTTTCAAGTCGGCGATCACGATCGCGTCGCTGGTACTTTCGACGGCTTGAGTGACCTGCAGTAAAGCTAATTCTGCTGCTTTGCGATCGCTAATATCCGTCATCGAACCCACCATCCGCAGAGGGTTTCCGGCTTCGTCCCATACTGCTTGAGCGCGGGCGAGTACCCACTTATAGCTGCCGTCTTGGCACTGCAAGCGGTATTCGGCGGCGTAATTCGGGATTTGGCGATCGAGATAACCTTGGATCGCTGCTTGCACTCGTGAGCGATCGTCTGGATGGATGCGATCGATCCATGCGCTGTTGCTGCTTTCCATTTCGCCGTCTGCGTAACCGATAATTTCTTGCCAGCGGGCCGATCGAAAAGCTTCATTTGTTTGAAGATTCAGATCCCAAATTCCGTCTTGATTGCCTTTGAGAACTAACTGCCAGCGTTCTTCGCTTTTACGCAATTCTTCTTCGGCTTGTTTGCGCTGAATGTGATCGCCCAACTGAGTCGCTACAGCCTTGACCAACTCTACTATACGCGGTTCCATAATCGAGCGGTCGCGCTTGCAGAATACTAAAACTGCCAGCACCTTTGAACTAGCGTTAATCGGCACTCCGAAACAAGCTTTCAATCCGACTGATGCCGCCATTTGCGATCGGGCAAAAAGATGATTTGTGGCTAGAGAAATATCTTCAATCCATTCTACCTTTCTCGTTGACCAAATGCGTCCAGGTACTGCCACTCCGGCGGCGAATCTAATTTTTTTACTTTCGCGCCCGAACCTATCTAAATCGCGATCGCTAGCGTACCAAGTTTCGCTGTGTTCCAAAAAAGTACCATTAGCAGTCGGTATCCAAGCTTCCGCAAAATTCCAGCCGATCGCATTGCACAGCAACCGCAGGATATCTGGGAGGGCACTCTGAAAATCGGCCGACTGACTAATGGCTTGAGTTGCTGCCAGCAACAGCTTTATTTCATCTTCTACTTGCTTACTTTCTGTAATATCAGTTCCCGTACCGAGAATTTGTTTTAACTTACCGTCTGCTGTTTTCGCAAATACAGTATCTCGGCTGACCATCCAGCGCCAAGAACCATCCTTGTGCCTAATTCGGTATTCAATTTCAAAGATATCCCCTTCGCTGCCTGTTTCGACTTGCTGTAAATAATCAGGCATTTTGATTGAATCTTCGGGGTGGATTAAAGTTGACATCATCCACGGCCCGAGTGCCTGGACCTCCTCTAATGTATAGCCTAGAATGTGGTATATAGAAGCGTTTGCATAGATATTTTTTTGTTCTATTAAGTCGTAAACATACAACATATTAGGACTTGCCCCGGCAATTTGTTGAGTTAACCGCTGGCTTTCTCGTAGTGCTGCTTCGGTTTGTTTTCTTTGGGAAATATCACGAACAATGCAAATGATTTCCCCGTCGGGCAGCATTGTCAGGGAGACATCTATAGGGATTTTCGAGCCGTCGCGGCGGCATCCTACTGTTTCGGTGTTGTAACAACCTTTCTGCACTAAAGCCGGCACAACTTCTTGCTCAAATCTTGGCAATTCTGAACTTTCGTAGAAGACTGTCCAATTTTTTCCTAACAGTTCTTCGACAGAGTCGTAACCGTAGATTTTTAGTCGGGCTGCGTTGCAATAAATCACGTCTCCGCCGGCATCGAGTATGGCGATACCTTCGGAAGCCGCTGCCATTGCTGCTGCTTGCCTCTGGAGTACAGACTCGGATCGTTTGCGTTGAGTGATGTCGCGGACGATCGCGATAATTTCGTCATCCGTGCAGAAAACAATTCTCGCTTCAAAATCGTACAGTTCATCATTAAATGACATTTGATATTCTACAACTTGAATCTCGTCGGTGTCGATCGCTTTTTGGTTGGCCGACAAGATTTTTTCAACAAAAGTAGCCGGTAATATGTCTTGTGCTTTTTTGCCAATTACTGTTTTTTGATGTAGGAGATTCTGGAAATCTTTGGCTGGTTTGAAGTCTACAAAAGTGCCGTCCGCCCGACAGCGAAATATCATGTCTGGTATCGCATTTAAAAGAGCGCGATTAGTGGCTTCGCTTTTCCGCAATTCAGCTTCAGCTTGCTTGTTCAATGTAATGTCACGAGCCACTGCATAAATTAAACCTTCTTCTGCAAACGGCGATGCTGTCCACGACAGCCATTTATAAGTACCATCTTGGCAAAGATAGCGGTTTTCTAAGCTAATAACGGGGTGGCTTTTTTTAAGTTTTTCTAATTCCGCTACAGTAATTTCTAGGTCTTCTGGATGGACTAATTCTATCAAAGGTTTGGCTAAGATTTCATCACTGCTATAACCTAATACATTTGACCAAGCGGGGTTTAAGCGTTTGAAATAGCCATCAAAACCTGCAATGCAAAGTAAATCCAGCGAGAGATTAAAAAATCGATCGCGGTCTTGCTGGGTTTGTTTTAATTCCGTAACATCCATCACCAAACCGTCCCAAACTATATCGCCGTTTGCTTGCCTTTCTGGCTTCGACGCGCCTTGCAGCCATTTCACTCTATCTCCCATAACTTGCCGCCACTGGTGTTGCCAAGCTTGCTGAGTCGCCGCTGAAGTTGCGATCGAGCGCTGTAAGCCTGAGATATCGTCTGGGTGAACTGTTGCAAAAGCCAAAGTGGCATTTTCTTCTATTTGTTCTGGTTCTAAATTGTAGATCTGCCAACTGCCAGAAGAAACGTAAGTAAAAGATATTTTGCCATCTACATAAAGCCGATATTGATAAATCATTCCCGGCACGTTGTCGGTCATTATTTGAAATCGAGCTTCGCTTTCCTGTAACGCAATTTGCTGGCGCTTGTAGTCAGTCACATCTCGCATTGTTCCGACCAACATTTTACGACCATCGGCGTTGTTAAAAACTGTTTTTTTAGTAGATATAATGCGTTCTTTGCCGCCGGCATCGGTAAAAACTTCTTCTGTTTCCTGAGCAAGACTTCTTTGCAATACTTGCTCGTCTTGTTGCCAAAAAAAAGTCGCTTGTGCTGGGGGTAAAAAATCGTATCCTGACTTGCCAATTAGTTCCGATCGCCTTTTTCCTATCAAATTGCAAAAAGCATCGTTTAAAACGAGCCATCTCTGCTGCTCATCTTTAACAAAAATCGGGTCAGGAGTAGAATTAATCGTGTGATTTAAAAACTCTTCTGATGCTTTTAATTGAGCTTCGTAACGGTAGCGATCGCTCACATCCAAGACTACTTTAATCAGGTGGTCGATCGAGCCGTCTCGGGCGCGAATACAGCGCAGGGAAACTCTAGTATAAACTGTTTTTTGGTCTTTTCTGCGCCACCTTTGATCTAAAACATAGCCTTCACTCTCCCCTGCCAAAATTTTATTTAACTGCTCTAAACTTGCCTGCAAGTCTTCAGGAAAACCCCACCTCTCCCAATTCTCGTGCAAAAAATCTTGGCGATCGTATCCCAGCAAATCACACAAAGCATCGTTTACTTCCAACCACTCGTATTTTTCTGGGGCTGAGGGGGAAAGCGGAGGAGCAAGAATGGCAATTCCGACGAGAGAATTCTCGACTACCGAGCGATATTTTTCTTCACTTTTTCGCAAAGCTTCTTGGTTGTGCTGTCGCTCGACTGCGTAGCGGAGCGATCTAATTAACACTTCGCTGTCAATTTTTCGCTTGACTAGATAATCCTGAGCTCCGGCTTGAATTGACTGCACGGCAAGTTCTTCATCGTTGCGGGCAGTCAGTACGACAATCGGAGTATTTAGGCTGTATTCTTGTATTTTGACAATTGTACTTAGGTCTTGGCTGTCGGGCAGCGAAAGGTCTAGTAAAATCACATCAAAATGTTCACCGACCAAAAGTTCCTGCGCTTTGCTGAGACGGTCTGTACAACTTACTGATAGCCTTTGGGGTTCGGCTCTGCTGACATTTGTTTCTAATAATAATTCTTCAATCAGATCGGCTTCTGCTTGATTGTCTTCGACCAGAAGAACTTTAAAGCCGTTTCGCTTTGCGGGTGGGCTCAAAACTGATATCATATACCTTTTTTTTTGTCATAAGGCAGTCTCGGCAACTATTATAGCATATAAAGAATTGTATAGCCACAAATCCCGCCGTTCCCAGTTAAAAACTCTTTGGTTCAACAATTACAATACACTTTATCTCAGATGTTGAACGGTTCTCAAGAACGGGCTTTCCGGCCCATTTCACAAAGAGTAAATTTTCTTGGGAGGGGTTCTTCTAACCAGCCTTAAAAGCCTTATTGAAAATGGTACAATATCTGCTATCTATGCGACTGTGTTTTTCCTCTAAGTAGGCTGACGCAATCACAGGGAAAATTTTTAAGGTTTTTAGAAGCTGGGTGTCAGGAAGAAACTAAGCTGCTTAGTATTTTTTTGGGCGATCGCCCCTGTGACACGATTTTTGATTTTAGATTTAGTCCACAGATGAATCGGGGATGTGGAACTAGAATCTCCTATTTTGGGAGACTCACGACTCCAGTCGGAAAGTAAGTATCGGTTTTTGGCCGGGGTCAGCCGATCGCGCGATCGAACCCCACCCTTTGTTGTCCTTCAATTCCGCTAGCAACACCATCCAAGCGATATCCCCACACCAATGAGCGCTCAACGCCAAAAAAGCCGTGGGCACTATCTTAGCTATTCCTATATTTACCACTTCTTTTATAATACTTTACATAAACTCATTACTGCAATTTCTTTACGTTTTGCAATCAAATCAAATATCTCCACAGGCCTTGCTATTTAGCCAAAAAGTGATAATCTTGAAATAGAGGCAATCGAAAACTCGGTTGATACAGCCTAGGAAAAAATCAGAGAAGTTTGGTAGCCAAATTACAATTCCCAATAAACTGTCTTTTGTTTACTGTCCTTTGACCGAACTGAGATGAAGTTGAGAGGAAAAAAGCAATGATCGAAAATTTAGCAATTAATCAAAAACCCGGTTTAATTCCCAAAGAAAAAGCCTTAGTATTGTTGTTTGATGAAGTCGGCATCGCCGACATCCCATTAGTAGGCGGTAAAAATGCTTCTTTGGGCGAAATGATTCAACAGTTAAGCCCCCAAGGAGTCAGAGTTCCCAACGGATTTGCAACTACAGCATACGCTTATCGGTACTTCATCCAGTCAGCGGGTTTAGAAGCTAAATTGCGCGAAATTTTTGCCGATTTAGACGTAGAAGATCTGCAGAACCTGCGACAAAAAGGCAAGCAAGCGCGGGCACTGATTCTCGACACACCATTTCCGCGAGAACTCCAAGCGGCGATCGCGGATGCTTACGAAAAATTGTGCGATCGCTACGGCGACAGTACAGACGTAGCAGTACGTTCCTCAGCCACCGCCGAAGACTTACCCGACGCCAGTTTCGCGGGACAGCAAGAAACCTACCTCAACGTCCAAGCTTGCGCTGGCGTCCTCGAATGCTGTCACAAATGCTTTGCTTCCATATTCACAGATCGCGCAATTTCCTACCGCCAACAGCGGGGTTTCGACCACTTTGAAGTCGCCCTATCAGTCGGTGTCCAAAAAATGGTGCGATCGGACTTAGCATCCTCCGGCGTCATGTTCAGCATCGACACCGAAACCGGATTCAAAAACGCCGTATTAGTCACCGCCGCCTACGGATTAGGCGAAAATGTCGTCCAAGGAACCGTCAACCCCGACGAATACTTCGTCTTTAAACCAACATTAAAACAAGGTTTTCGCCCGATTTTAGACAAACGCCTCGGCAGCAAAACCCTCAAAATGGTGTACGATATCGGCGGTTCTAAATACACCAAAAACGTCTCCGTGATCGCCGCAGAAAAAAACAAATTTGCCATCCAAGATGATGAAATTCTGCAACTAGCCAAATGGGCCGTAGTCATCGAAGATCACTACTCTAAAGTGCGCGGGACGTACACTCCGATGGACATTGAGTGGGCAAAAGACGGCAATACCGGCGAATTGTTTATTGTCCAAGCGCGACCCGAAACAGTACAATCTCAAAAGTCTGCTAAAGTTTTGCGAAACTACAAATTGCAAGGTAGCAGTGCAATTTTAGCAAAAGGACGCGCCGTTGGCGAATCAATCGGACAAGGAAAAGCCCGCGTGATTTTAGATGTTCACAAAATCGCTGAATTTCAATCAGGAGAAGTTTTAGTTACCAACAAAACAGACCCGGATTGGGAACCGATTATGAAAAAAGCAAGTGCGATCGTCACCAATTCCGGCGGCCGCACTTGTCACGCCGCCATCATCGCCAGAGAAATGGGAATTCCCGCCATTGTCGGCACCGGCGACGCCACCCAAATCTTAAAAAACCATCAAGAAATCACTGTTTCTTGTTCCGAAGGAGACGAAGGCAAAGTTTATGCCGGTTTACTTCCTTTTGAAATTCAAGAAACTGCGATCGAGAATTTACCCCGCACCCGCACTCAAATTTTAATGAATGTCGGGAACCCAGAAGAAGCCTTTGGTTTATCAGCAATTCCTTGCGACGGCGTAGGCTTAGCGCGGTTGGAATTCATCATTGCCAATCACATTAAAGCACACCCGCTGGCACTGATTCATTTTGACGAATTGGTGGATGAATCAGTCAAGGAAGAGATTGCCGACCTGACAGCACTTTACCAACACAAACCCGATTTCTTCACCGACAAACTAGCCCACGGAATTGCCACAATTGCCGCCGCATTTTATCCAAATCCAGTTATCGTGCGGATGAGCGATTTCAAGAGCAACGAATATGCTAATCTTCTGGGAGGGCGGCAGTTTGAACCCAAAGAAGAAAACCCGATGATCGGGTGGCGCGGCGCCTCTCGGTATTATGACCCAAATTACCGCGAAGCTTACGCTTTGGAATGCAAAGCATTAAAGCGAGTTCGCGACGAAATGGGCTTGACAAATGTGATTCCAATGATTCCATTTTGTCGCACCCCGGATGAAGGGCGAAAAGTGTTAGCCGAAATGGCCAAACACGGTTTAGTTAAGGGCGAGAACGGCTTGCAAGTGTATGTGATGTGCGAATTGCCGAGCAATGTCATATTTGCTGACGAATTCGCCCAAGTTTTTGACGGATTCTCGATCGGCTCTAACGATTTAACTCAGCTAACATTAGGATTAGACCGGGATTCTGCTTTAGTCGCGCACATTTTTGACGAACGGAATGAAGCTGTCAAGCGAATGGTAGCAATTGCCATTAAAGCCGCCAAGAAGTACGATCGCAAGATTGGGATTTGCGGTCAAGCGCCCAGCGATTATCCTGAGTTTGCTCGTTTCTTGGTTGAGTTGGGAATTGATTCGATTAGTTTGAATCCCGATTCGGTTTTGAAGACTTTGTTAGATGTTGCTAAGGTGGAAGGTGCGGGTTCGTTGATGGATTTAGCGGGGGATATTGCTAAGGTTTAACCGTTTTGGTTTTGGAGAGCAACCGGTTTCTCAAACAATACCTGCCCCATGTTCTGGCTTCGTTGTTTTTGAACTCGACCCGGTTTCTCATATCTAGTCTGGCAAAATAACCGATCTCGCGTTTGTAGTGATGAATCCAAGTCCTCTAATTTTTATCAGGACTTCCATTCGTCACTACAAACCTATTTTAGTGGGGGTAATTGAGCAGACATAATATCACACCATACCTGCGTCTCTGGCTTGGTTGGCCCTTGCGATGCGCTTTAGCAAGAAAGCGGCACCAAGAACGATCGCCCTCCTCAGCCACCAGCTAACGGTTAATACAGGGGCAGCTAGTTTGAGACTTGATCGGGAACTTTTCTGATTTAAAACCGTCTCTTTGGGGAGGATTTTTTGTTGCCGATCGCCTAAATTAAAACAAATATTCTCCACATAAGCTCTGAAAATGTGCTAACTGCTCTCCTGATTATTTTCATAGGTTTAGCTCCGTCGCTGCTATCTTTGTGGGTGATGCGCTCTGCCCAGAGCCAAGCCCGCGACAGAATTGCAGCGGCCAGACTTGCGGTAGCGAATACACCCATGCGAACTCAACTACCAACGGCCGATCGCACTTACATACAAAGCCTCGGTTATGCGATCGGCGATATCACTTGCGAGTATAACGCCCGCTCTCATTACATTCGCTGCGCTGTCAATCCTTCTGGGCCCTGTCAAGATTGTCGGTACTACCAAGTCAGAACTCTTGACGTTCGCGGTGAAAAGATATAGCTTATATTGGTGCTTGTATCTACGTCTATTTGCGGATGTAATAATCAATGAGTTAATATATACTTAAGTGTAAGGATTATTGTTAAAGCTGGTTTTGGACGACCCACGCCCAAACTCAGCAGTTACAACCTAATCGAGCATTATTGCTTGGTTACAGTGCTTGGTTACAGTTGCCATAACACGCGAATTGTGTTGGGTGTTTTTCTAGTTGAGGACTTACGATCAGAAACAAAGTTTAGATAATAAATTTTGGTTGGGTGGCGAGAAATCTAGGCATAAATCCGGTTTCTAGTCTCCTGGGCGTAAGTCCTGCAGTTAAGAAAATTAGCCTAGCCAACAAAAATCGTAAGTAGCTGAGGCGCAAATCTGCCAATCAGTTTCTCCAAAACATCATGAAACATTCTGCACGAAACATTGTCGCGAGCAATTATCTTAAACAGACACCAGCTCGAAGACTCTAAGTTGACAGTTTGAGAAGTTGCTTATGGGCTGCACTAATCTGTTTTTGCGATCGTAGCGAAACAGTCTCAAACCTAGATTGCTATCTCCAGACTCCAAGTCATGAATTTTTAAGACGCTTCGTCGATACAGGGTATGCCGATTTCAATTGAATCTCATATGTTGCACCATTTTCAAGAATAGGCTTTCCGGCCTGTTCCACAACAAGTGAATTTTCTTATGGGCGGGGCAGGAGAACCCCCCCATAGAAGGGTTATTGAGAATGGTACAAGATCTCAGTTGAATAACACTTCGGGCACGGCCGCCATAATTATGTCACGGCTATCACTTTCTAATTAATGTGTGGTTGCTATTGTGAACAGGGCTTGCACACCAAAACCAAAGAAACCGAGTTGTTTACCGGGAGCGAGGGCTGCAAAGAAGTCTTTTCGTCCCTCAAACCAGGTTTATACGTCTAGAAATAGTGAATTTTCTCTGCAAATTAAAGTGCATTAGACGATATACAGAAAACCTCATCAAGTAAATTTTTGAGACATCGTGTTCTTATCTACTGCGCGATGTAAGAGATAGGCGTGTAACAGATACACTCGCTAACAGAAAAGAAAAAAGCCGAAGGCAAAATATCACCCGATAGAGAGCTTACTGGGATTTAAACACCAAATCCTCAATTCTTTTGCCGGCGATATTTGCAATGCTATCAAATGTCAATATAGCACTGCTTTGTGCTGAGTAAAATTCGCTCTTTGCTCTTGATCCAAGTCAAGCAGCAGAGCCTCTTACTCTGCAATTAAACCTTTTCAAGAGGTGATAATGATCATCTATAAATAAGTACATCATCTACAATCCGTGAGACAATTTCACCATGCAAAGCATCTGCAACAAACCAATTTTTATCACCCCAAAAAGAGGTTACTCCACCGCAAGGATTGCGGGTACAAAATCCCGAACAACAGCAACTTATCATCATAAAAAAACAATAAAACAAGTAAAAACAGAGGAGTGTTTCCTGTCCCAGAAACTCCGGGGCGGCACAAGAATTGGGCATCCCCACAGAGAATTTTTGCGAGCAACCGTAGGGGAAAACCCTCCGTGGTTGCCCCCTCGGACTATAAAAAATTTACTGTTCCTCGATGCCAGAGTAGAGAACTGCGACAGCTTGGCAAGAGGAGCAACAGCCGATACAGAGGTATTTGTACTGGACTCGACGCGGGATGGAGTCGAGCAAATTACTAGAATTTTGGCGGTTTGCAGCGATTTAGAAAGCCTTCAGATAGTTTCTCACGGTCGAGAAGCTCTGGTGCAGCTAGGGTCGATCGAACTCTGCAACGACAACTTACAAACCTACAGCCATTTGTTACAGCAGTGGGGAAAAGCCCTCAGCGAGAGAGGAGATATCTTGTTATTCGGGTGCAGCGTCGCAGCGGGGGAAAGCGGCGAGGCCTTCGTGCGGCGGCTGAGCTTGATGGTCGGTGCAGATATTGCTGCTTCCGACAACTTGACGGGGAGTGCGGCACTCGGCGGCGACTGGGAATTAAAATTTGCGACAGGGGAAATAAAAGCGAGAATCGCCATTGAAAAAGAAGTGATCGAAGCCTACCCTTACGCCCTCGGCACATTAGTTAACGAAACTTTCAAAAACTCCACAGTTAGGGGGCCTTGGATTTACGGGGGAAACAACGGGGCACTGTTCAATCCCAGCAGCGGGGTTCCAGCAGCCCAACAACTTATCCCCGGCATTACCGGAGGCACTGTATCCGGCGTACTTCCGGCTTTGGGCGGGGCAAGTCCCGGCGAGGGCGCTCTGCTATTAACTCCAGCAGTAAACCTTCGGGAAGCCTTCGTCATCTACAACAACCCCATTCCTTCAACCGACGGTATCAGAGTCCAGTTTGATTTTTATTCTTACGGTTCAAACCAGCAATTTGAGCCTCCGCAACCCTTTATTAGCCCTCAGCCAGGGGACGGGCTGGGTTTTTTCTTGATTGACGGCACTGTTAGCCCAACAAGGACAGGGGGTTATGGCGGTTCTCTTGCTTACGCTCCACGAACGAATATACCCGGCATTGAGGGAGGTTATTTAGGCATTGGGCTTGACGAGTTTGGCAATTTTTCAACATCCACAGAAGGGCGCTCCGGCCCGGAGCCACCTCCGATTCCCGGCTCCTCTATTGGTTCTTTCAGACCTGATTCAGTAACTCTTAGAGGAAATCAAGCAGACGGTTATCCGTTTTTAACAAATGCGATCGTTCCCTTCGGCATCGATAACATTCCTACGAGTATTAACTTTATCGGCCCTCCCGGCACCACTTTTAACTTCAGCAATACGTTCACGAGCGATCGCAATTTAGCCAAAAGATCCGTTCAAATTACGCTGAATCCATCTAACGATCCGGTGGAACCCTCTCGCCTCACCGTTGCCTTCGATGAAAATTTCGACGATATCTACGAAACTACATTGATCGACATCCCCAACTTAGCAACCGAAAACGGCCCAGTACCGCCAATTTTCAAATTTGGTTTTGGCAGTTCCACAGGAGGCGCCAACAACATTCACGAACTTCAAAACCTGGTAGTTGAAACTATCAATCCTCCCAGTATCGCCGCTGAGGTTGCCACTATTAAGACCGGCCCGCAGTTCGTCAAGTCCGAAGGCAGCATTACCTACACGATTACTACTGTAAACAGGGGGCCAGCGCCTGCTACAAATGTTCTGATTCAAGACGAAATACCTTTAGAACTGCTGCTTCCGGGCGGATTGCCGCCGGATCTGATTGCCTCCAACAACGGCACTTACGTGAACCAAACGAAAGCTGTCACCTGGCCGTTAATTCCGGTTCTCAATGCGGGTGAGACTCTGACTTACACCCTGACTATTGATTTGCCGCCCGGTTTAACCAGCGGTAGCAGTTTTGCCAACGTTGCATTCAGCACTAGCTCAACTTTCGACCCCGACCTCAGCAACAACAGCGGTATACTCGCGCCAGGGCAAATCGAGGGGCCTGGTGTAGTCTCTACCACAGTTGTTGATACAGTCGCGGATTTAGTTACTACCAAAAGTGGCCCTGTGACTACCTCAGCCGGGTCAAGCGTCGCCTACACGCTGACCACGACTAACAGGGGACCCGACCCCGCGGCCGATGTGACCATCACTGACAGCATTATTCCGGGTTTAACAGAAGTCAGCGTATCGGACGGCGGCACTTACGACCGAGTTTCGGGCATTGTCACCTTCCCAGCACTGACAGCGCTGGCAAATGCGGCTACTGCGACCCACACCGTCAGTTTCAGTGCCCCAGCCACCCTTACTGCCATCAGCAACACGGCTCGGAGCAGTTCGGCGACTTTCGATCCGATCGTCACTAACAACAACGGCCGGGCGACCAACAAAGACGGCACTCCCACTAACTCTACGGTTACGACAAGTATTGCGCCCAACGCGGATCTTGTTACCACGAAAACGGGATCTACGAGTGCTAACGCCGGTAGTTCGGTCAGCTATTCGATCGCCACAGTCAACTTAGGGCCGAGCCCTGCAGAAGCTGTAACCATCACTGACAGCATAGTTCCGGGGTTAACCGGAGTCACGGCATCTAACGGTGGCGTTTACGATCCAGTAACCGGCATTGTCACCTTCGCGCCCGTGGCAATAGCCAACGCGGAGACAGTCACCCGGACGATCGGCTTCACAGTACCGCCCACCCTAACTTCCATCAGCAACACGGCCAGAAGTACCTCCATCACTCCCGACTCCACTCCGGCCAACAACAACGGTACAAACCTCAACGCCACCGTTATTACCTTGATCGATGCTGTGGCCGATGTTGTCACCCAAAAAACGGCTCCGGCCACCATCAAGGCGGGCGACACGCTACTTTATACAATTACTACTACCAACAACGGGCCGAGTCCTGCGACCAATGTAGTCATTACCGACAGCCTGATTCCCGGCTTAACTAATGTCAGCGTGTCCGATGGCGGAACCTACAATCGGGCCACAGGGGCGATCGAGTTCCCAGCGATCGCGACTTTAGCCAGCGGCAGCAACCAGAGCCGCACCATCAGCTTTGTACCGCCGCCTACTCTGACGAGCATCACGAATATTGTATTGAGTCGATCGTCCACTTTTGACCCGGACTTAACCAACAACGACGGCTCGACAGTCGCAGTGCCCGGTCAGGCGGGGGGTAGAGTCATTACCTCGATCGATGCAGCCCGCGCCGACCTGGTTACCACCAAGAGCGGTCTCACATCTGCTCCTGGTGGTAGTTCCGTGACTTATACTATAACTACTGCCAACAATGGGCCGAATGCTGCTGAAAACGTAGTGATTACAGACAGCATCATTCCCGGTTTAACGGGAGTCAGCGCATCCGATAACGGCACTTACGACCCCGTGACAGGGGTTGTCACCTTCCCAACAATTCCCAGTTTGACTAGCGGCAGCAACATCAACCGCGAGGTAACATTAGTCGTTCCAGCGACGGGCACTATTAGCAATACTTCCCAGAGTCGATCGACCACTTTTGACCCCCAACCCAGCAATAACAACGGTTCCGAGTCCAGAGCCACTGTCACCACCGCCATTTTACTCGCGCAGCCAACACCCAACAAGCTTCCATCAGCCGACAGCCGCAATGTGGCGATCGGGCCCAACAGCGTTGTCCAAATTAGCGGGCTCGGAGGCAGAGACTCAGACGGCACAGTGGTTACATTCACCATCAGCACCCTGCCGCCGGCAAATCAAGGCGTCCTGTTTTTGGGCGACCCCGCAACGGGGGGAGTCGCCGTCACGGCAGGTCAAACCCTGACAGCCGAGCAAATTACGCAGTTATTCTTCCAGTCGGTCGGCAATTTCACAGGAGCTAATTTTACCTACAGCAGCAAGGACAATCTCGGTGGCAGCAGTCCTGCCGCCACAGTTTCTCTGGTGTCGCTGGCGTTCAACTACCCGCCGGTACCCACAAACTTCAGCAAGACACTGGCGCCAAACAGCACCGTCAACCTTACAGGGCTGACGGCCAAAGACCCCGACGACTCGATCGAATTCTTCACTATCAACACCCTGCCGGGGGCAAATCAAGGCGTCCTGTTCTTGGGCGACCCCAGCCAGGGAATCAGGATCACGGCAGGCCAAAGACTGAGCACAACTCAAATCAGCCAGTTATTCTTCCAAGCAACCAGCGAATTCGCAGCCACAAACTTTACCTACAGCGCCACAGACCGCCGCAGCGCCATCAGTCCAGCCCCCGCTACAGCCTCCCTGCTAGCACTATTACCTCCCACCGACCAGCCACCCGTCGCCAACAACTCCAGCCTTGCTGTGTTGCTGGGAACAACCGTGAACATCCCTGGACTCGGAGGAACCGACCCAGACGGCACGGTGGTTTCCTTTACCGTAAACACCTTGCCACCAGCCAATGAAGGCACGCTGTTCTTGGGCGACCCCAGCCAGGGAGTGCGGGTCACGGCAGGTCAAACCCTGACAGCCGAGCAAATTACCCAGTTGTTCTTCCAGGCATCTGACAATTTCATAGGGGCAAATTTCACCTACAGCGCTACAGATAACCTCGGCGCCACCAGTGCGGCAGTCGCCACTGTCTCTCTCATTCCCCTTAAGGAACCGACACCACCAACACCGTCACCAACTCCAACACCCGTGCCGACACCACCAACACCGGCACCAACTCCAACACCCGTGCCGACACCACCAACACCGGCACCAACTCCAACACCCGTGCCAACACCACCAACACCGGCACCAACTCCAACACCGACCCCCGCAGCGGAACCAGCCCCGACGCCCATACCCGGGCCAACACCAACACCCGCGCCGGAACCAACACCAACACCCGCGCCGGAACCAACACCAACACCCGCGCCGGAACCAACTCCCACACCCGCGCCGGAACCAACACCAACACCAGCCCCGGAACCAACACCACCAACACCAACACCACCAACACCAACACCAGCCCCGGAACCAACACCAACACCAGCCCCGGAACCAACCCCCATATTCAACCCAGTACCCGAACCCGATACCAGTTGCGGTTGCGACCCCCTGCCCTTGTTGCCGAATATCACATTTATCCCCCCCCAGCCATCGCCCATACTCAACTTCGACTCCAACGCCGCCCAACTCATCGACATCCAAAACACCAGCATCGGCACTCCCGGAAACGATTCCCTAACAGGAAACGACACCAACCAACTATTTCTTTCCAAAGGTGGCGACGACACAGTATTAGGTGAAGGCGGCAGCGATCTCATCTTCGGCGAACAACAGCCAGACTTCATCGCAGCAGGACTCGACAACGACATCATTTACGCAGGCATTGACAACGATGTAGTATTTGGCGGCAAAGACAACGATCGCATTTTTGGTGATCGCAACTCCGACACATTGTACGGCGATCGCGGTGCCGACACCATAGTCGGCGACAACGGCAACAACATCGACTTAACCGACAACGACGGCGACCTGATTTTTGGCGGCGCTTCAGGCGACGCCATTTCAGGCAACCAAGGTTCGGACACCATTTTCTCCGGCAAAGCTGGCGACATCGCCTATGGTGGCATCGACAACGACCTGATTTGGGGTGACAAAGGCCCCGATACCCTTGGAGGCGACAACGGAGACGACTCTGTGTTTGGTGGCGTACTCAACTCCCTAGACAGCGACCCCGACGGCTTCGATTTGCTGTTGGGAGGTGATGGCAACGACTTACTTCACGGCCAAGAACAAGACGACACCTTGCTGGGTGGCAACGGCCGGGATGTGGTGTTTGCAGGCAAAGGGGGCGATCGAATTTTCGGCGAAACTGACTCGGATACTCTCTACGGCAATCAAGGTTCCGACACCATAATCGGCGACTACGGCACTGCAGCCGGTAGCACAATTGCGACATCTGAAGGCGACTTAATTTTCGGCAACGACACGGGCGATATCATCGGCGGTGGCAGCGGTAACGATAGCATTTTTGCCGGCAAAGGTAATGACTTAGTTTACGGTGGCAAAGATCATGACCTGATTTGGGGCGAACTCGGTGCCGATACCATTGTCGGAGACGAGGGAGACGATTCGCTTTATGGTGGCTTGCAAAACGAGTTAGTGTCCGATGTGGATGGCCGCGATTTGCTATTTGGGGGAGATGGCAATGACTTCCTCAACGGTGGTGAGAGTTCCGATTCTTTGAGTGGGGGTTTTGGTAACGATACCCTTCGTGGAGGCAAAGATGATGATTTAGTACAGGGAGATGCGGGCGATGATTTGATCTACGGCGATGATGGCAGCGATATTTTGTGTGGCGATGAAGGTAACGATACCATTAGTGGCGATCGCGGGCAAAATGAGCGAGGCGCTGTGGGTGAGGACGGTCAGCAAGACTGTATTAATGGTGGTAGTGGCGATGACTTGTTATACGGCAATGAAGGTCAAGATACTCTCAACGGTGAGGAGGGTAATGACACTATTTACGGCGGGAAAGATAACGATATTCTCAATGGGGGTGCAGGGGATGACTGGCTGTTTGGCGATGGGGGAGATGATACTTTGATTGGGGGTATTGGCAATGATCGCTTTGTGTTAAGCGCTAATAGCGGTATCGATACTGTACTCAATTTTTCCGTAGGAACTGATAAGTTTGTGATCGCTGGTGGTTTGAGTTTTGAGGCTTTGCAAATTAACTCGACGGTGAATGGCACATTGCTACAAGTTGCGGGGACTGGGGAGGTTTTGGCTCAGGTTTTTGGGGCCGATCATCCTATTACTTCTCGGGATTTTCTCACTCTTTCTTTTTAAGACAAGCCTCACAAAAAACAGCGTGTAGGGTTCCATTCACACAGCACCTTACCGCTGTTTATTCAAAAATTCTAACCCTAAAAAAATAGCTGCGATGCTTCCTGCTACAGAAATTTCTCGGTTTTTTATTTTCAAAATTACTTCAGCAATAGGGACTAAAACTACTTCAATATCTTCTGTAACATCTAATTGTATTTGGCGGGCAAGCATGACATCTTTAGCAAAGTAGAGGTAGATAGAATTGGTATCTTTTACGGGGTTATCATATAAGGTTGCTAGTTCCAAAATTTCTTCAGCAACATATCCCGTTTCTTCGGCAAGTTCTCGGGCTGCTGCCGATTTCCCACTCTCTTCAGCAGGGTTGAAAGATCCAGCAGGCAGTTCCAGCAAAATTTCGCCTACTCCGTGCCTGTATTGCCGCACTAATACAAGTTCTTGCTGCTCTGTCGTGGCAAATACGAGGGCGATATTGGGTCGGACATTAACAAAAAAGTCGTCTATAATTTGTCCGCTTGGCAATTCTATTTCATCTTGTCTAACCTGACACCACTTGTTGGTAAGAACGAAGCGCGATCGCAATAATTTCCATTTAGTTAAATTTTTCATATCGCCATAATGCTAAACTTTCAGCGTCATCCGAAGGCAAAATTTTCCCATCCATAATCTATTTCAGATCGAAAATTTCACCCAGCCGCCATGCCATACAAAAAATTACTCACCAGATTTGAGGAAGACTTACAAAAATTGACTGTTAATTCTCTAGCACCCGGATTGTTTGCGATCGAGTCACTGAGTCTGAGTCTAGCAGTCGTCGCCGCAGTTGCAGCAGTGCCCGCAACACTGGAACGAGCAAATGCTTCTACAGTCACAAGTTGGAAATTCGATCCCGCGACAAATCAGCTAGAAATTACTCTCCCAGAGGGAACAACCCCCACATATTCTCTACTCAACCCGTCTCAGATTGCTGTGGATTTGCCCAATACTGAGATCGGGGTAGATGCAACTCAGCTATACCCACAAGGTAGAGTGCGTTCTGTGGGAGTGAGTCAACTTCAACCGGGAACGGCGAGAATTCTGGTCAATTTGGCTCCTGGAGTCGGTTTCAGCGCAGGGCAAGTTCAATTCCAAAGAATTGGGGTAGAAAATCGCTGGGTGTTGCGTCCTTCGATCGAACCGACTCGAATTATGGCAACTCCCGAAACTCAACCCCGGTCTGCAATACAAGTACCGCAAAACCAGCCACCGACAGATTCCAGGTCAATTAGTGCCCCAGAGGTCGATCGACCTGAGCCTCCTACTTCCCTGAATCCAGCTACAAATTCTTCGCAGCAGCCAACTCCAAATGACCAAATCCGGCCGCTAAGAGTGCCTTTAGTCAATGTTCGCCTTGACGAACGCCGTGGGGTACAAGCTGCTGCTCTACCCCGCCTAGACCCTCAAATAACGGCTGCTGCACCCCAACAGCGGACGCTTACTTTTGGTGAACCGCTTCCTCGCGGACGATCGAATGCTCCTTTGCAGGCTGCGGCTGGGGCGAATGTCTTGTTGCCGGCGGGCACGGAACTCAGTTTGCTCTACCCCGGCGATCGGGCTTTGCGGCTGCAAGCGAAGCCCAGCCGAGAGGAAGTGCTGTTGCTGCAAGGGGGAATTTTCGACAGTCGCGGTAATACGATCGTACCTGCTAATACGCCGGTCATAGGTCGGTTTGAAACAACGAACCTCGGCAGTCGATATGTGGTCGAAGCTATTAGTCTCAACGGCCGCAATATCCCTCTCTTCGCTCGCTCGGAGCCCGTGGGAGGCCGACGGCCTCAGCCTTCCGATCGCAGTTTGTTGCGAAATACTGGTATTGGTGGCTTAGCTTTGTTCTTGCTGAGCGGCTTTTCTGGTATCGGTTTGTTGGCGGGAGCAGCCGCTGGTGTTGCTACAACTTACGTCGCTACTCCTCAACCTGCTACGATTCAACCCGGCCAAATTTTCCAAGTTCAGTTAACGGAAGATTTCCCGCAGTTTGGTTTTTGAAGGAAGAGGGAAGTTCGGCAACGGATTTTGTAACGGATGTAACGGATGTAACGGATGTAACAGATGTAACGGATGTCAGGAAGAAGGAAGAGGGAAGAAGGAAGAGGGAAGAAGGAAGAGGGAAGAAGGAAGAAGGAAGAAGGAAGAAGGAAGAAGGAAGAAGGAAGAAGGAAGAAGGAAGAAGGAAGAAGGA
>NZ_JAUBRC010000037.1:810-74637 GCF_036701635.1 Microcoleus sp. N9_B4 | reverse complement strand
TGCTGCTGCAAAGAAGCGATCGAACTTTCGCGTTCACTCAACTGCTGCTGTAAACTTTCGTAACTTGACTTCGCTACTGTTTCGGCTAATTGGCTTTCGAGATTTTGCTTTTCGGTAGCCAATTGCTGCTGCAAAGAAGCGATCGAACTTTCGCGTTCACTCAACTGCTGTTGTAAACTTTCGTAACTTGACTTCGCTACTGTTTCGGCTAATTGGCTTTCGAGATTTTGCTTTTCGGTAGCCAATTGCTGCTGCAAAGAAGCGATCGAACTTTCGCGTTCACTCAACTGCTGCTGTAAACTTTCGTAACTTTCTGGCAACGGATTTGGCTTTACACTCACCGAGTCCGATAGAGTTTCTGGCGTTACAGCGTCATTAATTTCGCTTTCTTCGGCTGTTTCCCCTTGCAAGTGGGCTGCCTCTACCTCAGTTTCTTCACCTTTTTTCCAAGTGACAGTAACTTCCGTCTTGTCCTTAGAAATATCCAGAGCGCCTTGTGCCAAGCGTTCTAGGAGTTCCGACCTTGATATTCCGAGCTTGCGAGCGATCACGTTTAATCGATCGGCACTAGAAGAAGTCAGCGAAAGTCCGACTTTGACTTTACTTTCTGAATTGGAACTAACTACATTGCGATTTTTTTTGACCATTGGCATTTTCCTCATGCCAACCTACACTAATAAGTGTAGTGGCTGAAGCTTCTATTAAAATTAATTCTTGTTACTTACCAATTGTGCCAGCTTCTGTTCCCAATTGAACAAAAATTCGTGAATATACTCTTCGATCCATTCCTCGCCGTAGAACCCCGTGAAGATTCCCTGGGCCGGGTTTTTTTCGGCAAGATACCGCAGATAGCACAGTTGAGCTTGTAAGCCGTTGTTTTAAAGCGAAGCTTCCAAAGTCGCACCTGCAACCCGATAATCTCGATCTTTTGCCAAATAGCTCACAGCAGCGCGAGCTTGAGGATTGTCAAATTTGCTCAGTGCGCGAGCAACTCGCAGCCGAATGCCCCAGTAATCCGAACTTACTAGAGGTAATAATTGCTGCAATGCCTCTTCTTGCTTCACAGTATTTGCCAGCACACCAAATCCGTCAATTGCTGCTTCCTGAACTGGTAAATCTTCGCCACCAAGACCGATCGCACAAATTTCAAATACTGCATCAGGACACTGCATTTCATACAGCGGAGCCATGATACTGCGGCGGACGAGCCAATTGTCATCGCGGCGAAAAGCTTCGACTAAATGAGAAATTGCCTCGGTTCCGAACCTTGACAAAGAGTTAGCGGCTTCGGCGCGCACGTTCGGATCGCGATCGAACTGCATCATTTTTAACAGCGCCGCAAAAGCTTCCCCAGTTTGAATCTGCCGCAATCCCATCGCCACGAACGATCGCACCATAAACTCCTGATCCTCCACTTTGCTCAGCAACATCGGTAGCGCCACCGCAGAATCGCAGTTTCTCAGAGCCGTTACCCCCCGCAGCCTCTCTTGAGAATCCGAACTTTGCAGCGCTGCTTGGATTTCGCTAATTTCCATAAGCCAATTATATATTTATTTTTGTTACGTTTCTTTACAATCGTAGCAAAAATTCCCGGATTTTGGGCAGATTTTAAAAAAACTCACTGCTGAATAAGAAATTTTGTGGGTATTTAAGCGAATTTTTGTATTAGTAATGAAGGCCATCAATACCCTATTTATTTGAGTATGCGGAGGCATCATTATTATCTCGCGCGTAAAATCCCAAATGATTGGAAATTGGACGTTCCTGCATGGGAATTTTATTCTGAATCGGAGCATTCAAGAGTTTCGCTCCTGACGGCGATGCTACTGCAAAAGTTACCGACCCGCCGCCATCTAAATTCAGCACTGTCTCGGCTCCCAACTGCATCGAAATATCAGTTATTTCGCTCAATTTCAGCCCTTCACTGTAAAGCCTCTGCTTGCCGTCTGCCAGAATTAGCCACAACTTGTCGCCTGTTTTGTCGATCGCCGCGACTGCACGGGGATAGGGTTTATCCTGTTTGCGTTCTTTTTGACTTTGTGCTACGGGTTTGCCATTTTTTACCAGCAAATTATCTCCGGCAACTGCATAGGCTGTTCCCGCAGGACAAGTGCCGTTTTCGATTATTTCAGCGCGGTTTTTGGCATCAAAACAAAGGGCGGGAAAGCCTGAATGTGGTTGAGAATAAGCTTGTCTTTTGGCAATGGCGTGTCCGACATTATTTACTCGATCGCCACTGCGGGGATAGTAATCCCAAGGTGCTTCCTCGATGCAGGGATAAAAAAAGTTGCCGTTGACTGCTAATTGCAATTTAAATTCTTTCAGGAATTTAGTAGCGGTGCGGGCATGGGTTTCTGTTAAATCGGCTGTTGGGTTTCCGGGAGTGACAAAAATTCCTATTCCCGGCGCTTTTAGGTCGATGCTAACAATGTGAATTAGGGTGGGACGCGGATTAGTCCGAAATTCCCTGCGGTAGGCTATTCCTTGAAAGAGCGATCGGGCTTCGTTTGTTTGTTGGGGACGCAAAAAGTAGGGAATGTTGTAGAGTAGTATTGGTGCGAGCAATATTCCGAAACCGAGAATATGCCAAATTTGTTTGAACGTGGGCCGATAAGTCATACCATTTTAGATTTTAGATTGGGGACGGAAACACTAACAGATTTATATATTTTCCAGCATCCTCTACTAATATGAAGTATTCGGATTCCAATAATTTTAGCAATCAAATTTTACGAAATCGATCGTTCCAAGGACAAGTTCTTAACGGTGCTGATTTCAGCGGTGCGGATGTTAGAGGCTGCAATTTTAGAAATGCTCAGTTAGCGGGTGCGAATTTTATCGGTGCAAAAATCGGGCTTTCTCGGCGACAGATTGCTGTTTTGAGTGCGGGGGCGATCGCGATTTGTTTGGTTGTGGGCGATGTTCTGACTCGACTGATTTTGGGAGCCCAAGGACAAGTACCGGACTCTCGCAGTTGGCCTTTTGTTCTGTTGCTGTACGGGGTTTTGAGCGCTGCTGGTATCGCTTCGGCGATCGCCAGCAAACAGCCAAAAACCTCAAAAGCGGGTAGATTGGCACGAACAATTTCTGCTATTCTATCAGGAGCTTTGCTGGGATTTTTCTATGCTGGGACTGCAACTAATAATAATTCCCAGGCTGCTCTTGCTGGAATGTCGATCGGCGGGGTGTTAATGTTTTTTGTGAATTCCCGGATTCTTAGCCAATTTGCACAGGTGGCGATCGCATCGGCTGGAAGTGTGGCGACTTACGCAGCGGCTTTTTTGTTCAGTGCAACGGCGAGCGCTTTTCTGAGCACTCACAAACTGTTTTGGGGTATGTGTTTCGGTTTGCTGTCGCTGCTGTATCTTTGGTTTGCGTTTGTGTCTTTCTCGGCTATTGTTCGAGAGATTGGAAATGCTGAGGGTACTTCCTTCAGAGGGGCAAATCTCGCTGATGCTAAGTTCGATATAAATTACCTCAATCTAAAATCTAAAATTTAAAATCTCAAATTCCCTAATTGACATTCAAACAGCAATTGAGCCAGCAGAAAGCGACGCTTTGCTGCAAACGGTGGCGATTGGTGTAGGTCACTATGGTTTTCTAGTATTGGCATTATATCTGGGTGTTTATTCTCGGCGCGATCGCCCTAATTGACAATCAAACATTGAAAAGCGATATCCCTTGATTTTTCTAAAAGAATTCAAGGGATATCGCTAATAATCAAAGTATTTATCTCAGATCAGAGATTTTTTTTGCAAGCTGTTTTTTTTGCCTAAACAGCTTGTTTAACGGAGAGGGAGGGATTCGAACCCTCGTTAAGTTGCCCTAAACACACTTTCCAGGCGTGCGCCTTCAACCGCTCGGCCACCTCTCCAGGGCTAAATTCATTCATTTAGCCACAGCTAAACTATCTTAGCAGAACAAATCTGATTTGGGAAGGGGTAACGGCATAAATTTGCTGTTTAATGGGGGGTAGGGTGTCAAACGGGCAGGCCGGATTCTCCTCCCTGTGTGGCAAACTCTTTCATCTAAAGGATTTGGCCCCGCAAACCCCAATCTAAAATCTAAAATCTAAAATCTAAAATTCCATGACTCGCTCTTACACAATTAAAATTCATAACAGACAAACGGGAGCGCGCCACACTGTGCGAGTACCCGAAGACCGCTACATCCTGCAAAGCGCCGAAAACCAAGGAGTAGAATTGCCCTTTTCCTGCCGCAACGGCGCTTGTACCGCCTGTGCGGTGCGCGTCAAGTCGGGGGAAGTGCACCAGCCAGAAGCAATGGGGCTTTCGGTGGAACTGCAAAAAGAAGGTTATGCCCTGCTGTGCGTCAGCTATCCCCGTTCCAACATCGAGGTAGAGACGCAAGACGAAGACGAAGTGTACGAACTGCAATTCGGCCGTTACTTCGGCAAAGGTAAAGTTAAAGCCGGTTTGCCGTTGGATGAAGAATAAGGCAATTTGATAAATAATCAACTACCAATTATCCATGCTTTATCGATTATTGGCGATCGCCCTTTGTCTGTTGTTAGCTAGCTGCCAAAAACCAGAAATGCCCCAAGGTACGATCGCCAAAGTAGAAAGGGCCATCAGCGGCCAAACAATCGAAGTTATCAGTACAGCCGACAAAATAGCCTTATTAGAACAAATCAGGCTGATTGGTATTGATGCGCCGGATTTAAAACAGCAGCCTTGGGGAGAAGCAGCCAAACAAAGACTAGAACAGCTAATTGGGGGAAAACAGGTATTGTTAGAATCAGACATCGAAGAGAAAGACCAGTTCGATCGCAAACTAGCCTACTTGTGGCAAGATAAAAATTTGCTCAACGAACAGCTAATCAAAGAAGGTTATGCCCTGGCCTCAGTGCGATCGCCCAACACCAAATACCAGCAGCGACTCATCAACGCTCAAGAATGGGCGAGACTCATGGGTAAAGGCCTGTGGAATCCAGAACGAGCTTTGCGCCAAACTCCCGCAGAATTTCGCCAGCAAAATCGGAAATAGTAAGTAGTCATTAGTCATTAGTCAGTAGTCATTAGTCAGTAGTCAATGAATAAAAACTCCTCAGTTATAACTAACAACTAATGAGCAATGATTTCATTCTTCCTTCTTCCTTCTTCCCTCTTCCCTCTTCCCTCTTCCTTCGTGTCCTTCGCGTCTTCGCGGTTCGTACTTCCTCTTCCTTCTTCCTTCTTCCTTCTTCCTTCTTCCTTCCGCTATAACAACTAACAAATGACTGACAATCAACTGCAAAACTTCTTAGAAATAGCCACCGAAGCAGCCCTAGCCGCCGGTTCCGTCCTGAAATCTTTCTGCGGAAAATTAGAAAAAATTCAAGAAAAAGGGCGATCGGGCGATTTAGTCACAGAAGCCGACAAAGCCTCAGAAGCCGTCATCTTAGAAATTCTCGGCCGCCACGTACCCCACCACGCCATCCTCGCCGAAGAATCCGGCAAATTAGGAGATGCCAGCAGCAAATACCTGTGGGCGATCGACCCTTTGGACGGCACAACCAATTATGCTCACCAATATCCTTTTTGGGCCGTGTCGATCGGACTTTTAATCGACGGTATACCACAAATTGGAGTAATTTACGACCCTTTTCATAATGAATTGTTTCGGGCCGGCAAAGGATTGGGAGCAACCTGCAACCGTTTGCCGATCGAAGTTTCCCAAATCTCAGAATTGAGAACCAGCTTGCTAGTCACTGGCTTTGCATACGATCGGCGGGAAACAGCAGACAATAATTATGCCGAATTCTGTCACCTCACCCACCTCACCCAAGGCGTGCGGCGCAGCGGTTCCGCATCCCTAGACCTCGCACACCTGGCGATGGGGCGATCGGACGGATACTGGGAACGGGGACTCGCCCCTTGGGACGTAGCAGCGGGTGTACTCATCGTCTCCGAAGCCGGAGGTCAAATTACAGCTTATGACGGCAGTGCCTTTGAGATGAGCTCGGGTCGGATTTTGGCCACAAACGGCAAAATACACGCCGAACTCAGCAGCGCACTGCTAGCAGTTCCTCCCTTATCTTCTTGGAAGTAGCGTGCCCGCAGCAATAGATCGGGGGTAGTACGGGGGTCAGAACCCCTTGACTCAAGCTACATTAAAGAATAGTGAAAAGCCAGGAAAGGAAGAGTAAAATTTATGTCTTTTGAAATGACAAAAGGGCTGTTCAAGTATGATTTTACAGATCAGCACGCAATTTTGGGAGTTCCCTTAGACGCCGAGTTTAACGACATCCGCAAGCGCTACATGAAAATCGCCCGCCGGTTGCATTCGGATACTTGCTCTTTTGAAAGCCAAGCCGATAAAGATTGGGCTAACCAATTTTTGTCAAAAGTAGTCAATCCGGCTTACAACAAATTCTCTAAGGAAAGCGATCGCAAAGAATACAGCCTGCTATTAGCAGCCATCGCCAAGCGCGTCGTTAAAGAACAGGCGAAAATGCAAATTGAAAGCGAAGCAGCCAAACAGTTAGCTACCGCTAAAAATTGGGAAGAAGCTTACAAAACAGCAGTTAGCAAACTCGCTCTCAAGCAGTACGAATCAGTTAAGGAAACGCAAGAGGCGATCGATCAAATTAGCGAACTCAACATGGTTTACCTGCTGCGAAAAGAGCGTGGCATTGCAACCCCGCCACCACCTCCCCCAACCGACGTAAAAAAAACAGACCCCCCAACCCCAACCCCAACCCCAACCACAACTCCACCTCCGGTAATAGACTCGCAGACCGAAGCCTATTGCCGCCGAGCTCAAGGATTTATGGACAGCAAAAATTACGCTAAAGGAAGTTTGGAGTTGAGGGAAGCCCTGAAGCGCGATCCGAAACACAGCAAGGCTCACGCTATGTTAGCAATGTGTTACCTTGAACAAAATCAAGCCACAATGGCCAAACTTGAGATGAACAAAGCTTTGGCATCAAATCCTGAAGAACCGACGGCTTTGGAGGTTAAGAAAAAGCTGGAACAAGCTTCCGCAAAGGCAAAAAAAGGTGACGAGAAACCAGGATTTTTTGCAAGTTTGTTTGGCGGGAAGAAGAAGTGAGAAGTTGTGAGTTGTGAGTCTTGAATATTTAGAAATTGGTAAACTGCTCAGCAGTGGAGCGATCTCGCTCAAAAGAATCAAGAGTTGGTGATATCACATCCGATCGCAGTCGGAATTATACCGTCAGTATGATCGTCCCGCGATCGCGGATGCTCCAGAAAGAACGGGACGATCGCACTGACGGGGAAAATGATTATTCCGATGCAAACGAAAACGATATGACGCCTGAATTTGTTAAAGTCGAAGGTTAAGCTGGCCTGCTTCGACTTTAACACCGTCCCCTAAAGCTAAGCTTCTAAGCCCAATCTAAAATCTAAAATCTAAAATCTAAAATTGAGATGACACCTTAATTTGTTAAAGTCGAAGGTTAAGCTTGCCTTCTTCGACTTTAACACCGTCCCTAAAGCTAAGCTTCTAAGCCCAATCTAAAATCTAAAGTCTAAAATCTAAAATTGATATGGTTCACCAACCCCCATCGGGTGCAAGAGATTTATTGCCCCTTGACGTTGCTCAAAAAATTTCGATCGAACGGCGCTTACAGCAGGTTTTTCACCGCTGGGGCTATCACCGGATTATTACCTCTACTCTAGAAAGGCTGGAGACATTGATGGCTGGGGGCGCGATCGACCGATCGACCTTAATTCAATTGCAAGACGCCGAGGATGGAGAACTTGGTTTGCGGCCGGAATTGACAGCATCCATCGCCCGCGCGGCTGCAATGCGGATGGCCGGGACTCGCTGGCAGCCTCAGCGCCTCTACTACAACGCTAACGTGTTCCGCAAGGGCCCAGATACTGGCTCAGGCGGGCAACAGGAGTTCTATCAAGCTGGGGTAGAGCTGCTCGGCGCGGGGGGGGCGGTTGCGGATGCGGAAGTGCTGCTGCTGCTGTCTGAGTGCTTGCAGAGCTTGGAAATAGATGAGTGGCATTTGGTTTTGGGAGAAGCGGGCTTGACTGCAACATTGCTGGAACCGTTTCCGCCAAACGTGCGCCAAAAAGTTCGGGGGGCGATCGCCAATCTCGATCGAATTGCCTTGGAAACTTTGCCGCTGTCAACCGAATTGCGAGACAGAGCTCTGCTGTTATTTGACTTGCGCGGCCGCCCAGAAGAGGTGTTGCCAATTGTTGCCAAACTGGATTTAGATTTGCCGCAGCAAGCCGCGTTAAATAATCTCAAATCTGCGATCGAATTGCTGCACCAATGCCAGTCAAAAATTCCCAATCTCAAATCCCACATTCACCTCGATTTGAGTTTAATTCAAACATTTGACTACTACACTGGAATTGTGTTTGAAGTTGTCAGCAGCAGCAAGACAGGACAGCGAGTTTTAGGACAAGGGGGGCGCTACGACCAACTTTTGGGACTGTTCGACCCGCAAGGGCAAAATTCCCCCGGCATCGGGTTTTGTCTAAATATTGAAGATTTGCACCAAGTTTTGCTGACAGAGGGGCAATTGCCCACCCAGACGCCAGCTAGCGACTGGTTGGTTGTGCCTCAAACTCCTGAAGCTAGTGCCGCCGCGTTTGCTTATGCTCGCAAACTCCGAGAGTCTACTCACCTCGTTCGGGTAGAAATAGATTTGGAGAGTCGGGAGACTGCGGAGTCGGCGCGGGAATACGCGCGCGATCGACGAATTGCTCAAATTGCTTGGGTAAATGCCGAAGGATTGCCAACAATTGAAACGGTAAATTAGGCTAATTGGTAATTGGTAATTAGTAGTTGGTAATTGGTTAAAAATCACCCGATATGATATTATGTATCCTGCTGATTGAGAGAAGGTTTTGCCAATTGCTAATTGCTAATTCCCGATCTACCTAATATCGTTTCTGGCTGCATCGGAATGATAAATTAGAGGGCAATTCAGGAAGGATTTTTACAAGTCGCTACCTATCTCGGCGCAATTTTCAGTTGTTCGATTCACAGTCAACAGTCAACAGTCAACAGTCAACATCATTCCGGTGCAACCGGAATTGATATAAAATCTTTTGAGAGAACACTATGGCACACACTATTGTTACGAATATTTGCGAGGGAATTGCTGATTGCGTTGGCGCTTGTCCGGTTGCTTGCATTCACCCCGGCCCCGGCAAAAATGTCAAGGGTACTGATTGGTTTTGGATTGATTTTGATACCTGTATTGACTGCGGTATTTGTTTGCAGGTGTGTCCTGTCGAAGGTGCGATCGTCCCAGATGAGCGGCCTGAGTTGCAGCAAACTCCCTCTTGATTGAATTAACTCTTTTTCCCCTTCTCTTCTCTTCCTTTGTGTCATAAGCGTCTTCGCGGTTCGTTAAATTTATATAGGAACTTTTTTAATGAACCGCAGAGGGCGCAGAGGACACAGAGAAGAAGAGTGAGAAAGAGCAGAAATATCTAACGTTTAGATATCTTAAGTGCAGGTAATTATTTATGCTACTTTTAGATCCAAAAACTCTCGATCCAGCGACTGAACAGCGCATAATTCTATATGATGTGACTTGGAAGCAATACGAACAACTTTCCGATATGTTTGTCGATGAATTTCCCAGGATGACTTACTTGGAAGGAACGTTAGAAATTATTATGACGACTTCGCCAGAACATGAAAGGCTTAAAAAAATTATTGCCCGCTTGATAGAAACCTATGCGGTTGAAAGGCTAATTAATCTCAACGGTTACGGAAGTGCTACATTTCGCCGCGAAGCTGTGAGACGGGGTGCCGAACCGGATGAGTGTTACTGCTTGGGTGCACTTGCAGAAATCCCTGATATTGCGATCGAAATTGCTCTCACTAGCGGTGGAGTTGACAAACTAGAAGTGTATCGCGGTTTGCAAGTTCCTGAAGTCTGGTTTTGGGCTAACGATCAATTTTCTCTTTACCACTTGCGGGAGTCTGGTTATGAGTTAATTTCCCGCAGTGAATTTTTGCCTGAGTTAGACTTTTCTGTATTGAGTCAATATGTAGGATATGTTAACCAAACTGAAGCTGTCATTGCTTATAGAACTGTTTTGCAAACAGCTACAGGAACCTCAAATTAATAGACATCTCCAGAAAAGCCAGTATTGAACAGGCAAGAGGCCTGTTCCACAATTAAAAAAAAGCCCGTGAAGCGTAGCTATCCCGCTCTTAATCGCACTTTACAAAAAAAACTACAATAAAATCTACAATAAAATCCTATGCAGCCGATCGCACTTTCCGACTCTCAAATTTTATCAATCCGCACCCACGCCGAAAGCACTTATCCTGAAGAATGCTGCGGTTTGTTGCTCGGTCGAGTTACTGGCGATGTTAAAACTTTAGTAGAAGTTTGGCCGACTCAAAATGCTTGGAGTGCGGAAGCTGAGGAGAATTGGCCGGAACAAAAAGGATTGACAGAAAGACGCAGATATGCTATTAAGCCCGAAGATATGTTGCGGGCGATGAAACATGGGCGCGATCGCAATCTGGATATTATCGGTATATATCATTCTCACACGGATTGTCCCGCAGTGCCCTCAGAGTGCGATCGGACATTGGCCTGGGCCGAATACTCTTATATTATTGTGTCCGTCCGACAAGGCTGTTCGGAAGACCTTCGCAGTTGGAGTCTTGACGGAGAGGGGAACTTTCAAGCAGAGGAAATTCTCCCACTGGAACCGACTGAGATTAAGAAATAATTAGTAAAGATAACAAACACGTAAAAATGCGAAAGATTCAGATAGGATATAATTCAAAATCTGCGCTACACACAATATCATGCTAAATCCTAATCTGGACGAGATCCAGCTCAACAAACAAGAATACGAACGCTACTCTCGCCACCTGATCCTCCCAGAAGTTGGATTGGATGGGCAGAAGCGTCTCAAAGCTGCCAGCGTGCTCTGCATCGGTACGGGAGGCCTCGGTTCGCCGCTGCTGCTGTATTTAGCAGCCGCCGGTGTTGGCCGCATTGGGATTGTAGACTTTGATATTGTTGACCATTCCAACTTGCAGCGGCAGGTAATTCACGGCACTTCTTGGGTTGGGAAACCGAAGATTGAGTCGGCTAAAAATCGGATTTTAGAAATTAATCCTTTTTGTCAAGTTGATTTGTACGAAACTCGCGTTAGTTCGGAAAATGCGATCGACATTGCCACTCCTTACGATATCATCATCGACGGTACGGACAACTTCCCGACTCGCTATTTGATGAACGACGTTTGCGTGCTTTTAAACAAACCCAACGTCTACGGTTCCATCTTCCGATTTGAAGGGCAAGCAACAGTTTTCAACTACGAAGGCGGCCCGAATTACCGCGATTTGTACCCGGAACCCCCGCCTCCTGGGATGGTTCCTTCTTGTGCAGAAGGTGGCGTTTTAGGCGTTTTGTGCGGAGTTGTCGGTTCTATCCAAGCAACGGAAGCTATCAAGATTATCTTAGGTCAAGGCACTACTTTGAGTGGCAGACTGTTGCTTTACAATGCCTTAGATATGACGTTCCGGCAATTGAAACTGCGGCCGAATCCAGTGCGTCCGGTAATTGAAAAGTTAATCGATTACGAACAATTCTGTGGCATTCCTCAAGCTAAAGCGCAGGAAGCAAGTCAACAAACGCAAGTTCCTGAGATGACTGTCACGCAACTTAAGGAGTTAATCGACAGCGGTGCGAAGGATTTTGTATTGTTGGATGTTCGCAATCCCAACGAGTATCAAATTTGTCAAATTCCTGGGTCGGTTTTGGTTCCTTTGCCGGATATCGAACACGGCGCAGGTGTCGCTAAGGTCAAGGAATTGTTGAACGGCCACCGCTTGATTGCACACTGCAAAATGGGCGGGCGTTCTGCGAAGGCTTTGGGGATTTTGAAGGAAGCTGGAATTGAGGGGATTAATGTTAAGGGCGGAATTACTGCTTGGAGTGAAGAAGTAGACCCGTCTGTACCTCAATATTAAGCTCAATCTTTTTCTGGGGCGGGTGAATTGCCCGCCCGGAACCGGGATTATGGCGGCGGCAACTGTTTATTTCTACTTAGTAGATTCTTGAACTTACCTAGTAGATTCTTGGAATTTGCCAGTAACAAAACCCCACCCCAAACTACAACCCCCGCACCGATACTAATCAACAATACCAAGGCAAAAGAATTAATTCCCACCTTCAGGAAAGGCAAAGCAATCATTTGATTCGGCGGGTCTTGTTTAATCAAATAAGGAGAACTGCCAGCCACTACGCCGGCTACTCCCAAACCAAAGCCGACAGCTTGAATCGTTACCTCTAGTTTCGCATCCCGATAAGCTTCTTCGATCGCCACAATAGCTCGAATTGCCTCGGTTGCTTGGTCTAGCAAGCCGGAACCGTGTTTGAAATAGCCTAAATCTGCTTGAATCTGCCTTTGAAACTGCGGGCAAGTTTCTTTGCTGAATGTTTCGAGGAAACTTAAATTGGGATCACTATCATTGTACTTGTTTCTTGCTTTTAAGTCAAGACTTATTTGATTTAATTTATCCTGGTAATTTTGGGCGTTAATGGCGATCGTATTTTGGCGAAACTCTAAATCAATCAGCATTCGGGCATACTTCACAGCCCGAGGCGGCATCTCAATCATCTGAGTTTCCAGATATTTTAATTCTTCTTCCTTTAAACCCGCACCTTTCGATTGCCTCTGCTGAGCTTTATCTCGCTGCAAATACTTAAAAGTCTTGTCAATATCCAGTTCAATTTGTTTGTATTCCTCGCGAGTCACGGCGTAAAGCTTGCGGCTGTCGTGATAAGCACGAAGAATCTTATTTCGGTACAAAAACAAATCCATAAAATCGCTGTACCGCGTCTCATCCCAGATTTCATCAGTTGTCGGACTGTTGAAAAACCAGATAATAATGTGACAGTAACTATCGGGCTGACTCGGATTACCATACTCCAAAATCGGACTGCCGAATAACTCGCCTTGACGGTAAAAATCCGGCATATTTTGACCGGCAATCAACTTTTCCAAGCACTGTTTGCCTAAAGCTTGGAGAAACTGGGAATCTGCCCGCGCCGCCTGATTTTGTTCGACACTCAGCCAAGCTGTAAGCAGCAGAGTTTGCCCGAAATAACTCTGCACGAAATCCGGCAGCAAGCAGTTATCGGGATTAAATTCCTTGAAGATGCTAACATCGACAGCAGGTGTTTTAATGCTGTTAACTTTTTCTGGGACAAAAATTTTTAAACCCAGGGCATAGCTGTCATCAATTCGCAGCGGTAGGGCAAAACCCTTGACAGGAATTTGCTGATTTTCAACCGAAATCTCCTTATCAAAGGGTAGAGACTTGCGGTTGCCAACAACTTGTTTATTAATCAGCTCAACTCGGAAGCCGACAGGTTCCTCTTTTTTGTGAAAATAGCTGTCATTAAATTTTGTACTGACTGCTAATTTAGTTTGCAAAATCTCATCGCACTTCTGCCACAAACTGGCGGAGTCCACAGGGGAATTCGACTCTGATTCTATGGCGTTGCAGAGGTGAAAGGCAAATAGATAAACGTTGGGGGCATAGATTTTGCTAGTTGGAGTCATTGCTGGTATCTGATTGATTATTTGCTGCGATTTCTTGAAGCTTTTTGTAGCTATCTTCAATGCTGGTACGCAGGGTTTGAGTGATATTGGTTAGTGGCGGTGTTGTACTTGGGGTGGGTTCGCCCGCATCGTAGAAATCTTTTCGCAGACAATCTCTTAATTGCTCTCCTAAGTCGCGCTCTATACACCAATTTTTGATAGCTTCAGCAATTAAAGATTCATTATCTGCTAAGTTTGCTATTTCGTCCTCTAAGTTGGGTAAATCGCGCCATGCTTCCGGCAAGAAAATGCTCGGTTCTTCCTTCAGCCAGTATAGAAAGGTAGCGATATTTTTGTGAATTTTCACAGTCTAATCCTCCGTTAATAAAATGTGATTTCAACTGGTTCCCCGGCTCTGCCTGGGAACCGATGTCTAGAGGCTCTGCCTCGCTTTTCAACTGGTTTCCCGGCTCTGCCTGGGAACCGATGTCTAGAGGCTCTGCCTCGCTTTTCTAGCAGGAAATTTGGAGGCAGAGCCTCCGGATGTGCGTTACCAGGCAGAGCCTGGGAACGAGTAGAAGGAGGTGAATAACTCGAATTGAGTATAACTCTTCAGTCCTCTGAGTGAGGACTTTCGCTAAAATGCCCGTGGAATTCATTCCCTGGCGGCCTTTCGGTTTAACCTTAAAACCATTATAATACCCACCCGATCTAATATCCAGTAGCACAGAATGCCGCCCAATACTTAGGATGAACAAAAGGCTGCTTAGCCTTGGGTATATAACTTAACCAATCTTTCACACTTTCGCTCGATTTTTCATCTAAATTTAACAATCCTACCCAAACTCGAAAATCCTCCATACTCACCCCGCGCATCCAGTTTTGCGCCGCATTCAAAGCGAGGGCGACTGAATCTGCATCCGGCAATTCCTGATAAAATTTAATCATTAAAATTGCGGTGGCAAAATCATCGACAGCCCACAGACTGCTGACAACATTCATGCTACCCGCATACAAGAAACCGCTGGGTAAACCAATGTATTCATCCGTCATTGCGGTTGAGGTGGTTAACCCGGTTTCGCAGGCGGAAAGTGTGACGAGACTGCACTGCGGTAACTGCAATTCGGCAAAGATTTCTCGCAGGGTGAGGCATTTTTCTGGGATGGCTTTTCTGCCGCTGCGTAGGGTGACATAGCGCTGTTTTTCAGCGGGCTGATTTGACTCTGGGGGCGGGGGTGAGGTTTGCGGTTCCAGGGAATCGGCTAACACTAAGGATGACAGCAGCGGATAGTCAAAGTTGAAGATGCCGTGACAGGAAAAGTGCAGGTAGTTGGCGTTTGAGAGGTTTTCTCGGTTTTCGTTGAGGGCGGTTTTTGTGGCTTGTTTTTTGAGTAATATTTGATGCGGATTGAATCTGGTTTTGATGGTTTCTACTTCCATGTCGGCGTTGAATAAGTCTTCGGTGGGATTCTGGAGGGCAAATAGTTGTTGCTGATTTGGTGGGGGGGAGTTTCTGGTGGTGATGCGATTTTTTACGAGTTCCAGCAGTTGCAAGCTGGGGGCGTATTTCACGCCTGCGGGGAAGCTGTCGAGGAGGTAGCCGCGAAAGTTAGTTTTTTCTTTAAATCGGGTTTCTGAGGTGAATTGTAGGGCGTGGAGGGGGAATAGGTGCAGGTAGCGGTGGGGTACTAGGATTAGTTGTTTGCAGTTGGGGGGGATGTGGGCGATTATCTCGTTTAATCGCAGGACTTCTGAGAGTTTTTCGAGTTTTTGGGATAGGGTTTTTTGCCAGGTTGTGTTGGTGTTTTGGTTGCGGTATTCGTCGAGATAGTTGTTTTTCCAGGTTTCTAATTCGGCTATTTCGGTTGTGGTATATGTGACTGGTTTTATGCTGTCGCGGGTGATGATGAAGACCGATCCTCCCCAGCTATCATCGGGGTAGGAGTCATTGCCGATGTACCATTCTATGATTGCTGTTTCGGTGTCTAAGGTTTGTTGAAATTTGGTGATGTCGATGGGCTCGACTTTTTGAGTTAGGGTGAATTCTGGTTCTCGCTGTTTTATTTGTTCTAGCAGTTGTGCTAGTTGCTGTGATGTTGTTTCTAATTTGGCTTTTTGTTGTTGGAAATATTCGGGGCTGAGGCTGCGGGTTTGGGTTGTGCGTTGTGAGGGAAAGTCTTCGGGAACCCCCCCCGGTCCCCCGTTGGTAAGGGGGGGAGAAAGAGGGGGAGGAGATGGGGTTTCTGTTTCTAGGAGTTGTTGGGAGGCGGCGATTTGGCGGCGCAGGTTTTGGAGTTGCTGTTTCTCGGTTTCGGTGGCTGTTTTGGGGTAGATTTCGCTGTTGGTGAAGAGTTCGACTAGGTAGCGGGATTTGCTGCGTTCGATTGTTTGCAGGGCTTTGTCATATTGTTGGTGAATGATGCAGGATTGCATCATTTTTTCGTAGACATCGAGATTTTCTTCGATGATTTCTCGTTTGCGGTTGTCGGATGTGATCCACTCGCGGCTTTGTTCGACTGCTTGGATGGCTTTTTCGTAGCCGAATATGGCTGTTTCCCACAAACTTTCTGCAAATCCTAAATTGCCTAAGTTTTGCCCACTTCGCAGACACTCACGGGGTAAGGTGGTAGGAGTGTAAACTTCTAAAGCACGTTTTTGACATTTAATCGCCCTTTCTATATTCTCTCCCCTGTCTCCCTGGATTCTGTCACTGTAAGCAGTTGCCAAATTATTTTGAGTCCCAGCCCAATTTTGGGGAAAAGCTTCGCGGGTGCGAACTTGTAAAGCAGCTTCATAAAATCCGATCGCCCTTTCTAAATTATCACCCCTGTCTCCGTGGATTCTGTCACTGTAAGCAGTTGCCAAATTATTTTGAGTCCTTGCCCAATCTTGGGGAAAAGCTTCGCGGGTGCGAACTTGTAAAACTGCTTCATAAAGGGCGATTGCCCTTTCTAAATTATCACCCCTGTCTCCCTTGATTCTGTCACTGTAAGCAATTGCCAAATTATTTTGAGTCCCAGCCCAATCTTGGGGAAAAGCATCGCGGGTGCGAACTTGTAAAGCAGCTTCATAAAATGCGATCGCCCTTTCTATATTCTCTCCCCTGTCTCCCTTGATTCTGTCACTGTAAGCAATTGCCAAATTATTTTGAGTCGCAGCCCAATCTTGGGGAAAAGCTTGGCGGGTGCAAACTTGTAAAGCTGCTTCATAAAATGCGATCGCCCTTTCTAAATTATCACCCCTGTCTCCCTGGATTCTGTATCTGTAAGCTTCTCCCAAATTATTTTGAGTCGCAGCCCAATCTTGGGGAAAAGCATCGCGGGTGCGAACTTGTAACACTGCTTCAAAAAATGCGATCGCCCTTTCTAAATTATCACCCCTGTCTCCCTTGATTCTGTCACTGTAAGCAATTGCCAAATTATTTTGAGTCGCAGCCCAATCTTGGGGAAAATCATCGCGGGTGCGAACTTGTAAAGCAGCTTCAAAAAATGCGATCGCCCTTTCTATATTCTCTCCCCTGTCTCCCTGGATTCTGGAATAGTAAGCATTTGCCAAATTATTTTGAGTATGAGCCCAATCTTGCGGGAAAGCATCGCGGGTACCAACTTCTAAAGCAGCTTCAAAAAATGCGATCGCCCTTTCGATATTCTCACCCCGTTCTCCTTTGATTCTGCTACGGTAAGCAGCAGCCAAATTATTTTGAGTCCTCGCCCATTCTTGCGGAAAAGCATCGCGGGAAAGAACTTCACTAGCTGCTTCATAAAATGCGATCGTCTTTTCTAGATTATCCTGCCTTTCTCCTGTGATTCTGTTCCTGTAAGCAGTTGCTAAATTATTTTGAATATATCCCCAGTTTTCGGGATCATCATATCGGTTAAAAATTTTCAGTGCCACCTCATATCCTGCAATGGCAATTTCCATATTGCTGCTTTTGCTACCCAGTGGAAACTCTTGAATCAAGTTACTGAATTCTAAAATATTAATAATAATGTCTCTAGCTTGGCGGTATTTTTTTTCTGCTATGATTTTAGTTGCCCACTTCCGTAAAAATCCCGCAAAGTCATCATCGATCCGTTTTTCCTTGGATTTCAGGATGGCGATTTGTGCTTCCTCGTTGGGGGAGTTGATCAGGGATTCTATCAGGTCGAAATAGGTTTGTTTTTTGCTTTTCATTGCACTACCCATGTTTGGGATATTTTACATTTTTGGCGCGGGAAAAACCAGGGATTTTGGCACAATACCTTTACCCAGATTTTGTAGGGGCGGGTTCCACCAACAATATCTAACGAATACCAACAATCTAGATAAACCCGCCCCCCACCACCGATCGCCCACATCAACCTGGAATTTGCATCGCATCGGAAAATGTAGTATTTTTCGTGGGGTGGGGGCGGGTTTTCGAGATTGTCGATTATTGACGATTATGGTTGGTGAACCCGCCCCTACAAGCACCATGTACATTGTGATTTATGGTTGGGTGGGGCGGGTTTATCGGATTGTCGATTATTGGCAATTATGGTTGGTGAAACCCGCCCCTACAGTTTCCCATAAATCACCCGATCCGAGTAATTACCCCAACCCTTCAACTAACAAATTGCGAGCACTTTCCAACGCTTCCTGCAACTTACTTGCATCGCGTCCCCCAGCTTGCGCCAAATTAGGCCGCCCGCCGCCTTTTCCGCCGCAAATTTGAGCAATTCCCCCGATAAACTTGCCAGCTTGCAATCCTTTCTTATTGACTTCAGGACTAAAAGCTGCCACCAAACTTACCTTATCCGGTTCAGGAATTGATGCCAAAACAACCGCAGCATTTCCTAACTTTTGCTGCAATCTTTCTGCCGCAGTTTTCAGCGCTTCCGTATCCACATCACCCAATTGAGCTACAATGATTTTGAATTCCCCGATCGCCTCCGCCGCACTCAGCAACTGGTCGGATTTCGCGATCGCCAATTCCGACTTCACAGCAGCCAAATGTTTCTGAGTATCCTTCAACTCATTCTGCAAATTAGTAATCCGGTTCGGCAATTCTTCAGGCTTCGCCTTAAATCGATCGCCCAAATCGCGCACAACCCTGTCACGCACATTCAAATAATCCAAAACAGCCTGGCCCGAAACCGCCTCAATCCGGCGAGTACCAGCCGCAACCCCCGCCTCGGAAACAATCTTAAACAGCCCGATTTCAGCCGTATTGCTGACGTGAGTCCCCCCGCACAATTCCATCGAAACGCCGGGAAAATCGATCACCCGCACCACATCGCCGTACTTCTCGCCAAACATCGCAGTCGCGCCTTTTTCCCTCGCTTGGGCGATCGGCATTTCTGCAACGACCGCAGCGTGCGCCTCAGCAATCCAACTATTAACTAAATCCTCAATTTTCTGCAACTCTTCTGCTGTGACAGCGCGCGGAGAATTGAAATCAAACCGCAATCTCTCTGACGATACCAGCGAACCAGCTTGCGAAATCGAATCGTCTACAATTTTTCGCAAAGCTGATTGTAATAAGTGAGTTGCTGTGTGGTTAGCCTGAATTCGGCGGCGACCGCTATTGTCAATCTTCGCAGTAATACTATCGCCCACTCTCAGCGTTCCCCGTTCCACAAAGCCGAAATGCACGAAGAAATCCGATTCCTTCTTCACATCATCAACTCTTACTAACAAACCCTCTGCATTCTCTCCCTGAATGCTGCCGTTCAAATAACCTTTATCCCCAATTTGTCCGCCAGATTCAGCATAAAACGGCGTTTGGTTCAAAACAACTTGTACCTCAGTACCTGCGGCTGCTTCCTCCACAGATTTGCCGTCAACCAAGATAACTTCCACCTCAGCTAAACTAGACAATTCAGCATAACCGACAAACTCAGTTCCTTGGATTGTTTCAGCCAACTTATCCAAAGAACCCTGCACCGTCAAATCAATTGTTTGGCGAGCATTTTTACCGCGAGTTTGCTGTTCCTCCATCTCTGCTTTAAAGCCGTCTACATCGACAGTAATTCCCTCTTCCTCAGCAATTTCTTGAGTCAGTTCTAAGGGGAAACCGTAGGTATCGTAAAGAGTGAAAGCATCTTTACCGCTGATTTGTTGGTTGGTTTGCTGTTTTGTGCGATCGACAATTTCCTCCAGCAGCTTCTCTCCGCGTTCCAAAGTCTTGAGAAACTGCGCCTCTTCCCTTGCCAATTCCGCCTTAATTTGAGCTTCCCGCGATCGCACGTTCGGATAAGCTGCTTCCGAAAGGCCGATCGCACTTTCAGCCACCCGCACCGTAAATTCGCCCTGAATTCCAATCAGCCGCCCGTGGCGCACTACCCGGCGAATCAACCGCCGCAAAATGTAACCCCGACCCACATTCGACGCGCGAATTTCGTCCGCAATCATGTGCACCACAGCCCGAATATGATCGCCAATTACTTTCAGCGAAACCTTGACTTTTTCATCGCTATTGTGGTAATCAATTCCGGCAAGTTCCGCCGCCGATTGAACGATCGGAAAAATCAAATCTGTTTCGTAATTATTGGGGACTTTCTGGAGGATTTGCGCCATCCGTTCCAATCCCATGCCAGTATCAATATTTTGATTTTGCAGCGGTGTTAAATTGCCCTCTGCATCTTTATTGTACTGCATGAAAACCAGGTTGTAGAATTCAATAAACCTGCTATCATCTTCGAGGTCAATATTGTCGCCTCTTTCTGGGTGGAAATCATAGTAAATCTCCGAACACGGGCCGCAGGGGCCAGTCGGGCCGGATTGCCAGAAATTGTCATCTTCTCCCATGCGCTGAATCCGATCGCCCGGAATGCCAATTTCATCGCGCCAAATCGCAAAAGCTTCGTCATCTTCTCGGAAAACACTAACAACCAAATTGGACGCTGGTAAACCGAAAACTTCCGTGGAAAGTTCCCACGCCCAGGCGATCGCCTGTTTCTTGAAATAATCCCCGAAACTGAAGTTACCCAACATTTCAAAAAACGTGTGGTGGCGGGCGGTGCGGCCGACGTTTTCGATGTCGTTGGTGCGGATGCACTTTTGAGAAGTGGTGGCGCGCGGTGATTCGGCGGCGCGCTGTCCGAGAAATATCGGCTTGAATTGCAGCATTCCGGCGATCGTCAGCAACACTGTCGGATCTTCCGGCACCAAAGAAGCACTCGGCAATATCTTATGTCCCCGCTGAGCGTAAAAGTCGAGGAATGTTTGGCGGATTTGGCTGCCACTGAGAAACTTAGGAGAAATAGACATGACAAAAACACTTAAGTATGTAAAGATGTAGCAACAATAGAATTTATAGGACTTACGCACGGGTGTCCAGAAACCGGGTTTTTCAACCAAAATACTTGCTTAAAATCCTCAATCTCGGTGAAAAAACCCGGTTTCTTTGTTCGGAGTGCGTGAGTGCTAACTTACATCTATGTGGATATTCATATCATTATACTTAGTAATGTAAAGACCTATCAAGTTTTGCAAATAGTGCTTTACTGCTCCGAAAGGCCATGCTAACTTAATAATAGACACCGGGACAGAAAGAGAAAGGAGGTCGCTATATTTAGAAAGAAAGTTCGAGGATATAGGCATGGTGTCTCCGGTCTAGATTCCCAGGAGCAGCAGAAATTAACCGAACACAACTTGGAATAGTGGCAAACTGCTGATCGAGCAGTCAAGCCAAACCGCAGTCGAGTCAGACTTAGTTGTCGTTGCGGATTAAAAGTAAAGCTGCACAAGTTGTAAACCCTAGTAAGTAAAAGTTCTCAACCGGAAACATCTCGTTTGTTAGAAAAAACAAAGTTCTCATATTATTGGGTCTGATCGCTGTCGATCGGGCCCTATGAATTTTTATAGGGCGATCCGAGGAGGAGACGGTTCGAGGGGGAGAGATGGGCCGAGTTCGGCTGTATAAGTGCTTTCTGCTCAAACGCAACATCCCTCGGAGCCGATCGGCGATCGACCCAGCTTTCGAGTTATATCTTATATATAATTGGACGTGGAGCGCGCGCCCGCTTTTTAGCGTACCCCAGGCGCTATGCTATGAGGCACTGTTGTCAAGATGCGATATCATTGAGGATGTCAGTCAAGACATTAAAACCTACCCCGCTGTATAGCAGGAAAGTCTACGCTCCTCTGAGCTTGCTGCAAGGCAAGGATAGCAAACCGTCATTTTTGGTGACAGGACTCGGCCCAAGAATTTGTATCTCAGGATATTTAGAGTCAAAACTCTAAAAAATCCCCTCCCCGACGCAGGGGTGAGAGTTCAAAAAATAAAAGCCCCCTCACTCAAAAAAGCTAGTGCCGCCAACAACGGTCATCAATCACTAGCGCAGTTCTTAAACTCACCATTTTAGGAGATTCGAGGTAAAAGCATGGCGGAAATAACTAAAGAAGAAATGCGGGAACGGCTGGGAAATATCGACCAGATCCGGGATATAATTTTCGGGGCGCAGCTTAGAGAATACGACAATCGCTTCGATAAAATAGATTCCGACTTGTCGATGATGCAGCAAGATATGCAAACTCGCATCGAACAGGTGAAAACAGTTCTGTCCACAGAAATGAAGGCGGCAGTTGATTCATTAGAAAAAAAAGTTAAATCGCTCACCTCAAACACCCAAGAAGAAAGCGCAGATATCCGTCAGCAAGTCGATCGCGTTAACCGCAAATTCTCCAGCAGCATGGAAGCCCTCGACGAGGCTATAGACAATCAAACCAGTTCGCTTCGTGACGAACTCTCCCAAACCAGAGAGCGACTATCTGAAGAAACCCGCACTTTGAAAACACAGGTTTTTGAAGAGCTCGATCGTCGCTTTTCCATGCTCAGAGATGTTAAAGTTTCTAGAGACGATATGGCAGAAATTCTGTTTGAACTCGGCATGAGGCTCAAAGGAACAGAATTTGTACCCGAACTTAAAGGCGTTGCTGATAATAAGTTAAATACCGAATTTCTGTTGCCGGAGCGCCACCATAACGGATAATAACGCATGGCTTTACCGAAAGAAAATCCGGCTGACGAAAATGAGTTAGAGGGTTTTGTTTCTCAACCCGACCAGTCTGCTACCGATGCAGCAACCCAGCTAGAACCCTTGCTGAATTTATTATTCGATCTCAAACTTATAGCTGGTTCAAACCAGCAAAATGCAGAGTCCGAATGTGACAGCAGCGGGGAAAACAATCAAGCTGGGGCTCTCGGCGGGTTGATGGACTTGTTAGGTATTTCTGAGCCAGAGCAAGCGGAAATTGCAGCGAGTGTTCCGCCAAAAACTGGCGATCGCGAACCGGAGTCTACTGATTCTGCTAATCCAGACGAACCTAAAAGTCTGCTATTCCCTACTCACAGACTTAATAGTTCAGAACTAGAAAGAAATTATTCCTCAACTACAACTATCGATGTTTCAGCAGATGTTTCGGATTTTGAGATAGCATCACCGTCCGTACAGGAATTGCCTAACTTGACAATTCCCAATTCTGGGCAGTACATACAAGCGGAAAAATCCGAGGAGACAGAGCCGCCAATCTCCACAACAGAGCAGAATGCCGCAGAGGCCACACTTCTCGCGCCTTCGGAAAAAATATATTTAGATGCGGTGGTTCATCAGCTTCAATCTACACCAAACTTGGTAGAAGAGCCGACAACGATATCGCAGCCAGCAGAAATATTTGGCCAAATTAAACAGGACTTAAATGAAGCCGACAGCGCGATGGAAAGGCTGCAAAGTCTAATTTTCGGCTCCCAAATGTCGGATATCGAGCAAGTGAAAATTCTGCTGGCAGAAAACGATTTGCCGGGGGTGCGCCACCTGATGGCAAGCATCGACGATAAATTAGGAAAACTGGAGCACCAAATCTACGATCCCCAAGAGTTGATTGAGTTGATGCTGCCTTGGATCGCAGAAATTCTCAGCCGCAAAATTGCCGATTCCAGAGAAGAAGTTGTCAAGGCGATGGTGCCAATTATTGACGAAGTGATTAGGGCAAAAACTCAGGAAAACAAGTCGGCAATGAGTGCGGCAATAGCTGAGCTGCTGCCCGACGCACTTGCTCAACAAATAGTGAATTCGCCAGCGGATATTGCTAAGGCGATCGCCCCAGAAATCGGTCTGGCAATTAAAGAGCAAATTCGCCTTGACCAAGAGTCGATCGCTCAAGCCCTCGCCCCGGAAATGGGCAAAGCCATTACAGCCCAAATTGAACTCGAACGCGACGCAATGGTGGATGCCCTCTATCCCGTAATTGGCAATACTATTGCCAGATACATGGCAGAAGCTATCAAGACAATCAATGAAAAAGTGTCAAATGCCCTCAGCGTCGAAGGAGTTCAGCGCAAAATTCGCTCCAAAGTACAAGGAGTCTCCGAAGCCGAATTAATCCTCAAAGAATCAGTACCCTTTACCGTCCAAGCAGCATTCTTAATTCAAAAAGCATCAGGCTTGATAATTTCCGAATTTCAAAACTCAGAAAGCTACCAGTTAGAATCAGAAATGGTAGCAGGAATGCTCACAGCTATTCGCAGCTTTGTTAACGAGTGCATCGTGCAGCCGGGAGAATCTTCCGAACTAAATCAAATTGAATACGGCGACTCAAAAATCCTGCTAGAAGTAGCGGGATATTGCTACATGGCAGTCGTGATCAAAGGAGAACCGCCACACTCGTTCATCAAAAAACTGCGGCAAACAGTTAGTAATCTCATCCTTAATTATGCTAAAGTAATTCACGAGTTTAACGGCGATCCCGGTACTATACCTGAGTCCCTGCACCCGTACATAAAAAGTTTATTCGACCCGCTGCAAAGGGAAAAATCAACAAAACCCCCGATCGCCCTTGCTGCTATTAGTTTAGCAGCCCTCAGCTTAATCTTAGTACCTTGGGGGATTTATCAGTACCGCAGCAACATTTACCGTCGCCTCGAAGCAAATGCCATCGCAGCTTTAGCCTCGACTCCCCAATTAGCTGTTTACCGCTTAGATGTTGCAGTTGATGGCAAAACTTTAAAGCTAACCGGAAAGTTGCCAAATCAAGAATTGCGGGCACAAGCTGCAAAAATAGCCGCATCAACTGCACCGAAATTGCAATTAGATAATAGAATTCTAGCTGTAGATGTCCCCCCAGATCCAGTTTTGACGGCGGCCGAGGTGCAGCGGATTACCGCTGTTTTGAATCAGAAAGAGGGCCTTTCTATTTCTACGCGGTATGGCGATCGTAAAGTTACAGTAGAGGGCACAGTTAGAGACGGTGCAGACGCACAGAAAATAGCTCAGTCCCTGAAGCAAATTCCCGGTGTTCAGTCAGTCATCAGCACTGTTAAATTAGAGCCGCTGAAAATTACCACCCGCATCTACTTCCAGCAAGGAACGGCAACATTAGACTCAACATACGGAGAAATGATCGCCAGTGTCAAAAATTTCATGGATCAATATCCTCAAAAACAGATTAAGATAATTGGGCACAGCGATCGAACTGGGGAACTTGCCACAAATCAACGGTTGTCACTCCAGCGTGCCACAGCAGTGCAAGAGGCTTTAGTGCGGCAAGGTGCTGACCCGAAGCGCCTTGTCGCGATTGGCAGCCCAAATCCTCCTTCCGGCTTGGAACCCAATCAACCGCTACTTTTAAGCAGATGCGTGCTATTTGAACCAATAACTAAGACCATAAACAGAAAATAATTATGTCAGTTACTATATCTAAAAAAATGTGCATGATCGGTGATTTTGGCGTGGGCAAAACCAGCCTAATCCGCCGTTTTGTCGATCGGCAATTCAGCGACCAATACCTCTCCACTGTGGGAGTAAAAATTTCCCGCAAAAGCCTAGAATTAGAAGGCGTAAAACAGCGAGAAAACGTGACTGCACAGTTGCTAATTTGGGACTTAGAAGGGCATACAAAATTCAAAGGAATAGCACCGACTTACTTGCAGGGAGCTAGCGGCGTTTTAATCGTTGCCGATGTCAGCCGCTCCGAAACAGTTGAGCGAATCTCCGAACACATTCATCTTTTTTCTTCAGTCAATCCCAAAGGGTCAATAATCGTCGCTTTGAACAAAGTAGACTTGATTGACGAGGAAAAATTGGCGCTGCTAGTGGAAATATCCCATTCGATAGGTCAAGACAAAGTAATAGCAGTTTACACAACATCTGCTAAAACAGGCAAAGACGTTGACGAAATATTCCATAAACTAGCTTACACAATGGTAGAACAAGCATGAATCCCCTTTTTAGAAAGCTCTTAGGCCCGCGACAAACAGAGTATTTGGTAGTAAATCACCATTTCATCATTCAGGAAACCTCCGCCGAAGTCCAGAATTATGCCGATACTCCGGGCGAGGCTATACCCGGTGCAGATGCTCGCCTGAGTTTTCCCGAACTGATTGGCATTGAAAATATCCTCATGTCTATCATTATGGGACGGCTGCCGGGTTTTGAAGTCAAAGGTATAGCTCGGTTTGCCGACCATAACCGCCCTTTATACTTTGATATGTTGGCTATCAAATATGAAGAAGAACAAGAAGATGTGCCAAGTAAATTGTTAATTTTGATTGAAGATGCCACCGAAAAGATGGTGATGAAGCAATCGTTGATTCAGAGGGCGAATGAAGCTAATCTTTTGGTGAGCGCCTTAGCCGCTTCTAACGATTATATAGATAAAGTTATTCGCTCGATGGGCGATGCTTTGTTGGTGACAACAACATTAGGAACTATCAAAACAGTCAATCAATCAGCACAATGGTTATTTGGGTACAGCGAAGCAGAATTGCTCGGCAACCCCCTCTCCCTAATAGTAGTCGAAGAAAAATTGCTTTACCAAGCTCGCCACCGCTATATTTTGTCTCATAAAGAGCTGCTAAAAGAACTGGAAGTAATCTGCATTACTAAAGCAGGAGAAGAAATTTGGGTAGAATTTTCCTGTTCGGCAATTCAGACAGAATTACAGGAACTTTACGATTTCATCTATATCGGCAGGGACATCACAGAACGCAAGCAACAAGAAATAGAAATTCGCCGCTCCTTGGCAAAAGAGCAAGAACTCAGACAGGTAAAATCTCGTTTTTTTTCGATGCTCGCTCACGAATTTGGCAATCCTTTAAATACAATATTATTTGCTACTAAAATCCTCCAAGACTACGGCGACGAAATCACCCACGAGGAAAAACAAGAATACCTCGAACACGTTAACTCAGCATCTAAACACATGGCTCAGCTATTAGATGACGTGCGGTTGCTCAGCAGCGCCGAAGCCGGAAAACTCGAATTCAATCCCGCACCAGTTGAATTGCCAAAATTTTGCAGCGAGTTAGTAGAATCAATTAAAATTAGTTACGGAAAAAATCATAGCATTAATTTTATTTCTCTAAAATCTAGTTCGCCCGCGAAAAAAACTGATAAAAAGTCGGAGGAAACACAACACTGGCCAGCACTCGATGCAAAATTGCTGCGGCACATCTTGACAAATTTGCTGTCAAATGCTGTAAAATATTCGCCGCTCCACAGCAATATTTATTTTGAATTAAATTGTGACAATGAAGAAGCTAAATTTCAAATTAAAGACGCAGGCATTGGCATTCCTATCGAAGACAGAGAACAACTCTTTGAATCTTATTACCGAGCGCAAAATGTAGGAAAAATACCAGGTACAGGACTGGGTTTATCCATCGTGAAGCTGTGTGTAGACTTGCACGGAGGTCAAATCGAATTTTCCAGCGAGACAGGGTTAGGGACTACCTTTACAGTCACAATTCCATTTTACAAACACAGATAAATAGATTGATTTCAGATAATTCGATACAGAGGGCGCATTCATTACCAAACATCTCACATGAACACCTTGTTAAAAAAATTGTTAGTTCCCCACCACTTGGAGTACCTAGCACTCGATAAAGACTTTTTAATCCAAGAACTCTCTCTGCAAGTGCAGCGGTTTGGCGACTGTCCCGACGAAGTAGTCGCCGGCAACGATGTCCGCATTCCCTTTCCAGAATTGGTGGGAACGGAAGAAATTTTAATTGATATTTTTGAAAAACGTTTGCCAAATTTTGAATTCAAAGCGATTACCCGGTTATTAGGAAATGATTCGAGGCTTTATTTTGATATGTATATCGTCGATTTCACCAATGACGAGAATTATCAGAGATTAATTATATTTTTTGAAGACGTAACTGATAGGATGGCTTTAGAACAAACTCTAGTCCAAGCTACCAATGAAATGGATATTTTATTGAGTACCTTAGCCGCTACTAATAATTATGTTGAAAAAATTATTACTTCAATGGCCGAAGTTTTGTTGGTAACAACAGCATCGGGAAAAATTACAAAAGTCAATCAAGCCGCTCAACATTTGTTCGGTTACAGCGAATCAGAATTAGTAGGCCAGCAAATAGACGCTCTTGCTGCTTTTGGCTCTTCTTTGCAAGCACTCAGCCAAGAGGAGCCTCAACAATCGGAAACTCATGCCGAAGTAATTTGCACGGCAAAAACCGGAGAAAAGCTAACAGTTTCGTTTTCCTGTACGGCGATTTCGACTGACATTAAAGGCATTTCTGGAGCAAGGGCTACGGTTCAAGATTTCGTGTACATCGGCCGCGATGTCACAGATAGACAGCGCGCCCGCAAGCGACAAATAACTCAGTACGTCACCACTCGCATCCTGTCGGCATCCGAAACAATCAAAAAAGCTATAGCAGCAATTCTCCCTGTAATTTGCGATAGCTTGGGATGGGATACCGTCGAACTTTGGATGCCAGAAGCTGGGGAAAAACTGCTGTCAAAAACTAAGAGAATAACTGCGGTTTCCGACCCCAATTTGCTTCGGTGTGTCGCCAGTTGGACAAAACGCTCACTTTTTATACCCAAATTTGCCGAATTTACCGAACAAATGACTTGTGCATTTGGGGAAGGATTACCCGGTTTAGTTTGGGCTAGCGGTTCCTCTCAGTGGATTGCAGATGTCACAAAAAGCGACAGTTGTCTGCGCCGAGAAATTGCTGCCGAAGAAGGACTGCACGGAGCTTTTGGTTTCCCAATTTTGGGCGGCTACGAGCCGGAAAAATCTGCCCGGTCTGTTTTGGGGGTGATGATTTTATTCAGCAGCGAAGTGCAGTGTTTTGATGAAGAATTGCTCCAGACAATGGCAACAATCGGTAGCCAAATCGGTCAATTTATCAAGCGCAAGCAAGCGGAAATAGCTTTGCGGCAAAGTGAAGAACAACTGCGAGACTTATTTGAGAATGCTACGGACTTAATTCAAAGTATTGGAGCCGACGGTCATTTTTTGTATGTAAATCGGGCTGGGCGGGAAACTCTGGGCTACAGCGAAGCAGAAATTGCTCAAATGACTATTTTTGATATCATTCATCCCAACAGTTCCCCAGAGTCTCTGGATATATTCTATAAAGCTATTACCCAAAAAACGGTAAATGAAAATACATTGTATCCAGACTCTATTCAAACAATATTTATTACTAAAAATCACGAACAAATTTTGCTGGAAGGCAGCATAAGCTGTAAATTTGCGGAAGGTTCGCTAGTAGCGATTCGCGCTATTTTGCGAGACATTACTGCTCGAAAAATGGCCGAAGACGCCCTAGCAAAATCTGTATCCCTGCTGCAAGCAACTTTTGATTCTACTGCTGACGGTATTTTAGCTACTGACAGGAGCGGAAAAATAGTCACTTTCAATCGAGAATTTGTGGAAATGTGGGGCATACCTAACGAAGTGATGGCACTGCGAAATGACGCCACAACGATCGCCTTTTTCCTGAACCAACTCAAAGACGCCCAAACATTTCAAGAGAGAATAGAATCGCTTTACGATCAGCCAGAAGCCGAAAGTTATGACTTGTTGGAATTTCAGGACGGCAGATTTTTTGAACGCTATTCGCAACCGCAGCGGCTGGGAGATAAAATTATCGGCCGAGTCTGGAGTTACCACGACATTACGGAACGCAAGCAAGCAGAAGATGCCCTGCGGGAAGAACAAGAAAAATCAGAAAAGCTGCTGTTAAATATCTTGCCCAAGGCAATAGCAGAACGCCTCAAGCAAAACGAAACTACTATTGCCGAATACTTTCCCGAAGTGACTGTTTTGTTCGCCGACCTTGTGGGGTTTACTGCTTTGTCTGCCGTCATGAATCCGATCGAACTCGTGGATATCCTGAATCAGATTTTCTCAGGATTTGACCTTTTGTGCGAACGGCACGGGTTAGAGAAAATCAAGACCATCGGCGACGCATACATGGCGGTTGGAGGACTGCCTGAACCCAGGGCAGACCACGCAGAGGCGATCGCCCAAATGGCCCTAGATATGCAAGCAGAAATAGCCAGATTTAATGCTAGCCATAATAAATATTTTAGCATCCGCATCGGCATTCATAGCGGCCCGGTTGTTGCCGGAGTAATTGGTATAAAGAAGTTTATTTACGATTTGTGGGGCGATACGGTAAATATTGCTTCCCGCATGGAATCTCAGGGTTTGCCTTGGCGGATTCAAGTGAGCGAAACTACTTATAAGTTAGTGGAAGACAAATATCTGTTTCAGGAGCGAGGAATGATTGAAGTTAAAGGCAAAGGGGAAATGAAAACTTATATTCTCCTTCGGAAACAATAACGTTGGTCATCAGTCATTAGCCAGATGACTGATGACTAAAATCCTTGCTAAAGTTAATTAGCAATACTTTTTAGCCCAGATTGATGCAACTTGCTAATTTGTCGGCAAATTTACGATCGCCCTTAAAAGCTGTCGATCGCCACCCTGTGACGGTTGATCCCTCAACTTCGCTCGCAGAGGCGATCGCCCTGATGCGTCGGGCGATCGACCCTTGGACGCTGACTAATGCACCTGCACTTCCTGACTCAAACGAAACGGTAAAAGCATCGATTAGTTGTGTCTTAGTTGTCGATGAAAATCAGCTAATCGGACTGCTAAGCCCGGAAGATGTCCTGAACTTAGCCGCGGCCGAATACGGATGGCAAGGCATGAAAGTTGCCGACGTAATGACGCGGAATTTAATTGTCTTAAAAGAATCAGAATTTACAGATCTTACTACCGCATTTAAGCTATTTTGTCAATACTCGATCGATTGCTTGCCAATTGTAGATGAACGCGGTCAGCTCGTAGGTTTAATCAGTGAAAAAAGTATTCGCCCAGCAATGTATAGCTGGATAGAGGCACTGCATCAAGAAGTGGCAAAACTCCAGGAACAATGCGAACTGTTAGAGGGCAATTGTGAACTAGAAAAAGTCAGCGATCGCCAAAATGCCGAAAATGCCATGCGCCAGAGCGAGGCGCGCTACCTGGCGATTGTGGAAGACCAAACCGAACTGATTTGCCGCTACCTCCCAGACGGTAAAATAACTTTTGTCAATCAAGCTTACTGCCGTTATTTCGGCTTGCAGCCGATCGACTTACTGGGCAAATGCTTCAGGTCGCTGCTGCCAGAAGCAGACCGAGAAATTTTTCAACAGCAATATACTTCTGTCTCTCCCGACAACCCTATTTTTACCTGCGAACATCGAGTAATTTTGCCGAGCGGGGAAATTCGCTGGCAGCAGTGGATCGATCGGGCGATATTTAACGAGAGCGGACAAATCGTCGAGTATCAAGCAGCAGGCCGCGATGTCACGGAGCGCAAACAAGCAGAAATCGCTTTGCAGCAGCTTAATGCAGAGTTAGAACGGAGAGTGCAGCAGCGGACACAATGGTACGAACTGGCAGTATCGGCTGGCAAAGTGGGGGTTTGGGACTGGAATTTGGAAACCGGCGAAATCTACATTGCTCCGTCTTTGAAAGCTTTGTTAGGCTATCAGGACGCAGAGATTCCCAACCGCATGGAAAATTGGGTGTCTCACGTTCATCCCGACGATCTAGTTGTAGTCGCCGAAGCAGTAAATGCTTATCTAGAGGGCGTGACAGAAATTTATGAAGTAGAACACCGGATGCTGCGTAAAGACGGCAGCACCTGCTGGATACTTGCCCGCGGCAACGCGATCCGATCGGCTTCTGGCAAGGCATTACGCCTGACTGGCACTGACACCGACATTACCGATCGCAAATTGACCGAAGAAAAACTCCAAAACTCCGAAGCCGAACTGCTGGCGCTGTTTAACGCCATGACGGATATCGTGCTAGTTTTCGACGCCAGCGGCCGCTACCTCAAAATCGCCCCCACGGCTCCCGAACTGCTGTATAAACCCGCTCCTGAAGTGCTGGGCAAAACCGTCGCCGAAATCTTCCCAGAAGCGGAAGCTAATTTTGCCCTGACCCACATTCGCCAAACATTGGCATCTGGGCAAACCCACAGAGTTGAATACAGGATGGAAATTGGCTGCAAATTATTTTGGTTTGATGCCAGTATTTCGCCGCTGGAGATTGATCGGGTGATGTGGGTGGCCCGAGACATTACCGCCCGCAAACACGCAGAAGCTGCACTGCAAAAGAGCGAGGAAAAGTTTCGCAACTTATTTGACGATGCTCCCATCGCGCTTGGTTTGGTAAGCCTGCGCGACTTCCGCACGATTAAAGTGAATGAAGCTCACCGCCAGATGTTGGGCTACAGCGATTCGGAGTTGGCTAGCATGACTTTTAGTGAACTCACGCATCCAGAAGATTTACAAGCAGATGTAGAGGAAGTCAAGCAGTTGATCTGCGGCAATATTTCTCGCTTCCAAAGCGAAAAACGCTTGATTAAGAAGAATGGCGAGCTGATGTGGGCAAACTTGACGGTGACGCTGATCCGCGATCGCGAGGGCATTCCTCTCTACAGCATGGGGGCGATCGAAGATATCAGTTATCGTAAGCGAGCCGAACTAGAATTTCAGCAGTTAAAAGAACGCCTGCAATTTTTGCTGGGTTCTAATCCGGCGGTAATTTTCACAGCCGCACCGATGGGGAGCTTTTGTACTACTTACATCAGCGACAACGTTCAGACAATCGTTGGCTACGAACCCCAAGAAGTATTAGCTGATTCTAAATTTTGGTCTAACAGAATTCACCCTGAAGATAGGTCACAATTTCTAGTAAATTTTTCTGATTTATCCGAGGAAAAAAATTGTATTTGCGAGTACCGTTTTCTACACAAAGACGGAATTTACCGCTGGCTAAGGACGGAACTAAAACTATTAGTTGACAGCATGGGTATTCCGATCGAAATTATTGGTTACGCCGCGGATATCAGCAATTCTAAATACGCCGAACTCGCTAGGGGGCAGCAGTTCGAGCAAGAACGCCTCGTGGAGGCGATCGCCCGTCGTGTCCGCCAGTCTTTGCAATTAGAGGAAATTCTCAACACCACGGTTGCCGAACTCCAGCAAGTATTATTAGCCGATCGAGTTTTGGTTTATCAAATTTTACCCAAAAGTGGCGGCAGAGTCATTGCTGAAGCCGTGGCAGAAGGATGCAGCCAACTCGTAGATAGATGTTTTGGCGAAGAGGTTTTTCCGCCTGAAAGTTATCAGCTTTATTTGCAAGGGCGAATTGCGGCAATTTCAGAACTAGATTCTCCCAGCATTACACCTTGTGTGATGGAGTTTATGAAACAAATTCAAGTTAGGTCAAAGTTAGTAGTGCCGATTATTCAGCACAGCCAACTTTGGGGATTGCTGATTGCCCACCAATGCGATGGCTCTCGTGATTGGAAAGAATGGGAAATCAATTTATTTCAGCAGTTGGTGAATCAATTGGCGATCGCCATTCAGCAATCTCTACTTTACCAGCAACTGCAAGCTGAACTGAGCGATCGCAAACAAGCGGAAGCAAATTTGAAAAACTCCCTCAGAGAAAAAGAAATTTTGCTCAAAGAAATTCACCACCGCGTCAAAAACAACCTCTGCGTAGTTGCCAGTCTGTTAGAATTGCAATCAAACACAGTTGCCGACCCGCAAGTAAGCAAAATGTTTGAAGAAAGTCAGAATCGCCTTTATTCTATGGCTCTGATTCACGAAAAACTGTACCGTTCGACTAACCTAGCGCAAATTAATTTTGGCGAATATCTCGAAGATTTGGTAAGTAACTTGTTTCACTCTTACAATATTAGCAACAACCAAATTCAGTTGCAGGTATTAGCTGAACCAATTTCCCTAAATCTTGAAACCGCTACTCCCTGCGGTTTAATTGCCAATGAATTGGTTTCAAATACGCTGAAACACGCTTTTCCTAATGGAACAACTGGTACAGTTAGTGTTGAATGTTATCAAACGGGCGATCAAGAAATCAACCTCTTAGTTAAGGACAACGGCATTGGTTTTCCTCAAAACTTAGATTTTAGGAAAACTCACTCAATGGGGTTTCAAGTTGTCTGCACTTTAACCGATCAGTTAGAAGGAACCATCGAAATATCCAGACAATTTGGTACATCTTTTCACTTGAAATTTAACGAGTTAAACTACTTTCAAAGATTGTAAGAATATGAGTTTTGCCGAAAAAAAAATTAATATTTTGATTGTCGAAGACGAACTGTTAATTGCTAAAAACTTATCCCCAAAATTAGAAAAATTGGGATATCAAATCGCCGATATCGTTTCTTCAGGAGCGGATGCCATCCAGCGCGCCCGCGAACTAAGACCCGATTTAATTTTAATGGATATAGTTATCAAAGGTGACATTGATGGCATAGAAACAGCAGCAATAATTAATCAAGAATTAGATATACCAATTATCTATACAACTGCCTATGCTGACGACGAAACTTTGCAGAGAGCCGAAAATACTGGTTCTTACGGCTACCTGCTCAAACCTTTTAAAGAAAGAGAAATGCACGCCACTATCAAGATAGCACTGAGCAAACATCAAGAAGCAGTTATTCTGAAAAAAATAATGACATTAGCAGCAGAAAAAAGCGAAAATAGAGCGCGCTTTATTTCGATGGCTTACCACGATTTAAATACTCCTTTAACTACTATACAGTTATCGGCTGAAATGCTAGAAGATAGCGACTTGCATAGCACCCCCGGAACCAACAATAAAAATGTTGATCGCATTAAAAAAGCCGTCAGTAATATGAGTGGGTTGCTGGAAGATATTTTAATGCTTAGCAAAGCAGAATCAGGCAAAATTTCCTTAAATTTAAATCCGATTAATGCCACGGATTTATGCAATTCTATTTTAGAAGAACTGCAACCTATCATCACCGACAAACACCTAGTACATTTCCGCAGTCACACAAATCCGCTGCACGCCAATCTCGATGCAAAACTACTGCACCACCTTCTGACTAATTTGCTTTCAAACGCCATTAAATATTCTCCAAACGGTGGCCAAGTCAGTTTAGACTTAAGCTGCGAAAACCAGCAAATAATTTTGTGCGTTCGAGATGAGGGAATTGGGATGACAGCGGAATATCAAGAAAAACTATTTCAGCAGTTTGAACGGGGTGCTAATGTAGGCAATATTAAAGGATCGGGTTTGGGACTCTGCATTGTCAAACACATTGTTGACCTGCACGGCGGTACAATAAGTGTGGAAAGTGCGATCGACAAAGGTACTACATTTATTGTCGCCCTGCCTTTTTTAGTCAGTAGTCAGTAGTCAGTAGTCAGTAGTCAGTAGTCAGTTGTCAGTTGTCATCTATCCTTCTTCCTTCTTCCTTCTTCCTTCTTCCTTCTTCCTTCTTCCTTCTTCCTTCTTCCTTCTTCCTTCTTCCTTCTTCTGCGATAAATCTATTGGGAGACAAAAGCTCGATCGCCCTATCTTCTTCTCCCCCCGCCGCCTTCGCAAATCGCTCAGCCAAAGCAGGTACAATAGTCAAAGGATTGCTGAGACCCGAAAAAACGTGCAATCCAGGGCGATCGGCGATCGGCCCCACTACAGGCAAATTATCAGCGCTGAATGCCACACTACACTCGTGCCAAGTTGCAGGTAAACCTGCCAAATCCGGCAAAACCTTGCCGATTCCTGCACGAATTGCCCTTTCGCTGGTTTCGCGATCGACTTTAGCATTCAAATCGCTCAAAGTGCGCGACAATTGCCCGATCCGCAAACTGCCATCATTAAACTGAATGGCACCAGAATCTAAAATCGGCGACAGCAACTCTTTACCAGGTTCATCCCAAAGAAAATCCACCTCATTTCTACTAGATTTAGCTTCTAATTCAAAACGTTTTAATACCGCAGGCATCACCAAAGTCCTGAGTTTCAAATCCACAGGTGCAGTTTCCAAAATCTCCGTGCGAGTAAAATAAACTCCCACAGAAACACCAGCCAGCTTCAGTAAACTCCGACTCCTACCTCCAGCACAAATAACCGTATTTTCGCAGGTATAACTTTCCTGTACCGTCTTAACTCCCGAAATCCGATTTCCCTCTTCTATAAACCCAATTACTTCAGCAAATTCTATAGTTCCTCCCAACCGTAGAAACCCTTGACAATAAGCTTTATTTGTGGATGTCGGCGAAATGTGACCGTGACGCACAGTCAGAGCTCCGGCGATCGCACTTTTATTCAGCAAAGGTTCCAACTCGCCAGCTTCTGCAACACTCAAAAGCTGCGGAACGATCGCAAAATGCGCGTAATTAGCCGCCACTTTTTCGGCATCATTGCCCGCATCAATTGTCAGCAACAAATCCAACTCGCGAAACTCAGTATCAGCATCTAATTCCGCTGATAAATGGCGGTGGCGTTCGATACCTTCCCGACACAATTGCCGAGTTAAATCAGTCGTTCCCGACCAATAAGCCAAGCCGCCATAACTAAAACGAGTAGCATTTTGCATGGTAGCATCTCGTTCCAAAAGCAGCACAGCAAAACCTTTTTTTGCCAGTTCGTAACTCAGTGCCGCACCAGTAATGCCACCGCCGACAACAATCCAATCGTAACTTTTCATGGGCAACTCAAAGGGAAGGAAAATATCATGCTTAGATTTTAGCTTACGTTTTTTCGGCACCAATCGAAAAACCTCTACCTACAGGAAGAGGCTGCCTGCGATCGCCCTAACTGAAACTTCCACCCGTCGGGAGATGTTTGCGTAGAGATATTTTTCGTTCAATAGTAGGAATTAGAGTCAGCAAAAAATTAGAAATACCAGAGAGGTTTTTATGAGTATCGACAAACCAGGCAAAGATATGGAGCGCACTGTCAATCCGGGCGATCGTATTTCCGACAAACCGCAAACCATTGAAGAAAAAGCGCAGCAACTGGCGGTAGACCACGTACCCGACATCACGGGAGATGTTGTTACAGTTCCAACTTATGTAATCGTCGAAGAACCAGACGGGGAAAAGAAAGCTTTGCACCACGTCAAAGACGCCGACGAAATTTCTGACGTAATTCGGCAGGCCCGCGTTGACGAAAATGGCGAACGGGTTTGGGATTAAGTTCAATCCAATAAAAACGGGTTTGTTGTACAAAAGTTATCTGTAGAAATCATGGAAACAAATCAAAGAAATAGTACGCCCTATCCCAATATTCCGCCGATTCTCGAAAGTGACGACACAGAATACCGCGATGCTGGCATTACAAGTACAGTTTCAGTTGCAGGTCATCCCCTCCACCCAGTGCTGATCGTGTTTCCGGTAGCCTTTTTAGTAGGAGCCGCCGGCACGGATATCGGTTATTGGCTGACAAGCGATCCGTTTTGGGCGAGAGCTTCGGTTTGGCTGATTGGTGCTGGTTTTGCTGCGGGGATTTTGGCGGGAATCACGGGCTTTTTAGATTTTTTCAAAATAAAAAGAGTGCGCGATCGCAGTGCCGGTTGGTTGCACATGGGGGGCAATGTGGCGGCTTTGGTACTTTCCCTGATTAACTTGCTGTTGCGACAAGGAAATCCGGCTGAGCCGATCGTCTATACAGGTTTAGCAATATCGATCGTCGTTGCGACCTTGCTGGGCATTACAGGCTGGTTCGGCGGCGAACTAAGTTTTCGCCACAAAATCGGCGTCATTGGCCCTACCAGTCATAATTCCTAGGTTTCTGACCATTTTTAGTAGGGAATTCCGTCCCTCTTCATTGGATAATTTAGGACTAAAATCTTGACTACAAACTTAAAGATTGTCCCAGCCAATTGAGATAAGCATCGCTGCCAGCAATAATAGGAATAGCAATAATTTCGGGAACTTCATAGGAATGGAGTTCCTGAACTTTTGTTTTTAAAGCCTCAAATTTAGCCAAATCAGTTTTAATCACCAACTGCCACTCTGACTCGGAATGAATCTCGCCTTGCCAACTATAAATCGAGCGAATTGGTGACAAACTCACACAAGCAGCCAGCTTGTTTTCAACTAGAGATTTCGCCAGATTCTCCGCCTCCGCCTCCGATGCTGCAGTTACCAGCACCACCCCAAAATTAATTGTCATAGTCATCAGTGAACAGTGAACAGTCAATCGATTTTAGATTGAAGAATTGAAGAATTGAAGAATTGAAGAATTGAAGCATTGAAGCATTGAAGCATTGACCCCACGGATAAATTCGGGAGCTTGTATCCTGGATGCTTTCGGTCAACAGTCAACAGTCAACAGTCAACAGTCAACAGTCAACAATCAACCATTAATCTCATTAACTTCCCAAGAATTGACTCTGCCAGCCCCAGCTAAGGAAAAATAGCGCCTAGTAGAATCCGGCAAAATAGCTCCCGCCAACAAAGCATTATCTAAATTAGCTCCTATTAACGTCGCCTCGCTCAAATCTGCTGACATCAAATCAGCTTGACACAACTTTGCCCAATTCAGATTGGCCCCTCTCAAACAACTTCCCCTCAACTTAGCCCCGGTTAAGTTTGCTCCCGCCAACTTCACCCCTCGCAACTGAGCCGCGCTGAAATTCGCCCCCACCAAATTCGAGCCTTCCAAATTAGCTCCCATTAGTTTAGCTTCGCTCACGTTGACGCCGCTCAAATCTGCACCGCAGAGATTCACCCCTGTTAACTGCGCTCGCCGCAGACTGACTCCGGTTAATTGAGCTCCAAAAAGTTTTGCACTATTGAGCCTTGCACCGTAAAGGTTTGCCCACTTAAAATTAGCTCCCGTCAAATTCGCGCCCAGCAAGTTAACTAATTGCAAGTCGGCGCTGCACAAATTGGCATTCCACAACACAGCACCCCGCAGGTTTGCGCCCGTTAAAGTTGCGCCGCTTAACTTTGCTCTCGGCAATTTTGCTTTTACCAAAAAAGCTCCGCTGAGATTAGCTTTTGTCAAATCTGCACCAGAGAGTTGGGTTTCACCCATTTTGGCAAAACTCAGATTTGTTCTGTGCATCTGTGCATCTTTGAGTGTTGCTTTGGTGAGAAACGCTCTGCTGAGGTTCGCCCCGGAAAGATTAGCTCGGGAAAGGTTGACTCCGATTAAGATTGCTCCGCTGAGGTCTTTCCCGCTGAGGTCGGCTCCAGTAAAATCTCTTTGTCCTTTTTCGTAATTGTTGAGCAGTTCACTAACTTCCATAGGGCATCATACCTTCTATGATTGGGGGGTTTCGATCCAGAAATCTTTACTGTTAAGGTTGTTTCAGAAAGGAAACTGTTTCAGAAAGGAAACTGTTTTAGCGTTTGCCTCAAACGGTATAAATTTCATTAACATCACTTTCTGTTTAAAGGCAATCTCTTAATAAAGATTTTATATCTTCCACGCGGTAGCGATCGCCCTTTCGGTATTTTTGAATTAAAAGTTAACGTTTTTTGACATAGACAGTCATTCCTTAACGATCGACCGTTATTCGCAACTTCAGGCGCAGCGTGCCCTTGAAGCCTGCAGGAGGTTGCCAGGAACTCAAGGCCATCTTGAGACTCTCTACGGCGTCTGTTGCTTGCAGCGTCGAGGTTTGAGGGTCGCTCGCCAATCGGGCAACGCGGCCGTCTTGTACCGATAACTCCCACACCGTTTCACCGCTTACCCCCGCCGGGAGATTAACAGATTGCAGGTATTGAGTCAAAGCGGCGATCGCCCCGGCATCCAACCCTTCGGCGCTAACTACTTGGAGGCGAGAAGCCAAAGGCTTCTGGGGTTGCAACTCACCGTAAGTTCGCTGCCGCGGCATAGCAGGAACTGGACTCACCGGTGCCGAGTTGCGATTCGAGGTAACGCTGCGAGAACCGCCTCTAGTTAGCTCAGCCCCCTCGGACTCAAAAATACCCTCATAGCTGACACCCTGCGGTAATTCTACAGGCACTTGCACGCGGCGACGAGATCCATCGGGTTCAACTCGCACTTCTTCGCTCACAGCCACAAAAGCCGTGTATTCCGACAGCAAGCGATAAGTCAGAGCAGTATTAGTCACAGCTTCCACCAGAGATTTAGTCTCCCCACCAAACATTTGATTCATTAAATCTTTAATGCGCGATCGCCCCCAAAGCTGAGCTACCGCCGGATTGCCAAAATCCGTAGCGGTTGCTGCGACAGAATTTGACTCTCGCTGCCGCCCGCCGGATTGAGCAAAATTGACAGGTAAAACTTGCTCGTAAGTTTTGCCGCCTGCAAGAGTGCCGCGGATGCGAAGTTGGCCGTTAGTTCGATCGGTCTTTTTGCCAAACAAAACCAGCGGCCCACTCGCAAACAAGTCTGGGGGTGCGATCGGATAAATCTCCGGTTTTTCCCCCATTCCTTCCCAACTAATTTGAATATTAGTCAATACCGGACTATTAATTTGACGAAAAAACTTTTCTGCGGCTTCTGCCGACGGTTCATCTTGACGAATTACTTGAGACGTGCCTCTTCCCACTTCCGCCAAACGGTTAATCAAAAACCGATTCACCGAACCGCCGACACCAAAACTATAAAGTCTATTTCCCGGTTTCAGACTCCCCTGAACCCGCGCGAGCACTTCATTTTCATTACCAATGTAACCATCAGTAATTAATACAATACTCCGCAGCCTTCCCGTTGCCACCGGAAAATTCATCACTGTTTGAAGACCGTTAAGCAGTTCACTTCCCCCGTTAGCTTGCAACTTTTCGATATAATTAATTGCGCTTTGTCGATTTTCTGCTGTATTTGCTAAAGGATTTTTTGAAAGCGCTTTTGCAGTATTGGCAAAATCAATAATAGTAAAAGTATCGTTGGAATTCAGCCCTTGAATGAAGCGGCGCATCAACTCCTTAGATTTTGCCAGCGGTTCGCCCTGCTGAGAACCGGAAGTATCCATCAGAAACACGACATCTTTAGGTACAATTTCATTAGTTTTGTAGTTTAATGCCGGAATTAAATAAGTAGCAAAATGACCGCCCCGCTTGTCGGATTGAGTCAAAATAGTTGCCCGAGTATTTTCGCCAGCGACTCGATAGCGCAGAATTAAATCTTTATTGGGAATTGTGTCTGAATTGGCTAATTGGACTTGTACAATATTGCCGCTGCGGTCAGTTGTAATTTGATGGGAAGTAGAGCGGACATCGCCGATCGCAACTCCGGCATCTATTTCTACCGAAACAGCGATATTGTGACCCGATCGCGTTCCTGGAGGCAAAACAGGCGGGTTAATGCGATCGGCATCGGTATTAACCCCCCCCTGCCCCCCCCTTGCTAAGGGGGGGAATTGAGAATCGCCCCCCCTTGCTAAGGAGGAGGATTGAGAATCGCCCCCCCTTGCTAAGGGGGAGGATTGAGAATCGCCCCCCCTTGCTAAGGAGGAGGATTGAGAATCGCCCCCCCTTACTAAGGGGGGGTTGGGGGGGGTCGTATTTCTCGCCCCTGAAGACTCAGAACGATCGCCCCCCCTTGCTAAGGGGGGGTTGGGGGGGGTCGAATTTCCCGAAATATAGCGAGGCCCTACCACCATTGGAAACACAAATTCGTAATCGCCGTCGGCAAATTTGAGACTTTCGGTGTAGCGAATCGTAACTTCAATTTTTTCTCCCGGTTTGATATTAGCCAGAGACTGAGTAAAAATATTGTCGCGTTCTTGTTCCAACAAACCCGCACTCCGGCCTTGCTTTCTGGCTTGTTCGTAAATTTCCAAAGCTTCCTCGCGGCGTTTGATATCAGCTTTAATAATTCGTGAGCCTATTTTAATTTCCATATCATCCACCGCCGCTTCATCGGGCAAAGGAAATACATAAACAGCTTCTATAGATTCGGGAAAAGGATTTTCAAACTTCTGAACAACTTCGACGCGGGAGATATTGCCAGCTATTTTGGCTTTAACTTCAGTCTGCTTGAGAGGAAAGACTTGTTCTGGGGTCGTATTGGGGGTTTTGACGAACAAACCGCCGACTGGACACTGATTTTGTGGCGATCGTCCGCCATTGCAATTAACATCGTTACTAGCGAGGATTTTCGGCGACACAGACGAATAATTTTCCCCAAGAGCATTGGCCCGCGCCCCATTGGGAGCGAGCCACACGCCACACTCCATCGCTGCGAGCAATGCGATACCAGCAGAAAGCAACCGTTGAGAGGATAGAACGCAGACAAACTTCATAGCTGTTTTTTTAGCAGACTTGAGGTGCTTTGTTTACCATGACTTTACCATTGCCGAAACGTTCCTGAGTTAGCTCTTTGGGAAAAATGACCGAGGGCGTAGGGCTGATTTTAGATTTTAGATTTTAGATTTTAGATTTTAGATTGACTCGCCTAGGGGCGGACTGGGCGCTGGAACTTTTGTCGAAGCTATGATTGCTCTGGCCGACAGCAGTCGGCCACTTGCATCCCTATTGGGGTGATGTCGGTTGGGGCGATCGTCCGCGAACCCAACCTAGAAGATTGTATGATGATAGTTAAATAATTAAATAACTCTAATCTCAACCTCTCAACCTCTAATAAATTGAAAAAGCCATGAATTTTATTAACCCCAAAACCGACTTTGCATTTAAAAAAATCTTCGGCTCTGCTGAGAGTAAGGACATTTTGATTAGTTTCTTGAATGCCATGCTCTACGAAGCACAGCCCGTCATCGAAGATTTAGAAATTATCGATCCCTATTTAGCTCCCAAAATCAAGGGAGTAAAAGATACTTACTTGGATGTTAAAGCTAAGATTGATGGCAACAAAACGGTAATTATTGAAATGCAAGTATTGAATGTAGAGTCATTCGAGAAGCGAATTTTATACAATGCCACTAAAGCTTATTCAATGCAGCTAACCACAGGAAGCCGCTACAGCTTGTTAAACCCTGTGATTGCTCTGACGATTACAGATTTTCAAATGTTTGAGGATCTGGAAACAGTGATTTCGCGCTTTGTTTTCAAAGAAAAAAGTTTTTCAACCGAATATCTAGCTGATGAATTTGAACTTGTATTTGTTGAACTGCCAAAATTTGACAAGACCTTACAGGAGTTAGAAACGCTGACAGATAAGTGGATATATTTCATGAAAACTGCTCAAATTTTACGGTCGGTTCCCGAAGAGTTGGGAAATGTGCCGGAACTCCGGCAGGCTTTTGCAATTGCGAATGAAGCGAATCTCGCTCCTGATGAATTGGAAGATTTAGAAAGGCGAGAAATTTTTATTCAAGACCAGCGCGGTGCAATTACCAAAGCTACCAGAATTGGGAGAGAACAAGGTATCGAACAAGGTATCGAACAAGGCATCGAACAAGGCATCAAACAAGGAAAGTTGGAGTTAGTTGTGCGACTGTTGGAGCGCCGTGTCGGCCCGTTGTCGTCCCAGATTCAAACTCGCATCAGTCAGTTATCCGGTGAGCAATTAGAGAATTTAGGAGAGGCAGTTTTAGATTTGACCAGTGTCTCAGATTTGACAGCTAGGTTAGAGACCTATTTTTCATGAAGGAAACAAAAGCCTTCGTGAAGCTGGTTTTCTCAGAAGATCGATCGCCCTTGACTGGTGTCAGCCCAAAGCCCACTGATGAACAATCAACCGTTTGGAAATTGGCCCACCAGCTCAAAACCCCTGCAAACCGCCCGATCGAGGTCGTGGGCCACTCGTCCTATCCCCAGCCGTATTTGATAAATGGTCAAACACTGCTGGACAATTTTTGATTTTAGCTCTTAGAGTTGAGTGTTACCTTAACTAGAAACAGAAACATCTAAAGTCGAAAATCCTATGAGCAAATTTGTGTTTGTGACCGGCGGCGTGGTTTCCAGCATCGGCAAGGGAATTGTCGGTGCTTCCTTGGGCCGCCTCTTGAAGTCGCGGGACTATTCTGTCTCGATTTTGAAGCTAGACCCCTATATTAACGTTGACCCCGGCACTCTTAGCCCGTTTCAGCACGGAGAAGTCTTTGTCACGCAAGACGGTGCGGAAACTGACTTGGATTTGGGGCACTACGAGCGTTTTACCGATACTTCCATGTCTCGCCTCAATAGCGTCACCACGGGTTCCATTTATCAAGCGGTGATCAACAAAGAACGCCGCGGTGAGTATCAGGGGAGCACGGTGCAGGTGATTCCGCACATCACTAACGAGATTAAAGATCGAATTCACAGGGTAGCAAAAAATACCAATCCCGATGTCGTGATTACGGAAATCGGCGGAACGGTAGGAGATATTGAATCTTTGCCGTTTTTGGAGGCAATTCGCCAGTTTCGCAAGGATGTCGGCCGGCAAAATGTTGTGTATATGCACGTCACGCTGATACCTTGGATTCCTTCGGCTGGGGAGATGAAAACTAAACCGACTCAGCATTCGGTGAAAGAATTGCGGTCGATCGGCATTCAACCAGATATTTTAGTCTGTCGGTGCGATCGCCCGCTGTCTTTGGGCATGAAACAGAAATTGTCGGAATTCTGCAACGTACCCGAAGAATGTGTCATCACATCTCAAGATGCTAAAAGTATCTATGAAGTACCCCTGATGATGGAACAGGAAGGTTTGGCGCAACAAACGCTCAATTTGCTGCAACTCGAACATCGCCAGCCAGATTTGCATCAGTGGCAAACTTTAGTCAACAGGCTTTACAGTCCCAATCACAAAATTGATATTGCTTTAGTTGGCAAATACGTGCGGTTAAACGATGCTTATCTTTCGGTGGTCGAAGCTTTGCGGCACGCGGCAATTGCGATCGGCTGCGACCTGAATTTGCACTGGATTAACTCAGAAGATTTAGAATCGGGAAACCTCGATAATTATCTCAAAGGTATCAACGGCATTGTTGTACCGGGAGGTTTTGGGGTTCGGGGAGTTGACGGCAAAATAGCGGCGATTCAATATGCCAAAAACCACAAAATTCCATTTTTGGGATTATGTTTGGGGATGCAGTGTGCTGTGATTGAATGGGCGCGCAACACCGCTCAACTCAAAGATGCCAACAGCGCTGAATTTGACCCGGATACAGCAAATCCGGTAATTAATTTATTGCCAGAACAGCAAGATGTAGTCGATTTGGGCGGTACAATGCGACTGGGTTTGTATCCGTGCCGTGTCAACCCAGACACGCTAGCTTTCAAACTTTATCAGAAAGAAGTGATTTACGAGCGGCACCGCCATCGGTACGAATTTAACAACGCCTACCGCAATCTTTTCTTAGAATCAGGTTATGCAGTCTCCGGTACATCTCCAGACGGCCGATTGGTAGAAATGATCGAATTGCCCAACCATCCCTTTTTCATAGCCAGTCAATTTCACCCCGAATTCCAATCTCGACCTAGCGCCCCCCACCCCTTGTTTCAAGGGTTTATCCAGGCCGCTAGCATCCAGGGAAAGCAGGATGTTTTAGAAGATGAGGGTCGCGACTTGGTTGCCGGGAAAGTTGTCGCAAACTGATCTGATATCATGTGCGATCGATTAGTTCTGATATATTAGATGTCTGTAGGGGCGGTTCAGAGTAGACAATATTCAAATCGCCCCGACAATGGACATTACAAAACCCGCCCAACAGACCAATAGGATTTGATAGGGGTCGCACTTACCGGACTAGATATCGGGCAGCATTCTCAACGACTGAAAAACCTCCCCCCCAACCCCTATGCTAGGGCTGGGGGGCTAGTACCACAAGGGAGAAGGCAGAAGGCAGAAGGCAGAAGGCAGAAGGCAGAAGGTAAAAATGCTGATATTTTTACTTAACTTTTTACGGCTTTCAAGGGTGATACCAGTTTCCCAAAAAAATGCAACTTTAGGCAACTTCCCAACCCCGATAGTCATCAGTCATGCCCAATCTAAAATCTAAAATCTAAAATCTAAAATGGTATGAGTTGTCAAACTATCCTAAAATACCAGGAAACACAGGTTTGAGGAGGCTTTGTGGCTTATTGGAGCAAAATTACTTATGAGAAAAGTACATACATAATTGACCTTGACACTATTAGTGCTTTTTCTAGCGAACTGGATAACAAGCGTCTCACCTTTTGGCTGCCTAATAGCAGTCAGCCGATTATCCTCAATCCCCAAGGCAATTATGAGGCTTACAAGCAAGTTCTCGATTACCTAAAAAAAACCATCGATCGCAATTCTAGAGGTTCGTGGATTAAAATTCATTATGACCGCAAAGAATTTGCGATCGATATGAGTCGAATTAGCTCTTTTGCTTGCGAACAGAACGGTCGGCTAAGCTTTTGCTTGCCTGACAGCGCAACTAATATTATTATCCTGCGCCAAAACAACCCGGAAACTTATCAAGAAATTCAGGAATACATTAAAAATACGACTGGACAATCTCTGCCATGAAGAAGTCATTAGTCATTAGTCATTAGTTAGAAGCATGAACAAGGAAGGATGAAGGGAGACTATGTTGAGTAACTCCTCACATTCATTTTATTTTTTTTGAGCTAAAGTGCTTAGATTGCACCCTAATTTTAGATATGAAAAAAGCGCAGTAAAATGCGCTGGTTTTTTAAATTTTAACTTTGAACAAGCTGCAAAGCTAATTTGGCCGCGCCTACCATGCCTGCTTGATTGCCCAATTCAGCCACCAATAACTGTAAATCTTCGCGAGAACTCGGCAGTACACGTTGATCAATTTCTTCTCGAACCTTCGGCAAGAAAAATTCTGCACCTGCACTAATTCCACCGCCGATAATAATAGCTTGCGGCGTCAAAATATAAATGAGACTTGCCAAACCGATACCTAGATAGCGCCCGTAATTTTGCCAAAATTCTAAAGCTTTGGCATCTCCCGACTTAGCCAGATTTGCTAATTCTAGCGGTTCCAAACCCGTTTGCCGGCGAATTGCTTGCACCGAAACGTACTGTTCTAAAGAACCGCGATTGCCGCTGTTGCACTCCGGGCCGTCGGGATTTATAGTAATTAATCCTAGTTCTCCGGCCGCGCCTTGATGACCTACAAATAGTTTATCGTCTAGGATAACTGCCCCGCCGACTCCTGTACCTAAAGTTATTAAAATTAGGTCTTTAAAGTGCCTTCCTGCACCCAACCAAGCTTCTCCCAATCCGGCACAGTTGGCATCATTTGCTAATATTGTTGGCAGGCAGATTTTAGCTTCCAACCAGTCAGCGAGGGGGACGTTATGCCAGTTTTTGAGGTTAATTGCTACTCTGGCTATGCGGCCGGCGGCGTCTGCGGGGCCTGGAGTGCCGATGCCGATCGCACTTACAGCATTTTCGACCGGATTCAGTTGTAAAATAGCATCGGTCATCGCGGCTAAAACTGCTTCTGGCGTTGCCGGTTGAGGGGTTGGAAGAGTTAAGGATTGGTGACAAATGCCATCTTCGCTAAATCTGCCGAGTTTAATGGCGGTTCCGCCTAAGTCAATGCCGATTACTTGTGTCATTCGATTTGGGTTGTGGATGCAAGGATTTGGGATTAATCCTCATAGGATAAACATATTTTATGGTGCGGATTGTGCACCTTACCAATTAAGTTGGTAGTGAGGATTTATAGCGGTTCTCAAAAAAGTGAGGTATGCCCTATGCCCTATGCCCTATGCCCTATGCCCTATGCCCATGAGTACCTCATCTTTCTGAGAAAGGCTATAAATCCTCAAATTCCTATTTGAGTGTATAATAATTAGCGACAAAAACTGCGCTTAATTCTTAATAGTATCATACCGATCGCACTACTAGCAAAAATTATGGATAAGCTGCTACGCATTTAAATTGAATCCAGAGACGGGCATCCTGCCCGTTCCACAATAATTGTAGAAAAATAGACTGTCAAATTAGATGCACAACAGCTTACAAGCGAGTTCGCCTATTGAATTTCGCCTAACTTACGTTGCGCTACCTCTCGGTTGTGCAAAGCATCCTGATAGTCTGGTTGGAGAGCAATTGCCTGGGTATAAGATGCGATCGCATCTTCAAATCTTCCTAAATTATACTGCTCATTCCCTCTCTCGCACCACGCTTTCGCCTCTACATTAACTTCCGATTCAGCCTCCGCAGCTTCTGCGCCTCTGCGGTTCACTTCCCCAGAAAAACCCAAACCATCCCCAACAAACACCGCCTCAATCACCCTCCCCTTTGTATCCTCCTCCTCAACCTCCGGCAGCGGAAACCGTGTCAATATCTCCCGCCCAATTTGCCTCGCAACCTCTGACAATTCCCCGCTGCCAATTCTACCTAACAAAACCAGCCGCTGCGCCAATTCCTGAAGCGATGCCACCGCATCCGTAGCAGCGGTCTCATCATGTTCGCCCTCTAACAATCTTTCCCCAAACCGTCGCAGCCAAGCCGCTAATTCACCATCTTTAAGGCGTTTTGCGATTAAGAATCCCGCTACATCTCCTCGACTCCAGCCGGCATTCACCCCTTCCAGGATTTCCATGAATTTCGACTCGTATTCCGCGTCAGTTAAGGTTGGGCGGAGGGCGGTATTTTCCGAAGGCGGGGAGGGTTTGGTTGGGGTTCCGAACAGCCGCTGAATTAGTCGTTTGAAGAATTGCAGAATTTTGTCGAGCATTTGTGAGGTTGGGAGGGTGGGGTATTTTCTATTTTATAGCAATTATCAAAAATAGATTACATATTGATTGCCGGCGATATCTGTAGGGACACGGCATTGCCGTGTCCGGGATGGCGACGCACAGCAAACAATCACATGAAGTAGAATTAATCTACTTTAAAAGCGGATAATACAGTTCTCCAGTTGAGTTGATATAACCGGCCCGATCGCCCGCTAAATCCCCCGTTCCCATAAATACGTCAACTCTCCCCGCGCCTTTGATTGCGCCGCCAGTATCCTGATCCAAAACGTACCGATTCACGGCATTTTGTTCGAGTTGTCCTGCAGCATTCGGATAAGGGAGTTTTGTACTAATTAATGCTAGTGCGCCGGGGGGCATTAAAGCTTTATCGGTGGCGATCGACCTTTCGGCAGTTACTGGCACTCCAATGCTTCCTGTGGCTGGAACTCCATTACTATCCCGGAAGAATACAAAGCTTTGATTTTTCGGCAAATATTTGTTCATATCTGCGGGAAAGTTGGTGAAATATTCCCTTAGTTTCGGCAAATTTAACTCTTCTAAAGTAAACTTTCCGTCTTTAACTAATTCTCGCCCGACACCTGTATAACTGTGACTGGTTTTGCCTGCAAAACCGACGGTCATCACGCTACCATCTGTTAGCTGCAATCTCGCAGAACCTTGGACGTGCACGAGAAATGCTTGGAATCGATCGCGCAACCAAACTAATTCTAATCCTCGCAGCAATCCTTTGCTTCCCTGCAAAGCATCTTCGCCTTCTAATTGCAATCTTGTCGGGTGAGGTTTCGGCCAAGATGCCATGTTTGGCGGCATCCGGTACAGGGGATAGCGGTATTCGGAATTCGGCGTGCGAGATGCTGCGTAAGTTGGCTCGAAATAACCGGTAAATGCGACTGTTCCTTTGCCATCTTTGCCCGTGGATTTGTAAAATACAAATTCGCGCTTGACAGATTCCTGAAGTTGTGCAGGAGTTGTGGAACTGACAACTAATTGGCGGAATCGATCGAGGGAACGGCGGACTCGATCGCGCGTAACTCCTGCTACTGGATAGCGACTGTAAGCAGTGGCAGCGGCCGATGTATTGAGATAGCGGAGGCTGTTGTCGATCGACCTTAACAGCAATTCTTTATCGCCCGGTTTGCCATTTTCGCCCCAGATTTGAGCGTCAAAGGCGATCGACTCCAATTCACTCGCTTGTAACTGATTTACACTAATTGGTTGCAGCGACGGAACTGCAACGGCGGGCACCGAAAAAGCGATCGCCAAAACGCAACAGGCGATCGCTAATAGCTGATAGCGAAAAATCTTGCTCAATTTCCAATCTTCCCTACTGAATTGATTATTTTCCTTATTCATCGTATCGTTCGACGCTAGAAGTAAATATCGGTTCTACGCGAATTGCGAGAACGCTGGTAGGCCGAACTACCATGTATTCGCCTTGAATATTTTTAATCGGGACGTTAAGAAATTCTCTTGAATCTTGTTTCGGCACCAGCGTACTGCTGTACCACTTTTGAAAATCTTGCAGCGTTGCGAAACGCACTTCTTCGCGATGGCCGCCTTCAAGCAGCAGGTGCACGGAATATTCGCTGGGTGTTCTAGGCATATCTGTATTTTAGTTTTTTGATTTTAAGCTTTTGGAACGATTCCATATTTTACATCTTCCTCGGCGCATTCCCTCATCTATTAGGTTGGATTGAGGGAGAGGGAGAGACTGGGAGAGGGGGAGAAGGGGAGAAGGGGAGAGTGGGAGAAGGGGAGGGTGGGAGAGACCGGAGAGTTGTTGCAGGAAAATCTCAATCTAAAATCTAAAATCGATAGAGTTGTTGGAGAAAAATCTCAATCTAAAATCTAAAATCCAAAATCTTAAATCGATTGACGGTGGCCCCCATCTGCGGCTACGCTGTGAAAATAAGGCTGCTTTCCTCAAGGAGGAAGCAGCCCGCGTCGCTCAAAAATCTAGTTGCACTGCCCAAAGCTGCTACCAACAGCAATGGACAGCTAACCGCCAAACTGAGTAAGCAGTATGGAGGCTAATGGAGAATTCTAACATTCTCTGTAGCCGCCCTGCTCTGTGTTAACGTGCGGGGCGGCTGGGTTTTTGGGTTTTCCTAGAAAACCAAAAACCAGGAGATCATATTATGTCACAGGAATTCGTACCTGACGATAACTTATCCGTGCGTCCAAATGACGACTCAGCAGTATCCGAACAGGAAGTCGTGCGGATAACGGTTGTCGGTTCCCGCGCCGCCGTGTTAGAAACCATCCACACCTTGTACCGACTGGGATTTGCCGCCGTCGGGGATTGGAGTCCGCCACAGCGAGGTGCACAGCCGGGACAAGTGATAAGCGTACTCATTCGCCGATCGCGCAAAGCCTAAAAATAGGATGAAATACGGTAGGGACACGACACCGTGCCTTTCGTCGTGTCAACAAACACGTTAAACCCTCAGTCCGACAGCGGTTGAAACCCCTGCCTCAAAACTCAAGTCCTCGCTATGAGGACTCAGAAGAAGACTTTTAAACTCATTAGTCCTCTTGAGAGGACTTTAGCTATTAGACAGGGAATTCATTCCCTGGCGGACTGATGGGCGCGTGGGAGGACTGGCGGACGATGGGCTTAAGTTGACACGATGGAGGACACGACATTGCCGTGTCCTCCATCGCCCCGGCTACATGGCTATATCTACGATTGTCACATCCTCCGAGGGCGATGGCGTCCCGGCCCGCAAGATACGGGAAATTTCATCATCCAACCCGGTTAATTCTACCCGTTCCCCACAGTCAGGACAGGCCTGGGCCGAAGTCTCTACAATGATTAATCAGGCGGAATACAGGGATTGTGTATTTTAGAACACGATTTGACCGCAACACTTAAAATAGTCTTGATTTACCGATCGACTGCACCCTTTTCTCATCAATATATCTGGTTAGCTGGGGGTGTCTGTCAGCCGGAGTTGCGAGGTTTTGCTTCCAAAATGCTGATAATGGTGCACAATTTCAAATTAACAACAAAACTTGCACTATTTTGAGTAAGCTTTTGGGGGAACAGCTTAGAAAGCCTGTTTCTAAGACTGATGCAAAATATCAAATTAATCCTCAACCTTGTCCAATTACTAATTACGAACCTATGCCCCGTCGTCAAGACTTAAAAAAGATTCTTCTCATTGGTTCCGGCCCAATTGTTATCGGTCAAGCGTGCGAATTTGACTATTCAGGAACACAAGCTTGCAAAGCTTTGCGAGAAGAAGGCTTTGAAGTAGTGTTGGTGAATTCCAACCCTGCAACTATTATGACCGATCCGGAAACTGCCGATCGCATTTACATCGAACCTCTAACGCCGGCAATCCTGGAACAAATCATTGCTAAAGAAAGACCTCAAGCAATTTTACCGACAATGGGCGGTCAAACTGCGCTAAATTTAGCAGTTGCAGTCGCTAAAAATGGCGTTCTAGAAAAATACAAAGTCGAGTTGATTGGTGCTAAGTTGCCAGCAATTGAAATGGCAGAAGATCGGCTATTATTTAAAGAAGCGATGGCGCGAATCGGGGTCGCAGTTTGCCCTTCGGGAATTGCCAACACTCTCGACGAAGCCAAAGCAATTGGTCACCAAATCGGCAGTTATCCGTTAATTATTCGTCCTGCTTTTACAATGGGCGGCACGGGAGGCGGCATTTCTTACAATCAAGAAGAATTTGAAGAAATGGCACAAGGCGGGATTGATGCCAGTCCAGTATCGCAAATTTTGATCGAACAATCTTTGATTGGTTGGAAAGAGTACGAACTGGAAGTAATGCGGGATTTGGCAGATAATGTGGTGATTATTTGTTCGATCGAGAATCTCGACCCGATGGGCGTCCACACCGGCGATTCTATCACCGTCGCCCCGGCGCAAACTCTCACAGACAAAGAATATCAGCGCCTGCGAGATGCTTCGGTGAAAATTATTCGCGAAATCGGAGTTGAAACCGGCGGTTCCAATATTCAATTTGCCGTCAATCCTGTCAACGGAGATTTCATCGTTATTGAAATGAACCCTCGGGTTTCCCGTTCCTCCGCCTTGGCCTCGAAAGCAACTGGTTTCCCTATTGCCAAAATGGCGGCAAAATTAGCGGTAGGTTACAGCCTAGACGAAATTTCCAACGATATCACAAAGAAAACTCCGGCGTCTTTTGAGCCGACAATTGACTACGTGGTGACGAAGATTCCCCGATTTGCCTTTGAAAAGTTCCCTGGTTCCGAACCGACTCTGACAACGCAAATGAAGTCGGTTGGGGAGGTAATGGCGATCGGGCGCAGCTTCAATGAATCCTTCCAAAAAGCCCTGCGGGGATTGGAAACAGGCCGCGCAGGTTTCGGGTGCGACAAACCGGAAAAGTTGCCGAGTTTGGAACAAATTCGCGCCGGATTGCGAACGCCAAATCCCGATCGCATTTTTACAGTTCGCCACGCGATGATGATGGGAATGTCGGTGGAAGATATCTTTGAGTTCACAGCAATCGACCCTTGGTTTTTGGATAAAATGCAGGAATTGCTGGAAACTGAGAAGTTCTTGAAACGAACGCGGTTGGAACAGTTGACAAAAGAGACAATGTTTGAAGTAAAGCAGTTGGGATTTAGCGATCGCCAAATTGCTTACGCCACCAAAACATCGGAAGATCAAGTCCGCGCTTATCGCAAACAGTTAGGCGTAATTCCGATTTACAAAACAGTCGATACCTGTGCCGCTGAATTTGAAGCGTTTACGCCGTATTATTATTCCACCTACGAAGCGGGAGCGGCAATTTGGGAATTGGGCGATGAAGAAAAGAAAATTTCGCCTGTGGGCCACAGTCTCGCGCCGGAGTCGGAAGTTTTGCCTTCTACCAAACGAAAAGTGATGATTTTAGGTGGCGGGCCGAACCGGATCGGACAGGGAATTGAGTTTGATTACTGCTGCTGTCACGCTTCCTATTCCCTAGGAGAAGACGGCTTTGAGACAATTATGGTCAACTCGAACCCAGAAACGGTTTCGACGGATTATGATACGAGCGATCGCCTGTATTTTGAACCGCTAACAAAAGAAGATGTTCTCAACATCATCGAAGCCGAAAATCCCGAGGGAATAATTATTCAATTTGGCGGTCAAACACCGCTCAAGTTGGCGCTTCCTTTACAAAAAGCTCTCGAAAATCACCCCGACGTACAAACAAAAATCTGGGGAACTTCGCCGGATTCCATTGATACTGCTGAAGACAGGGAGCGATTTGAAAAAATTCTGCGGGAATTGGATATTCAGCAAGCGGCTAACGGTTTGGCACGCAGTTTTGAGGATGCTTTAATAGTAGCTCAACGGATTGGTTATCCGGTAGTGGTGCGACCGAGTTACGTGTTGGGCGGGCGAGCAATGGAAATTGTTTATTCCGATACGGAATTGGAACGTTACATGACCTATGCCGTGCTAGTAGAACCGGATCATCCGATTTTAATTGATAAGTTTTTGGAGAATGCGATCGAGGTGGATGTCGATGCGATCGCCGATGTGACGGGCAATGTGACGATCGGCGGTATTATGGAACACATCGAGGAAGCGGGAATCCACTCCGGCGACTCTGCTTGTTCTATCCCTTACCAAACGCTTTCTGATGCAGCTTTGGTAACAATCCGCCGCTGGACTGTAGAATTAGCAAAATCCCTGAAAGTAATCGGGTTGATGAATATTCAATTTGCTGTTCAAGGGGAACAAGTTTTCATCTTGGAAGCTAATCCGCGAGCTTCTCGAACAGTACCTTTTGTCTCCAAGGCGATCGGAGTTCCCTTAGCAAAAATGGCCTCGCGAGTCATGTCTGGCAAAACTCTAGAAGCTTTGGGTTTTACTGAAGAGATTATACCCACTCATGTTTCGGTAAAAGAAGCTGTATTGCCCTTTGCTAAGTTCCCGGGAACAGATACCTTATTAGGGCCAGAAATGCGATCGACCGGCGAAGTCATGGGAATTGACACCGATTTTGGCAAAGCCTTTGCCAAAGCTCAATTAGGTACTGGACAAATGATGCCGCTGTTGGGAACTGTGCTGGTTTCGATGCGCGATCGGGACAAACTAGCAGTTGTACCCGTTGTCAAGGAATTCTTAGAATTGGGTTTCAGAGTAGTCGCAACTCACGGAACACGCAAAGTTTTGCAAGAGCAAGGTTTACAGGTAGATTTGGAATTGAAACTGCACGAAGGGCGGCCTAATTTGTTGGATTCGATCAAGAATGAGAAAATTCAACTAATTATCACCACGCCTTCCGGCGAAGAATCCCGCGCCGACGGCATCTTTATCCGCCGCACAGCTTTGACTTACAAAATCCCGATTATTACCACAATAGCCGGTGCCAAAGCCACAGCAGCGGGAATTCGATCGCTCAAATCCCACCCGATGGAAGTAAAAGCAATTCAAGACTATTACCCGCAAACCTAGACTGCGAAACACTCAAAGGTAGGGTGTGCACCGCGCACCTTACCCACAACATAGGGTGCACACCACCAAAACCTAAACGTAGGGTGTGCACCACCAAAACCTAATCTGGATGAGAATCTAAAACTCCGCTAGACAGCATCAACCTCGGCCAAACTAACAAGAAAAAACCCATCCAAGCTAATAAAGGAATCGCGACTAAAACAGTTATCCAAACAGTTTTTAATAAAAACCAACTACCACTAATCAGGCTAGTACCAGTTAAAAGAATCGACCAAGGCTGGCACCACCAAGGTTTGTAACTCCAAGGACTAATAGCTTTTTGATTAGAAAGTTTTTTATCAGAAATAGATTTCATATTTTTAGTGATTGTTTATGGAGAATAGTCGGGGGTAGCTTGATTAACGGAAGTTAAACATTCATCACCTCTTCTGCTGTCAGCGTTAATTCTGGAAAAGTCCGCGATACAATTCGTTCGCTGCCTTTAAACGCGCTTCTTTGATAGTTGCCATCTGCCTCCAAAAGGTGAACAAATACAGTTGGTACTTTGGGATTTCCCAGAAAATCCCTGCTGCCAATTGCTAAATAATCGACAATCCAATACTCAGGAACTCCGAGGCGCCGATATTCGTCCAATTTGTCTATATAATCGTCCTCCCAATTTGTTGATGTTACTTCCACTGCCAGTTGGATTGGTTCTCGCAATGCAGCATAAGCAGAACGGTTCGATCGCCACAAATCGCGATCGATTACGCTGACATCCGGTCTCCGTCCTTGTTCGCTTCCGGCTTTACTTACAGTTCTGATAACGGCGGTATTTTTGACTACATAATTTAAACTTAGCCGTTTAATTTCATCTTTAAATGAGTCAGACGTAAAATCAGCAAAATCATCATGATTTCTGGTGGAATTCATCTCTACAATTTCTCCATTTACCAGTTCATAGAGTCCATCTTCTGGACATTCTACAAGGAATTGGTCAAAGGTTAATTTCTGTGTGACTGTTGCAATCATAAGATTTATCCTTATTTTGCAGTAATACTATTAGTCTATATTACCACAGGCAGGAATAAATTTGTTTTTTTGACGGCAGACATCCAATTCTAAAATCTAAAATCTACCATTAAAAATCTCAAATCGATTCAGGTAAATGGTAAAATGCGATCGCCAGCGGGCAGATTGAGTTAAATATGTCACCTACTTGCTAGGGTAGAAAGTAACAAACCTAGAAATCGAGCCACTCCCAGGTCAACCCCGAACCATGAGACTAGACGAAGCCGTAGAATTTGCCGAAAACCCAGAGCCGCGCTGTCCCTGCGTCCTCCTGCTGGACACCTCCGGCTCCATGCAAGGCGCACCCATAGATGCCTTGAATGAGGGGCTGGAAATTTTTAGGAATGACCTAATTAAAGACGAACTAGCTAAAAAGCGAGTTGAAGTGGCGATTATTTCATTTGACAATCAAATCAAAGTCGTGCAAGACTTCGTTACCGCCGACCAGTTTGAGACGCCACTGCTGACAGCTCAAGGACAAACCCACATGGGCGCAGGGATTCAGCTAGCATTAGATACCATTGCCGCCCGCAAATCCGAATACCGCAACAACGGCATTACCTACTACCGCCCGTGGGTATTCATGATTACTGACGGCGAACCTCAAGGTGAATCAGACGATGTTGTGGAAATAGCAGCACAGCGGATTAAAGAGGAAGAAATTAATAAGCGCGTGGCATTTTTTGCAGTCGGAGTGGAAGGTGCTAATATCACCCGTCTGGCGCAAATTGTAGAGCGCACGCCTGTAAAATTGAGAGGATTAGACTTTAGAGAGATGTTCATCTGGCTGTCAGCTAGTATGCAGAGAGTTTCTCACTCAAAAATTGATGAACAAGTAGCACTGCCGCCACCCGGATGGGGAACAGTTTAGTCATTGGTCATTGGTCATTAGTCATTGGTCATTGGTCATTAGTCATTAGTCATTAGTCATTGGTCATTAGTCATTAGTCATTGGTCATTAGTCATTAGTAAGAGTGCCGTGTCCCTACGGCACGGCCGTGTCCTTATAAGGGCTATAGCGGTTCTCAAAAAAGTGAGGTATGCCCTATGCCCTATGCCCTATGCCCTATGCCCTATGCCCATGAGTACCTCATCTTTCTGAGAAAGGCTATAGTACCTACGAACCCAGAAAAGTGCTGTGCTGTAATTAGGGATAAATAAACCCGTCCAGACTTTGCAGAGTTGTGAATTTACGAAGTTTTGAGTTAAAGAGTTATTAATGCAGAATTCATCCTTTAATTGGCAAGTTGTAGCGGCATCGGTGATAGGTACGAGCCACGAAAAACGATCGCAGCCTTGTCAAGATGCCCACTGCTGGCGTCTCTTGCCAAACGGTGTTTTAGCGGCAGCAGTTGCCGATGGTGCGGGTTCCGCAGCACTCGCAGAAGTTGGGGCGAAAATTGCTGTGGAAGCGGTTGTTGAAACGATTTGCCAGCAACAGGAAAGGCTGCCTCAAAATGACGATGAATGGCAGGTATTCTTGACAGCATCACTGCAAGTCGCGCGGGCGCAGGTGGAAGCAGAAGCGGAAGTGCGGGAAGTGGCTGCGAGAGATTTAGCCTGCACTTTAATTGCGGTTGTTGCTACGCCAGAATTAATCGCAGTTGCTCAAATCGGCGACGGTGCGGCGGTGGCGGGTGATAGTGCAGGAAATGCGATCGCCCTGACTGTACCTCCCTGCGGCGAATACATCAACGAAACTATCTTTTTGATTTCGCCGAATGCGATAGAAACAGCGCAATTTCAGGTACTTCGGGAAAAACTGCGACACTTAGCCGTTTTTTCCGACGGCTTGCAAATGCTAGCGCTCAAAATCCCGGAAGGCACGCCGCACGGGCCGTTTTTTGCGCCTTTGTTTCGGTTTTCTGGCGAGTGGAAAGAAGAAGATGATGCGAAACAGCAGTTAGAGTCATTTTTGCGATCGCCCCGCGTTTCCGAACGCACCGATGATGACTTAACATTATTGTTAGCAACTTTTGCGAGTTCGGAGGCACAGGACAATTAAAAATAGACATTTTGCCAAAGCCAACACCCATCTGCGTGAATTGGCGTTGATCTGGGGTTAAAAATTTCCGATTCTAAATTTTGCAACAAGTCTAATGCGTTCAACCTAATCAGCGGTGAAAATTTGGCGCGGTTCTATAATAAAATCGAGGTGTCAACAATTCTGGTTTAGTTTGTACAGTAGGTCGTCGTTTGCAAGCACAAGAGATTAAGGATAAGCTCAACTCCCTAATTAGCGCCGCAGATCCAATAGATCCGAGTTTGGCGAAAAGATTGGATGAAATAAATCGCTGGGTGAAAGATGTTAAACCCGGTTCGCTAACGGCTAAAAAATTTGTGATGGCTTTTTTGCTGCAGCTTATCCGAGATTCTCAGGTTTGGCTGGCAGTTCAATCTCTACCTTCGGAAAGAGAACAGCAAGCCGCTTTTGAGTTAATGACGCCGGGGGAAAGGTATTGGTACAGCTATCTATTTCCTAAATGGCTGAGCGAAAACGATCGCAAATTTTACATTTGGAAACAAAAACTGAAAGCTGGTAAATTCGATCCGGCTGATGATCTCGTCATTCGTGCGATCGCAGCCCGGATAGTCGATCGCCAAGGCACTGTTTTGTATCGATATGTTGCAGATCTTTCTATGGCAACCGATTCGATCGTTAGCAGTCGCCAACAGCAGCCCCTCTGCATTCAAGTCACAACTCTTTCGGATGAATTCTCTGAACAAAAATATCAGAATTGGCAACAAACTCTTCAAGATTGGGGGATTGACAGAGGATTATTTTTAAGTTATGATAAAAACGATGCAAATTTCCTGAATCAGTTAGTTAACATTGCATTATATAATAGCGATAATTTGCCTGCAGGTCGTTACCTCAAGTTCCCGTAAATCAAGCAGATCTACTGCTGAGAATAATTCGACTGCTAAAAACTTGGTGAAAATTTTTTTTGACTCACTCACATATTGCACAATTTTCGACAATGCCAAAAACCTAAGCTCCAGCCAGCTTCGGGAAAAGGGAAAACAGACCAAGATTTTTCCTCCCCTTTTCTGTTTCCGAGAGGGGTCTGCGAGACGGTGGCAACAGGTGCTTGATAGGAAGGCTCAGCAATGGGAAGATTTACCGCAGCAATCAATCTTGTGAAATAACTAGCAACTCTGCCTAAATTGAATTGAGATTTGATTAAATCGCGGTGGAATTGTTGGAAATAAAATCAAATTACATCAAAATCAAATACTATGACTGTACAAGGTACGAGCATCGTTGAAAATAACTTGCAAAAAGTCTGGGAAGAACTGGAAGCAGCCAGAAAAATGCAGGATGAATGGATGAATTACGGGGTAGATTTTGTAGATTTGTATGTTGAAGATGCGGGCGGTGATTGGTTGGAAAAGTGGGGTAAATGTGAAGAAGAATTAGAGCGAATTAAACATAAAAGTGTAGATATTGAAGCAGTCAAAGCAGCGATCGACATTCCCAGCTTTCAGCAGACAAAACTGCTGGAAATCGCCTTAAATTGCAGTTACTCTACCAGCTATTACTCCGATCGCCCGGAGGAGTCTCCCGCTTGGCAAGAGGTTAAGTACAAACGGCTGTCACTCTTAGGGGGAGCGATTTTCGGTGCTGTTGTGACAGATTACCTTTACCGCGAATATCCAGAACTCGATCCCGATGCTATCTCAACCTTAAAAGCTCGTTTAGCAGATCCGAAAAAACTTGCGGATTTTGCACAAAATCTGAAATTAAACGAGATCAGTTGGCGAGTCTCGAATGGAAAAGAAACAGAAGAAAGCGAGTACAATAGAATTTTGTCAGAGACTTGTGAAGCTTTGTTTGGCGCGATTTACTTGGAGTTTGATAGGGATTTTTTTCGTGGGGGTAACTGGCTGATTCAGCACTTGATTGAACCAAATGTTAGCCAGCATGGGGTTCTAACTCAGCGACGACAAGTTGCGCTGGAAAACGAGGTAAAACGGCGGGAAATCCTGGGTGCGGATATTCTAGATGCGATCGCGATCGACTATTTGTACAACCGCTTTCCCGAACGCAACGCCAGCCAGCTAACTTGCTGGAAAAATATGTTAGTGACCAAAGAGATTTTCCCCAAAGACTTTAAAGCAAAACTAGGCAGTCAGTACCTGGAGTTGAGAAGCAATTTCTCGCGTACCCGCGACTGGTTGGTGGATAACTTTATCCAAACCGCAGTTGACGAACTGGAAGAGGAAACAGGCGATCGACTAAAATAAAATCAACTTGTCAAAAAAATTGGGGAAACAGCAATGGTTACACAACTGCAATCTCCCGAAAAATCAAATATCATCTACCCCGACGATAACGGCGAACCGATGTCAAACAATACGGATCAGTTTCGATTAATTGTTTGGATTAAAGAAAACTTAGAATTGCTGTTTGCCGCTGACCCGAATGTTTTCGTAGCAGGTGACTTGCTTTGGTATCCGGTGGAAGGCAATAACAAACTGTCTCAAGCACCAGATGTAATGGCAGTTTTTGGCATCCCCAAAGGATATCGAGGTTCCTATCAACAGTGGTATGAAAATGATATTGCGCCACAAGTCGCATTTGAAATTTGGTCGCGGGGAAATCGTCTGACTCCGATGATGCAAAAATTTCAATTTTACGAACGCTATGGTGTGGAAGAATACTATTTGTACGATCCAGAAAAATTGGAACTGATAGGATGGTTGCGGGCTGAGGGAAAATTAGAACCGATCGAACAAATTGATGGTTGGGTAAGTCCGAGACTGGGAGTGCGGTTTCAATTATCAGAAACAGGACTCGAAATGTTCGGGCCCTCTGGAGAACCGTTTAGGAGTTTTGTGGAACTCGATCGACTGATCCAGCAAGCCGAGGCGCGGGCCGAACAGGCAGAAATGCTGCTGGAACAAGAACGATCGCGATCGCAAGCTTTGGAAGCAAGACTCCGAGAAATGGGCATCGATCCCAATGAATTGTAAGCACAACTGCAAAATTGAACTATTGTGGAACAGGCCCTCGTAGCCTGTTGCTGAGTTTTCCAGGGCGGGCTCTCCTGCCCAACCCACAATAAAATAGAATTATCGTGGAACAGGCCCTCGTAGCCTGTTGCTGAATTTTCCAGGGCGGGCTCTCCTGCCCAACCCCTACTCCCCACAATAAAATAGAATTACGGGTTTATCAGTGGGGTAAGTTCTAAAATCTAAAATCTAAAATCTAAAATCTAAAATCGATTGATGCCCCCATACCCTAAGCGAATTCTATGCAGTTGCAGCGCCAATTTAGCGGACAACTGATTGCGATCGACACCAAAACCGCGATCGCCAGTGGGGGTGAAGGTCGCATCTACCCGATCGCCCAAGACTCGTCCCTTGTAGCAAAAATCTACCACAAACCGACAGACGAAGACGGCGACAAACTCACAGTCATGTTCAGTATGCCGCCGGATGCGCCGATCGCGGAACCCGGGCACGCTTCGATTGCTTGGCCGATCGATTTGCTGCATACTGTGGGCGGGCGAGAAAAAATCGTCGGTTTTGTGATGCCGCGCGTCAACAAAGTGATGCCGGTACACACTTTCTACACACCCAAAACCAGGCGCGAACAAAAACCGCTATTTAGCTATCTTTATCTCCACCGTACCGCCAGAAATCTCGCCTCGGCTGTAAACGCCCTCCACGTCAGGGGTTACGTCATCGGGGACGTAAACGAGTCGAACATTCTCGTGACGGATACGGCGTTGGTAACGCTGGTAGACACGGATTCGTTTCAAGTCCGCGATCCTTATACGGGTTACGTTTATCGGTGTCCCGTGGGGAAACCAGAGTTTACGCCGCCGGAGTTGCAGGGCCAGACTTTCCGCGATATCGATCGATCTCCAGAGCACGATTTGTTCGGTTTAGCTGTATTAATTTTTCAATTGCTGATGGAAGGTACGCATCCGTTTTCGGGAGTTTATCTCGGTAGCGATGAACCGCCGCCTTTGGAAGCGAGAATTCGATCGGGTCATTTCCCCACAGGTACGAAACGGATTCCCTACCGCCCGATGCCCGCTGCGCCTCCTTTTGAGATGCTGCATCCGCGACTGCGGCAGATGTTTATCCGCTGTTTTGAGGAAGGACACGGCAATCCTGCGGCGCGCCCGGATGCGAAAACTTGGGTGAATGCGATTCGGGAAGCGGAAGATGCTTTAGTTACTTGCAGCAAAAACAGTCAGCATAAATACGGAAATCATCTCAGTCGGTGCCCTTGGTGCGATCGGGCAAAACTCCTGAAAGGGCGCGATCCGTTTCCTTCGCGGCAAGCAATCAGCCACGGATTGCACTTGCAGCCCGCGAAAACCAAGCGTAAAAAGCCCCAACCACCGCCTGTCGTGCCCAAGCCCGCAATGCGCCGGCAACAGCCCGCCACGGGGCTGCCACGCCCCCTGGGCCAGTACGCAGTGCCGTTGCTACCGATGCCGATGTCTTCTCGGAGTCGGACTCCTGCGCCTCAGCTTCCCGTGGGCAAGTTTGAGCGCATTTTTCAGGATGCTGCTTGGGGAGGTGTTTGGGGTAGTTTGTGTTTGGCGGCGATCGGGGGGATTTATTCGGCAATAGCTGAGGGTGGCGGTGCTATTTTGGGGGCGATTTTTGTTGGTTCGATTTGGGGCTGTTTTTTTGGGGTGATGTGGGGGGTTTTTACTTTGCCGCCGAATCAGATTTGGCGGAAGTGGGGCGGTGTTTTGGTGGGGGCGTCTTGGGGGGCTTTTTTGTTGGCGGCGATCGGCGGTGCGGTGTTTGGCGCGATTAATAGCACTCCGGGGATCGGGGAGAGGATTTTGGCTGGGGCGGTGGTTGGTGCTATCTGGGGCTGTGTTTGGGCAACTTTTCAGCCTCCTCTGGCGCTGCCAGTGGGGAGGGTGTGGGGCCGGCGGGGAGGGTATTTGGGGGCCGTCTGGGGCTCGTTTGTGGGGACTCTGGCTGGTGTTTTTTTGGGGGCGGGGCTGGTGGTTTGGCAGCAATACGGTGTCCAGATGCGGCCGGTGAATGAGTTTGCGGGTTTGTTGCTGGGTGTGGCGATCGTGGCGGCTGGTGTGGGTTCTGTTGGAGGTGTGGTTTCTGGGGGTTTGTTGGGTTTGTGCGGGTTTGCGCCGAAGTTGCCGATTTCGTTTCAGCCTTCGGGTGTCAATGGTGGGAGTTTGGGGGCGATTTGGGGCAGTTTTTTGGGGACTTTTGCGGGTACTGTGTTGGGGGCGGCGGTGTCTGCGATGTTTCCGGCTGTTAGCGCTGGGGTGCCGGTGGAGTTGGGGCCTGTGGCGGGGGCGATCGTGGGGGCTGGTTTGGGGGCGATTTGGGGCGTGGTTTCGGGTACTGTTTGGGGGGCTTTGGGCAAGTGGTGATCGGGTTGATGTCTGTTTTTGGGTTGAAAATGCGTCTATGCGTAGGTGTAAAAATCGAGGTGTTAATTTTGGGGGCTATAATGTAGATCCTGTAACGGTTAGAGGCACTTCAAGCAATAAAAGGGTAGACGCAATCGCTGAAATCTATGCGGGACAAGGGTTTGAGGGCTATCTGAAAAGTTGGGTATTGACAAGTCGAAGGCTGAAATGGTACTTTTGTTTTATGCAGACGCAAATGAACGTTGAAAACCAAATACAGCAAAGCTTCTGGAACGGGCAGCCGCAATTAACCTAAACCCCTATCAGGGATTGAAACTTAGCATTGAGGAAGAGCAAAATCAGCTTTTGAGGGAAGAGCCGCAATTAACCTAAACCCCTATCAGGGATTGAAACCTTCATCCGGACGATCGCAATACTTAACGTCCGTGGCCGCAATTAACCTAAACCCCTATCAGGGATTGAAACTACAGCTTTCGCCGGTGTTTGCACGGAGCCGGCAACGCCGCAATTAACCTAAACCCCTATCAGGGATTGAAACTGAAGCTTTGAGTGGTTTTCCAGTTTCTTCATCTTGCCGCAATTAACCTAAACCCCTATCAGGGATTGAAACTAGAATTTTTACCTGACAAAGAATCTAAGCCGCTAGCGCCGCAATTAACCTAAACCCCTATCAGGGATTGAAACACAAGCTGTATGGGCTAGCCCTTCTAATTTTGCAGCCGCAATTAACCTAAACCCCTATCAGGGATTGAAACCTTCATGGTAGCTATATAGTTCATCGTGAGTCTGTGCCGCAATTAACCTAAACCCCTATCAGGGATTGAAACTTTAATAGAATTCGCCAAGTCAACACTTCCTTTTAGCGCCGCAATTAACCTAAACCCCTATCAGGGATTGAAACCTTGATTTAATGCCTACATCTCCTGACACTATTAGAGCCGCAATTAACCTAAACCCCTATCAGGGATTGAAACATGAATGAAGAAGACGATGAACTAGAGACGGAAGAAGACGAGCCGCAATTAACCTAAACCCCTATCAGGGATTGAAACTTTGAGTACATATGCTGATGAGGGGTGATAACCGCCGCAATTAACCTAAACCCCTATCAGGGATTGAAACTTTAAGCTCTCGGAGATAGCTCCCCGGCATTTTGCCGCAATTAACCTAAACCCCTATCAGGGATTGAAACGCCGGACTTCTCAACTGCCCTTACTCCCCCGGCGACAAAGCCGCAATTAACCTAAACCCCTATCAGGGATTGAAACGTGTCGATGTCTGGGAATTGCGACCCGACAACTGCTGCCGCAATTAACCTAAACCCCTATCAGGGATTGAAACTTTTAGCAGAACTTTAGCAATAATGTAGTCAATGCCGCAATTAACCTAAACCCCTATCAGGGATTGAAACATCAAATAGAACTACCTGACTTCATAGTAGAACGCCGCAATTAACCTAAACCCCTATCAGGGATTGAAACCAAATAGAAAAAGCTCTTACTAGACCTATTAATGCCGCAATTAACCTAAACCCCTATCAGGGATTGAAACAGTTAAAGGGCATGGGCAATCGATGCTTTATGACTTAAGCCGCAATTAACCTAAACCCCTATCAGGGATTGAAACTGCTGATTAAAGGCATGACAGCCAACTTTGATGGAGGCCGCAATTAACCTAAACCCCTATCAGGGATTGAAACGAAAAAACAGAGCCTTCTGGTAACACCTTTATTTTGGGCCGCAATTAACCTAAACCCCTATCAGGGATTGAAACCTGGAACTTTTGGAACTCTGCAAGAAAAAGGCGAGCCGCAATTAACCTAAACCCCTATCAGGGATTGAAACAATAATTTTGTCAGGTAAAGCCATGTAACGCTCAGGCCGCAATTAACCTAAATCCCATCTTCACTTAAGATGACAGTGACAATTCGGCTTTTCAATCAAAGACTCAACCAAAGCATTCAAAGCAACCGCCGCCAACAATCCGCCGCCAAAAGTTCCCACAGTCGTAATATAAGCAACGCCCGATCGCACTAACCGCCGTTTCGCCACCGGAGAATGACTAAAACCGATCGGCATTCCAATTACCAAAGCCGGTTGCAATTGCCCACACTCGATCGCCTCGCAAACCGCCATCAGCACAGACGGCGCATATCCTATCACCAATATACATCCTTTTTCCAGTTTCAACAACTTTTCAAACCACTCACCCTGCCGCCAGAATTCCTGTTCCGCTTCCGCCGCAGCATTGATGTGCGGGTCATCAATTAAAGTTGCAATACTTGTTCCCAAATGCGCCAATCTAGTCCCATCCAAAGCCGCAAAAACAGGCGGCACATCAGCCACAATTTGACACTGATTTTTCAAAGCTTCCCGCGCCGATTGAATCGCCGTTGCGCTCAACTTCACAAACGGCAGCAGCGAACAATCTCCGCAGGCTAACACCAGTTTAGAAAGCAAGTCTACCTCAATTTCCGAGCGATCGGCCAAATCCGGCAACAAATGCTGCAACGACTCCCCAAACTCCTCCGGGTGAGTGTGCGCCCCCGCATCCCAACCCTCCCAAAGTTGTTCCCACTCATCCAACCCCCCCTCAGTTTCCGCCTGCAACAGCCTTAATTGCGCCAGTGCGTCCGCTTGCACCGCTTGACAGGAAATATCCCGCCCCAGCAATCCTTCCAGCGCCGAAGCCGTTTCTCTGAGGCGAACAATTTGCTGAATTACCGACAGATATTGCCGTTGCAGAGTCGCCATCAGCGCGTCAGGAGAAGCATCCGCGTCAGTTTCTAACAGTTTGCGGATGTGAGACAGTTGAAAGCCTTGCTGCTTGAGTGCGACTATTCTTTGCAGCCTTTGCACATCGCTGCGGGTATACAATCTGTAGTTAGAAGTCGATCGCACCGCCGGAGATAGCAGCCCCAAAGCGTGATAATGTCGCACCATCCGAGGGGTAATTGTGCCTTTTACCGCTTCTGTAAGTTGTTTGATTGTCAGGTATTCTTGTTGCATTGAATTTTGGGAATTTTGGGACTGTATATTGGGTTCTCGAATTCACCCGCAGTCCTAGGAGTGAATCAATTCCCACGCATTCACCCACAGTCCGCCGGGGATTGAAATCCCCGTCTCATAGCAGAAGTCGGTTTTAACCGACTAAAACATTAAATTCAATTCTCAGCCATCTTCAGTCCTCTTTCAGAGGACTTGCGCTATGAGACAGGGAATTCATTCCCTGTCGGACTGTCTGACTCTGGTACTCAACGAGAGGCGAGTTGATGCTGGATTTATTTTAGTTTCACTCTTGACATTGACACTAATGTCAAGGTTTAGGCTAAAAGAGTCATTCTACCAAATCAAGCTTTACAAATGACTTCTAATTCTTTGTCAATTTCTCGCATCTCCCAGTTAGCAGAAGAACATCCAGACGCTGTGACTGCCGCCCTGTGCGGAATTCTAGTAATCTTGGGTTCCCTAGCCCTGCAACTCGGCTGGCTGGGTGTAGCCGTGTTAATCTTACCCGCAGCTTATGTTATCGGCGGCTATTCCAGTACCCGCGAAGGCTTAACTACGCTTTTTCAAGAACGCGAATTAGATGTAGATTTGTTAATGATTGTCGCTGCTTTGGGCGCGGCCGGTTTGGGGCTATGGCGGCAAGAATATCATTTAATTGTTGACGGTGCGGTGTTGATTTTAATCTTTGCAATTAGCGGCGCCCTGGAAGGTTATGCTATGCAGCGGACTGAACGCAGCATCCGCAGTTTGATGAGTTTGACGGCGGATACTGCTAGGGTGGTAATGTACGGCGGGGAACGGGAAGTTGCGATCGACAAATTGGAAATTGGCGATTACATTTTAGTCAAGCCAGGAGAAATCATCCCCACAGATGCCATAATTATTGAAGGCTACAGCGCGATCGATCAAGCCTCGATTACCGGCGAATCGATGCCCGTGGAAAAAACCAGCGGCGATGAAGTCTATGCAGGTACAATTAACGGTGTCGGCGCGCTGAAACTCGAAGTGCATAAAACTCCAGAAAGCAGCTTGATTCAGCGAGTGATTCGGCTAGTCCAAGAAGCGCAAACAGCAGCGCCGCCTTCTCAAATGTTTGTGGAAAAATTCGAGCGCGGTTATGCTAAATTAATTGTCGGTTTAGGCTTGCTTCTCGCAACTTTGCCGCCCTTTGTTTTAGGCTGGAATTGGGAAGAGACAATCTATCGGGCGCTGATTTTCCTAGTAGTCGCATCGCCCTGCGCGCTGATGGCTTCGATTATGCCCGCGCTGCTTTCGGGAATTGCTAACGGGGCGAGACAGGGGATTTTGTTTAAAAGTGGCGCGCAATTAGAGATGATTGGTAAAGTCAGGGCGATCGCCTTTGACAAAACCGGAACTCTCACCACGGGAAAACCCGAAGTTATCCAAATTGTACCAGCAGCCGGATATACTGAAACAGAAGTTCTGCAATTGGCTGCTGCCCTAGAAGCTCATTCCGAACACGCGATCGCCTCTTCAATTGTCAGCGCCGCCCAGCAGCAACAGTTACAATTGTCAACCGCTACCGACGTACAAGCAAAAATCGGCCAAGGAATAGTCGGCAAAGTCAACAATCAAATCATTGCCATTGGTAAAGCCAATTTTGTCCAAGCAACTTCCGAATTGACTCAAATCAGCCAGCAGTTGCAAGCCGAAGGTAAAACAGTTGTTTGGGTGGCAAAGGGCGCTCAACTTTTGGGAATCATTGCAGTAGCAGATACCCTCCGCCCCGAAGCAGCAGCAATGGTAAAACGCTTGCAAAAATTAGGCATAGAACATATAATTATGCTAACCGGCGACAACGAGCAAACAGCTCAACACATCGCCCGTCAATTAGGCATCAAAGAAGTGTACGCCGAACTTTTGCCAGAAGACAAAGTGCAGGCAATTAAACAACTGCAAACCCAGTATCAAACTGTAGCAATGGTAGGAGACGGCATCAACGACGCCCCCGCCCTAGCTCAAGCTTCCGTCGGCATTGCGATGGGAATTTCCGGCAGCGATGTTGCTTTAGAAACTGCTGATATCGTATTAATGGCAGATAAGTTAGAGCAACTAGCTAAAGCAATTAGTTTAGGCCGCCGCGCTCAAAATGTTGTCAAACAAAACATTGTTTTTGCACTCAGTTGCATTGTCATGTTGTTGGCGGCTAATTTTTTCGGAAATATCACCATGCCTTTAGGTGTCATCGGTCACGAAGGCTCCACCGTAATAGTAACATTAAGCGGTTTGCGACTGCTGAGAAATTAGACACAAAAAACAGCTAAAATCGAGGCAGAGCCTCTAGAAATGCGTTCTCAGGCAGAGCCTGGGAACGAGAGTTTTATCTGCGTTCATCTGCGTTCATCTGCGGTTGAAAATTAAAAGTATTAAGAAAAAATACAATTTGTGTTTGCGTCCCTCAAAACACGCTACCGTCAAAAGTATAGAATCATACCAAAATATGAAATTGCTCGAAACTGCAATAAAAATTAACCTAGAAAAACTCTAGAAAATGATAGAGAACTGATTGCACCAAGAGCAATGGAAAACAAGTTTTCTGTTGGAGGGAATATGAACGAAAAAGTCATTGGGGCCACGCGAAACGTTGCAATTGTTGGCCCTTATTTAAGCGGTAAAACCGCACTGCTCGAAAGTTTGCTGTCGGTGACAGGGACAATTACCCGCAAAGGAAATGTCAAGGATGGCAACACAATAGGTGATAGTTCGCCGGAAGCACGCGATCGCCAAATGAGCGTAGAAGTAAACGCCGCCACCGCTGAATATCAAGGCGTCCGCTTCACATTTCTCGACTGTCCGGGCTCGGTAGAATTTGCCCAAGAAACTTACAATGCGCTGATTGGTGTGGATGCGGCGATAATAGTTTGCGAACCGGTTGCCGATCGCACTTTAACCCTCGCACCCCTGTTTAAATTCCTCGATGATTGGGAAATTCCCCACCTAGTTTTCATCAACAAGATCGATCGAGCTTACACAGACGAAACTACTTGTGGCACCAACTTCACCGAGGTGATCGACGCGCTCAAATCCGTTTCCAGTAGACCGATCGTACCTCACCAATATCCGATCGGCAAAAACGAACAAATCATCGGTTTTATCGACCTAGTAACCGAACAAGCTTACCACTACCATCCGGGCGCCGCCGCAGATCCCGTCCCGCTTCCAGAACACCTCAAAGCAGAAGAAAGCGCAGCGCGGCAGCTTATGCTCGAAGAATTGGCGAATTTTGACGACCATTTACTCGAAGAATTGCTCGAAGAAATCAATCCCGACGCCGAAGAAATTACCCGCGATTTAAAGATGGAATTAGGCGCAGATTTAATTGTGCCAGTATTCATCGGCATCGCCGAACAAGATTTCGGCGTGCGGCCTCTGCTGGAAGCTTTGCTGAGGGAAGCGCCGACACCGGAAACTACAGCCGATCGCCGCAGCATTATACAAAGTGAAAACAAAGTTCTGGCTCAAATCCTCAAAACCTATTACACGCCGCAGGGAGGCAAACTATCGTTAGTGAGAATATGGCGGGGGACGCTGGCAGACGGAGCAAATTTGAACGGCGTTCGAGTTAACGGTTTGTACCGCTTGACCGGCCAGCAAACGCAAAGTTTGCAGTCTGTCAGCGCCGGGGAAATTGTGGCTGTGGGAAGGCTAGAAGGCTTGAAAACAGGCGATACGCTGGGTTCGGAGGAAGAATTGCCAAAAGCCGAAATCATCCCGCCTGTCTACGCACTGGCGATCGTCCCAGAAAAGCGCAACGATGAAGTCAAGCTGAGCTCCGCTTTAGCTAAATTGCTAGAAGAAGACCCATCTTTAGTCTGGCAACAGCACGGCGACACTCACGAAATTATACTTTGGGGTCAAGGCGAAATCCACCTGAAAGTAGCCTTAGACAGGTTGCGCCGCAAGTATAACTTGCCGATGGTAACTCACTTACCGCAAGTGCCGTACAAAGAAACCATCCGCAAACCTGCATCTTCCATCCACGGGCGCTACAAACACCAAAGCGGCGGACACGGACAATTCGGCGACGTGTACCTCGATATCGCACCGCAGCCGCGCGGAGAAGGTTTCAATTTCACCGACAAAATAGTCGGCGGAGTTGTTCCAAAACAGTACATTCCCGGCGTGGAAGTGGGAGTGCGCGAGTATTTGGATCGCGGCCCGCTGGGTTTCCCGGTGGTAGACGTAGCGGTGACGCTGACGAACGGTTCCTACCATTCTGTGGACAGTTCCGAACAAGCTTTCAAGCAAGCGGCGCGTTTGGCGATGCAGGAGGGAATGGCCAAGTGCGAACCGGCATTGCTGGAGCCGATCGCCAAAGTTGAAATTTGCGCTCCGAACGAGTGTACATCAAAGGTGTTGCAGTTGGTCAGCGGACACCGCGGCCAAATTCTCGGCTATGAAGGTAAACAAAACTGGAAGGGATGGGATGCAGTTTCTGCTTATTTGCCGATCGCCGAAATGCAGAATTTGATCGTAGAATTGCGATCGCAGACAATGGGAGTCGGATTTTTTAATTGGGAGTTCGATCGACTGCAAGAAGTGCCGGAACCTTTAGCTAAGCGGGTTTTGCTAACGACTGGCGGCAATGGGAATGGTAACGGTAAAAGTTAGGTAATTTTCTTAAAAAGCCCGGTTTCTTCAAGAAACCGGGTTTTTGCAGGAGTTGCCATTAAAGTTTATTGCGATCGATTCCCATTTCTGGGATTATTCGGTTAAGTTACTTAACGCTGAAATAATATTCTCAGCTAGCACTAACGCATTTCTCGCTTCTCTTTGTAAGTTAAACATAGTATCTTCATAATCAGCTTTATTCCTCATTTTTCTCAAGCGAGTTAAATCTTTGCCTATCTCTATCATTGGCTGGGATTTTGATTGATTGTGAATAAATTCTTCAGCTACATATTGATGGTCATTGATATCATAAGTTTTATTGCGCGAGAGTCTGGGATCTTGTTGAATGTCGCGCAAGTAATTCCGTGCTAGGCAAAACACAGAATAGTAAGCTCTACTTACAGCAGAACGCAATTTTGCTTCTTCAGTGGTTCCAGCTAGCTCTTTTGCTAAATTAAAGTATTCCTCCCAATTGAATTTCATTCCCACCCCAAATCAATGTTTAGTATATTGTTAGGAATGACAAGACTCGCGTCTAGCCACCAAGTGCGATCGAGATTTTTTAACTTTGCAAAAGCTTCATCGACTTCGAGTTTGGTGTAGATGGTTATCCACAGCGATCGCCAGTTGGCAATTTCTGGATCGGTTTTCACTTCCAAGCCTAATCTTTCCGTAGGAAATAGCGCTCGAATGCGATCGTAACCTTCCAGAATCAAAGGTGCGATCGCTTCTTGTTCCATGATGATTTGAAAACTTTCTATAGGGTTTTCAACCGCGTACAGGCTTTTGACTTTATTAAAAGATGCAATTAAATTGTCAAAGGCTTTAGCTATTTCAGAGGGATTTTCCATTTCTTCAGGCGACTGAGGAAAGGAAGGGCTTAAACTTATAGCGTCGGTGCTGTAAATGCTGTCACTTGTCGGCTGGTAGCGTTTGTCTTTTGATTTTGCTTCGTACTGATCTTGTAAGTCGAGGCGTTCTGTTCTGTAAATTTCGTTCAGAGTGTTGTTTTGTTGTGCTAATTTTTCTAAAGCCAATATCTCAAGACTTATATTCTCTTCCAACTCGCCAAGCTGGACAGATGAATCAAGTTTAGCTAAAGCAGCGCCAAGGGCTTGCAGCCTCATAATATCTGTTTCTTTCATAAGAGTCGATGGTTTGGAAGTTAGGGATTAACTTTACCAGTAATCGTGAAACCTGCCCAGTGGTAGAGATCGGCATAAGGAGGTTTGTCAGATCCCATTTTAGCATCACGTCTGCCGATTCGGTCAGCTTGGTCTCTCAAATCTTGACTGCAACGGGAATTGTGTTTTGTTACTTCAGACAATTCCAGATACCATTTGGAGAGTTCGCTGTAAGTAATAGTTCGGAGCCATTTTTGCGCTTCTTTGAGGGCTAGTGCCGGATGCAACTTATTTTGGCAACGCTGTTCGTTGAGAATTTGATAGAATCGAATCATCATTAAAGCGCTAGATATCTCATCAACTATCCAGAGAGTGCTGAGGGCGTAAACAGCACCCGCAGCTAAAAAGCTGCTGGCTAAACCGACAAATTCATCTATCAGTTCTTCTTTTCCTGTTATGCCAGTTTCGCAAGCGGAAAGGCAGACTAGATAATAGCTTTTCAAATCGAATTTGGCGATTTCTTCTGAAGTTAGAGGCTGTTGGTTTTTCAGGATTAACGCTGACTGGGACGGCTGTTTTGTGTTGTGGTAGGCGTGACCTGTAAAATGGAATATGTCAGCAGCTTGTTGCAGAGCTTCTTTAAGATTACCTGTGGTAGCTTGTGAACTGGAGATGGTATTGCAATTAAGGTGAAAATTTGCGATCGCGGGCGCTTCTATTTCAGCAAAAAGTAATGGATCGGGGCTTTCTACCAACAGCAGAGACATTGAAGGTGAGGGTTGTCTGTCTAGTCTGTCTATCCCAACTTGGATACTGGGCAGATAAGTGATAGTGAAAAGATTATCGGAGAATAAAAAGTGCAGTGGCAGCAGGTGCAAGTCGCGGTGGGGAATTAAGATTAAGTGTTGGATATTGGTGAGGTGCGTACAAATTTCGGGAATTTTGAGGATGTCAGCGAGTTGTTGCAATTGCGCTGTCATTGACTCGCGCCAGGGATGGGATTCTTTGCTTTGCTGTTTGTTGGTAGTTTTGCCGTAATTTTGATAGCTGGTTTTCCAGTTTTTCAGCCATTTTTCTAAACTCTGACTGTTGTCCTTTGGGAATAAGTCGCACAGAGGTGTGGAAATAACTTCAAACTTTTCTAGGGTAATGATAAAAGCAGTCAGGGAAACTGGGCTCAGATGCCAGTAAATAATCGCCGTTTCAGTGGTGTTTGCCAGTAAGTCTCGGATTTGGGGATAAGTCGGGCTTTCGGTGCGGTTTTGCGAAGCGGCGCGCATCCATTGCAGGCAAAAGTTTTTCCGCGATTCGGCTTTTTCCAGTGCATTTACCTTGTCGCCCGAGTCGACGAGGATATCGACTTCTAGTTGGTAAAGTCCGGCAAATTTGCGCTGGAGTCGCAGTTGGATTTCGGGGTGAGTTTCATTGTCTAAAATTAATTGTTCTAGCAGGATAGTAGCTTCGTTAAGGTACTCGCTGGTTTTGGCATCTCCCAAGCTGCGGCAGACGGTAATTAAGCCTTGCATTACTTCTAAATAAGTTTCTGGGATGAGGGGCGATCTCAAGAATTCGCGGGCTTGTTCGTAGCTGGATTTGGCTTTGTGGAAAGATTCAAAATAAGTGAATGTTTGTTTACCGTGTTCGTAGTGTGCTTTGCCTTTTTCCTTGTGCAAATTGCCACAAGCGAGGCGATAGTCGCGGTTGCTGGGCTGAGATTTCTCCAAGCCTTCATTCCAGTTTTGAATAGCTTCACTGTAGCGCCCGGAGTTGAAAAATGCCGAACCTCGATTGGCCCAAGCTTCCCACAATTGATCGCCTGTAATTTCTAAGGCTTTATCGAAGGCTGCGATCGACTCTGTGTAGCGGCCCAAATCATTTAGGGTATTGCCCAGGTTGTTCCAGGCAAAGTGGAATTTGGGGTCAATTTCTAAGGCTTTCTCCAAGGCTGCGATCGCCTCTGTGTAGCGGCCCAAATCATTTAGGGTATTGCCCAGGTTGTTCCAGGCAAAGTGGAATTTGGGGTCAATTTCTA
>NZ_JAUBRC010000037.1:0-710 GCF_036701635.1 Microcoleus sp. N9_B4 | reverse complement strand
AGGCCTTCTCCAAGGCTGCGATCGCCTCTGTGTAGCGGCCCAAATCATTTAGTGTACTGCCCAGCCCATTCCAGGAAAAGTGGAATTTGGGGTCAATTTCTAAGGCTGTCTCGAAGGCTGCGATCGCCTCACTTTTGTGGCCCAAATTATTTAGTGTACTGCCCAGGTTGTTCCAGGCAAAGTGGAATTTGGGGTCAATTTCTAAGGCTTGGTTGAAGGCTGCGATCGCCTCACTTTTGTGGCCCAAATCTCTTAGAACATTGCCCAGCCCGTTCCAGGCCATGTGGAATTTGGGGTCAATTTCTAAGGCTGTCTCGAAGGCTGTGAGCGCCTCACTTTTGCGACCCAAATCATTTAGGGTAAGGCCCAGGTTGTTCCAGGCAAAGTGGAATTTGGGGTTACTTTCTAAGGCTTTCTCCAAGGCTATAATCGCCTCACTGTTGCGGCCTAAACCATTTAGGGTAATGCCCCGCCCGTTCCAGGCATCGTAGTCTTCGGGGTCAATTTCTAAGGCATTCTCGAAGGCTGCGATCGCCCCTTCTAAATCTCCTGCATTATAGCGATCGACTCCTTGGTTATATAGCCTTTCTCAGAAAGATGAGGTACAATAACAGCAGTGTGTAAACCAGTTAAAAATATTTGATGATGTAACTTGACTGAACGCCAAATTTATGGCTTTGGCTAATTCTTGATAATTAGTAGTCTTGATA
>NZ_JAUBRC010000036.1:0-76714 GCF_036701635.1 Microcoleus sp. N9_B4 | reverse complement strand
CAACAGTCAACAGTCAACAGTCAACAGTCAACAGTCAACAGTCAACAGTCAACAGTCAACAGTCAACAGTCAACAGACAACACATGACAGAAGTGACGGCAATATCTGCACAAGCAGCGGCTCTGCTGGTTCACTACGGTTTTGACCTAGGTGGCAAAAAAGCCGAGAAATTGGCGGGTGAATGGCTGACCAAGTATCCCGGCTATTGGCTGCGTTTAGCAGTTGTTGAAGCGCTTTATCAAGGCCGCTACAAGGCTGTTTCTGTGGGACAGCTATTGAGTATGTGGCATCGGATAGGTCAACCTCTCTATCATTTCAATCGCGAGTTTGAACGCTTGGTATGCAATAATTTTCCTCAAAATTTAACCGGGGAAAGTGTTGCTCAACTGTCACCGGAAGATATACTTTTATCGAACCAGGAATCGGAAGTAACTGCCCCAGAGTTAGATTTGCGTGGGCCGTCAGAGGCGCAACTGGATGTGGTGCTTCATGCAGAAGTCCCAAACACAGAGGCAGAGGAAACAGGAAAATTGCCTGCAGCGGACGATCGCACAAAAGAAAATACAGAATTTGTAGTATATGAAGATGTGGCTGTTACCGCCCTCGCCGATCGAGCCGAAGTTGAGCACAAATTAGCGGACAAACCTGTGGCAAAATCATTCCCAGTTGTCAAACACACTGATTTTCATACCAAGTTAAAAGCGATTGCCAGAGAAGGCCGAAGAAAGAAGGGAGAAAGCAGAAATAGAGTGTAAACTTTGGGAACTATAGCCTTTCTCAGTAACATGAGGTGCTCATAGGGCATAGGGCATAGGGCATAGGGCATAGGACTCGCCCCCATACCTCACAACGCTTGAGAACCGCTATAGATAGTTATTTTTCACTTGGGGCACTTACTCCCATCCGAATTTCCGAACAAAAAGAAGCTTGTTCCGTACCGTTAGCTTGCTTAACAAAGCTAGTCCGCAGCCGCAAATTGGGCATGAGATACCACAGCCTTTCTTCGGCATGGAGGGTGTCTGATTCTGTAATCAATGTCAGCACGTCGTCGCCCATCACGTAGCGACTATTACCCTTGTCTTGCAACACTTTGCCAACGCTTGGATTGTCGGGATTTGGTACGATCGCTAATATTGTAGAACCGATTTGTTTAGCTTTGTCGCGATCGGGAATACCGTCCCAACTAATCCGAACGCTGGTTAGCCCAGTTGAGGCCGGGTTAATCGAGTGTTGTTGGCAAAGTTTGACGACTGCTGCATCGCTAGCTGTCAGTATTTCTATTTTGAGGTCGGATTTACCGGCCTGCAATTCCCCAGAATTGAGATTGTGTACGGTACGCTGAGAAAACCATTTGCCTGCACTTAACTCGAAAAACTCGATAACATCCATGAAATTTGTCTCTAAAGTCAATACTGCTTTATTTGCGATCGTGACTTGCGCGCTATGGAGTCAGAAACCCGGTTTCTGACTACGTACCTAGCGGTCAAACCAATGATTTTGTCTAGAAACCCGGTTTAAGAGTGCAAGTCCTTTTCTATATTTTAGAGGAAGGGGGCGCACCTGCAAACCTTTCTGAGAGCTTTGCGTGAAACAGATTGCAGATGCCGCCCTGGTACGAAACCCAATCTGGGGGACATCTGCCTCGCTGATGCGGCCGACTTGACATAAAATTAGAGAATCCGCCATTATATTTCGTTATAAAAAGTCTTTTTCGCACATTAAATAGGATTACGATACCGGAAATTTTTTAGCTTTGACAGTGTTGATCGATCGACCATCATCGCCCAAAGACCAGCTATGTTAAGAAAAACAACGATATATCTGAGCTTTTGTCAATTGATCGGTAAATTGGGCGTTGCGGAGTTTAATTATATTGGCGGCGATTTATTGTAATCGCACTGCTTGAAAATTCTCAAAGCAGACTCCGACTAAAAAACCAGCAATTCATCGAACCATCACCAAACCGAGGACAGCAAGCCCGTAGCACATAGCATTCAAATATGTCATGCTAAGTCAAGAGAAAAGATTCTCGATCGGCTTTTCGGTAGGGTGCAGCTAGCGATCGCATACATTTAAAAAACACATCCGTAAATTTATGACCGAGTTTAAACAAGGGCTGGATAAAATGCAGCTTGCAGAACAGACGCACTACCTGGGAATATTGCCCAGTCAGCTAGCAGCGACTTCAGACTCCGAAAAATTATACAGCTTACTAACAGATTACAATTTTATTAAAGCCAAGCTGTCAGCATCGGGAGTACAGGCGCTAATAGAGGATTACGATTTAGCAACAAGTCCCGATATTATTATCTCAGACCAAAAAGCCGAGCAACTCAAATTAATCCAAGAAGCAATTCGGCTGTCTGCCCACATTCTAGCCACAGATAAAAGCCAACTAGCCACCCAACTAATTGCCCGCTTGATGTGCTTTGAAAGTCCAGAAATTCAAGCACTGTTAACACAAGCAAAACAACAAAAAACCCCGTGGCTGCGACCGATAACGCCCAGCTTTACCCCTCCCGGCGGGAGATTGTTGCGTACCCTCACCGGGCATACAGACTGGGTACAAGCTGTAGCAATCACCCCCGACGGTAAGCGGGCAATTTCTGCTTCCTCCGACCACAATCTCAAAATTTGGCACTTAGAAACAGGAGAAGAACTTGCCACCCTCAAAGGTCATCTTACCTACGTCAATGCTGTAGCTGTCACCCCCGACGGTACTAAAGTAATTTCCGGTTCTTGGGACAATACCATTAAAATTTGGGATTTAGAAACTGGACAAGAAATATTTACTTTTGCAGGCGATACTTTTGCCGTAGAAGCAGTAGCAGTAACTCCCGACGGCAAGCGAGTAATTTCAGGTTCTTGGGATGGCAGTATTAAAGTTTGGGATTTGACAACTAGGGAAGTAATTTTTAACTTCAAAGGTCACAGCAGTTTTGTCCAGTCCGTAGCAGTAACTCCTGATAGCAAACGGTTGATTTCCGGGTCGGGAGACAACAGCATGAAAGTCTGGAACCTAGAAACCGGAAAAGAACTTTTTACTCTCACGGGTCATGCAGACTGGGTAAAAAGTGTAGCAGTTACTCCCGACGGCGAACTCATAATTTCCGGCAGTTACGACGGAACTGTTCAAGTCTGGAGTTTGTCAGAAAGAAAGCAACTTTTCACTTTAGGAAAACACAGCAGTTTCGTGCAAGCTGTGGCAGTCAGTCCCGACGGCAAACGGGTAATTTCGGCTTCCGGCGACAAAACGCTGAAAGTTTGGAATCTGGAAACAAAAGAAGAACTTTTCACTTTTATCAATCACATCGCCCCAGTGAATGCTGTGGCTGTTACCCCCGACGGGCAGAGGATAGTTTCTGGTTCCTCTGACAAAACTCTCAAAGTTTGGCACTTAGAAAGAGGCGAAGAAAATTTATCATTTGCAGGTCACGATGACTGGGTAAATGCTGTAGCAGTGACGGCAGACGGTACGAAAGCAATTTCCGGTTCAGGAGACAACAGCATTAAAGTCTGGAATCTCAAAAACGGACAGGAAAATTTAACTATTTCGGGACATAAAGATTGGGTAAAAGCGATCGCAATTACACCGGATAGCAAGCGAGTTGTTTCTGGTTCGGGCGACAAAACTGTGAAAGTTTGGGATCTAGAAACCGGAAAGGAAATCTTTACTTTCACTGGTCATACAGACTGGGTAAATTCTGTGGCAGTGACGGCAGACGGAACGATGGCGATTTCCGGTTCAGGAGACAAAACTATTAAAGTTTGGAATCTAGAAACAGGAGAGGAACTTTTTACTTTTTCAGGTCATGAGGACGGGATAAAAGCTGTGGCAGTTACTCCCGACAGCAAGCGGATTATTTCGGCTTCCGGCGACCAAACTCTGAAAGTTTGGAGTTTGGGTAAAGAAAAGAATATTTTGGCAAATTTATGGAATTTAGCCGTCAAAAATCTACTTTTCACTCTCAAAGGTCATGAGAGTTTTGTGAATGCTGTGGCAGTTACGGCGGATGGCAAATGGGCGATTTCAGGAGGGCGGGAACACAATTTGAAAGTTTGGGATTTGTCAAATAGAAAAGAAGTTTTTACTTTGGCAGGTCATGCTGATGCGGTAACATCTGTGGCGACTATGGGAACAAAAGCAATTTCTGTTTCGGACGATAATACTCTCAAAGTTTGGGATTTGTTAAGTCGAGAAGTAATTGCTAATTTCAGCGGAGATAGTGCTTTGAAAGCTTGCGCTATTGCCCCTGATGGGGTGACAATCGTAGTGGCCGAAGCTTCGGGACAGGTGCATTTTTTGAGGTTAGAAGAGGGGAAATAGTCATTAGTGATCAGTCATTAGTCATTAGTCATTAGTTATTATGCCGATCGCACTTTTGCTAAAATTTAAAAGTGCGATCGCCCTTTTCCCAATCTAGTTTACAATTGTTCCGGGTCAATTCCCATCGATCGCAGTCTTTCTGCCAGTAAAGCAGCCCGCAGTCGTTCTTGTTCTGCCCGCTGTTCGGCTTGTTCCAAGCTGCGAGAAACCTCCTCATAACTTGTAAACAGTTCGCCGTCAGGGCGATAAATTTGCAACTCTTCACCCCAGACTCCTCTGTGGAACAGGCGTCCCGCCTGTGAATTCCTGCGGTTCATTGAAAAAAAATCTCACTCAGCATCGAAAATAGGGCAGACACCGCCCGCCCTACCAAACTACTTCCTCAGCAACTTCACCCCGCGAATCGAATAATCCAAAAGCTCAATTGGGTGCATTAAAGTAACTTCTTTTCCCTGCAACTCCAAATGCTTCTTAATTTGCAAAGAACAACCCGGATTAGAAGAAGCAATCAACTCCGCCCCAGTATTCAGCAAATTCTCCACCTTTTGCACTCCCAATTCATCAGCAATCTCCGGCTGAAGCATATTGTAAACCCCCGCACTCCCGCAGCACAAAGCCGCATCCACAGGTTCTTTTAACTTCACCCCAGGGATTTGTTGCAGCAACTGACGCGGCTGCAAACTAATCTTTTGCCCGTGCAACAAATGACAAGCATCCTGATAAACAATTGTCAAATCTCCATCAATCAAAGGATTGAGTTTTGCCGTAATTCCCGCACTCGCCAAAAACTCTTGCACGTCCTTAACATTAGCAGCAAATTTCTCAGCTTTCTCCCGATATTGCGGGTCATCTGCTAAAATGTGACCGTATTCTTTCAAAGTGTGCCCGCACCCAGCAGCGTTGATAATCACAAAATCAACACCCGTATTTTCAAAGCTATCAATCATTTGCCTCGCCAAAGCTTTCGCCTGTTCCGCTTGGCCTTGGTGTTCCGGCAAAGCAGCACAGCATCCCTGACTTTTAGGAACCACAACCTCGCAACCGTTAGCCGTCAAAACACGCACAGTAGCTTCATTAACTGGCGAAAATAACAGCCGCTGCACGCAGCCTAAAATCACGCCGACTCGATAGCGTTTCTCCCCTTGTGCCGGAATTACCTCTGGTAAATTATCCCGGAAAGAATCGACAGTAACTTTCGGCAAAATTGATTCCATCGCCGCCAAGCGGGGAAATACTTTTTTCAGCAAACCTGTTTTGCGGACAAGTTTTGGCAGTCCTAATTTTTGATAAATAAACAGGGGTACAAGCAAAGGCCGCAATCTGTGAGGATAAGGGAAGAGATTAAAAATCAGAGTACGAATTACATTGTCAGAAAAAGTGCGTTCCTGATTTCTGGCCACTTGGTGGCGAGTTGCAGAAATTAATTTATCGTATTGAACTCCAGACGGACAAGTTGTAACGCAAGCCAAACAGCCCAAACAAGTATCGAAATGCTGTGAGGTTGCTGCGTTTAAAGGTGCGTCGCCTTCATTAATTGCATCCATTAAATAAATGCGACCTCTGGGCGAATCCATTTCTTTGCCGAGTACGCGATAACTCGGACAAGTTGACAAACAAAAGCCGCAATGTACGCAAGTATCGATTAATTTCGGGTCTGGCGGATTGTTGGCGTCGAAACCTGGGATTTCGAGGGTTTCTAAGTGGGGATTTTGTGCTAGAAAATTGCTTTCTTTGGCAGGTCTTAAATCGTCGCTGGGAATTTGAGATGTTTCTGAAGTTTGCATATATGGCAGAAAGAAGTTCGGCAACGGATTATTTAACGGATGAAATCAAGCGAACACACACACTTTCTTCTCTTCTCTCTTCTTCTCTTTTCTTCCTTAGCGTTCTTCGCGTCTTCGCGGTTCGTTAAAAAAGAACCTAGTTTACAAAAGATTTAGACGGGGATTTAAGAAGGACTAAAGTCCTGACTACAAAGTTTAAACTAAATACCGCTTATAAAACGATGGGGACTCAAAAGATTTTCCGGGTCAAACTGCTGTTTAATCCGGCGCATTAAATCGATCGCACTTCCAGTATAGCCCCAAACATCTAACTGTTGCTTGATGTCGGTCGGCGCCGCTAAAACAGTCAGAAAACCGCCTTTGGCTTCGCACCCTCTGCGTACCTGCAACAACGTGTCCGCCGTCGCATTCTCAAACCGCAAAACCCCCAAACCGCTGCCTGCATGAATCCAAGCATCCTGTACCGGCAATGTGTTAATTGCCGTTACAGCTTCCGACGGTCTGATTCCTATTTTGCAAATAATTGCCGACTTTGTGCCAGAATCCCACATAGTTTCTGGCAATCTTTGCCATAACTGATGCTCATCATTTTCGCAGCAGCTAGTGCCTTGCAAACCCAACTTTTCGGCAACTTCCAGTAAGCGGGCTGATTGTTGTTTAACACTTTCTGCGATACTTTGAAATCTAACGATTAATCCTGTGCCCTTTCCTAAGCCTAATTTTGCGACTAATTCAGGTGACAGCAAATCAACGGCTGTCGGAGTCAAAGCAGAGGATAATAAGATTTGAGCCGTTTGGGACAAAGCATTAGTTTCCCCTGTCAGCACTACGGTTCCCGATGATTCAGGCAGCGGATAAACTCGGAAAGTTACTTGAGAAATGACCCCCAATGTGCCGTAAGCACCAGTAAACAGTTTCATCAAGTCGTAGCCGGCGACATTTTTAACAACTCGACCCCCGGCTACGGCAATTTTACCGTCCGATCGCACAAAGGTAATTCCCAATAGCAAATCTCTCACCCCCCGATAGCGATGCCGCAAGGAACCCGCATCAGCAGTAGCGACAATACCACCCAAAGTTGCCTGTTGCGGATATGCTGGATCGATCGGCAAAAATTGACCTGCTGTCGCTAAAATTTGCTGCAACTCCGCAAACTTCATTCCCGCTTCTGCAGTCACGGTTAAATCGCCCACAGCGTGTTCTACAAGCCGATTGAGGCGCGAAGTGCTGACAGCCACAATCCCCCCTGCATCAGGAGATCCCCCTAAATCCCCCTTAAAAAGACCCACTTTGACAACATCTTGCTCCCCCCTTGTTAAGGGGGGCTGGGGGGGATCGGAGTCAAATTTAACTAAACCGCCCCAATCAAGTTTGCTGCCACTGCCACAAGGCAAGACTGCACAGCGATTTTGCTGTGCCCAAGCAATGACAGCCGCCAGTTCTTCCTGAGTATTCGGGTAAACAGTACAATGTATTTCCGTGTCGGGGGCCACTGCTTTTTCTACCCGTTCTTGCCAACATGGCTCTGTATCTTGCCAGCGACAGATGCCAGCAGTGCCGACAATACTTTCTAATTCTTGTGTGCTTACGTAATTTTCGGTAGAAAAAGATTTCATGAAGGTTATGAGACGCCCGGTAAAAAAAATTATCAAAACACTGCCTAAAACCATTAAATATTAATACGGGCCCGATATTCAAAACATGAAAAAACAAATGTCTCAAAACCGACTTTCTGTGGGAATTACTGGTCTCAACGAAGTGATTGGCGGTGGCCTAATTCCTCAACGCTCTTATTTGGTGCGCGGGGGCCCCGGTACTGGCAAGACTACACTCGGCTTTCACTTTTTGGCTGCTGGTGTGGCTCTGGGAGAAACGCCCCTGTTTATTACTTTAGGAGAACCGGAAGCGCAATTGCGGGCCAATGCCGAAAGTCTCGGTTTTGATATGGAAGCGATGGCGTTCCTGGATTTGAGCCCATCGTCAGAATTCTTTACAGAAGTTCAGACTTATGACATTTTCTCCCCCTCCGAGGTTGAGCGAGAACCGACTACACAAAAGATTATCGAGCGAGTCCAAGCTGTCAAGCCACAACGGGTGTTTTTGGACGCAATCACTCAATTTCGCTACTTAGCTGCGGATGAGTTTCAGTTTCGCAAACAAGTTTTGTCTTTTCTGCGGTTTTTGGTGGAAGGGGGGGCGACGGTGGTGTTTACCTCCGAAGGCACACCAAGTGCTCCCGACGACGATTTGCAATTCATCAGCGACGGAGTAATTTACTTGGAACTTCGCCCTGAAGGACGCGCTGTGTCTGTCACCAAGCTGCGAGGCTCCAACTTCCGCAGCGGCCGCCATTCGCTGCGCCTGAGTCAGACTGGTATGGAGGTATTTCCGCGACTGCTTCCGGACAACTTTCAACAGGATTTTGTGGCTGAAGCAATTTCTTCTGGGGTTCCAGAAATGGACGAACTCCTGCACGGGGGACTGGAACGGGGGACTGTCACGGTGATTAGCGGGCCTAGCGGCGTTGGTAAAACGACGGTGGGGATTCAGTTTATGAAGGAAGCCGCAGGAAGGGGGGAACGATCGGTAGTTTACATTTTTGAGGAGTCAAGTTCTACTCTGCTGCGCCGCTGCGAATCAGTTAATATCCCGGTTGGGGCGATGATGGGGCAAGGAAGTCTTTCCGTGATACCTGTGGAACCTTTGCTATACTCGCCGGATCAGTTTGCCTGTATGGTACGCCAGGAGGTGGAGCAGGAAAAGACGCAGATTGTGATGATTGACAGTATTTCTGGCTATCAGCTTTCGATGCAGGGGCAAGATTTGGTGAACAATTTGCACGCTTTGTGCAAGTATCTGAAGAATATGGGAGTCACCGTTATCTTGATTAATGAGGTAGAAGCCATTAGCGGAGATTTTCGGCTGACCGAGATCGGGATTAGCTATTTGGCGGATAATCTTCTGTTTATACGCTATCTGGAACGCCAACTGCATAATAGGACAGAAATCCGCAAGGCGATCGGAGTAATTAAAAAACGAGTCAGCAATTTCGAGAGAACTCTGCGAGAACTCGAGATTACTCGCTACGGCATCAAAGTCAGCAAACCGATAGCGGGGCTGCGCGGCATTTTGAGTTCGGCGCCGGTGTGGAGTGAGGGGGGAGCGGATGAAGATTGAATCGGGGTTTGTCGTGTTGTTTTTGGGCAATTGCAGCTAATTTTGCAGTCGTGAATCTACTAATGAGTAGGGGGCGCACCGCGCACCTCACCACTAGCTGTAGGGGGCGCACCGCGCACCTTACCACTAGCATAAGTCCTGGAAAACTTAAATATATTGGTAAATTTGTGTATTTTTCGACTTTTATCGTAGTGTAGTTTTCAATTCTATTAAATACAGTAGGGGCACAGGGCACGCGGCCGTGTCCTGTACCCCAGCATCTGTACTTCACTCAACTGAAAACCTATGTAATAGCTCGCAGAAAAGTAAGCTAATACCAGATAAAAAAAGAATCCCACTTGAGGCCACCTCCCAACCCATATATAATTACTCACTCCCCATTCTAAAATCTACAATCTAAAATCTAAAATGGTATAACCCGTATTCACAGGAAGCTAATAAATGACTGAAAACTCAATAATTTTAGCCGTAGACCGCAATCAGCGAAACTTGGAACTATTAGCACAATTTCTCAACAAAGAAGGATACCAGATGATCGCGGCTTATAACTATGAAGATGTTGCACAAGCTATCAGTCAGCCTGCTAGGATCGGGATGGCTTTAGTAGATATTTCTGGTTTCGACCGCCGGATTTGGGAGTGCTGCGAACAACTGCGAAATCACCAAATCCCTTTTCTGATACTCTCGCCCAAACAAAGCGCTGCCATTCAGCACGAAAGCCTCTGCCACGGGGCTCGGAATATGTTGGTAAAACCTTTGATCGTTAGAGATTTGCTGGGAATTGTGCACAGCTTGCTAGGAGAACCTGCGTGAGTCAAATTTTATTGCTTGTCGAACAGAAAGAAAATCGCCGCCTGTTATTAGAATGGCTAGCAGTTTACTATGAGGTTTTGCTGCCCAACTCAACAGAAAATAGTGAGGAGTTTTTACCATTTAATCAATCTTTTGACCTGGGGATAATTGACGGTATTTCCCTGAAACGCCACTGGCAATGGGTTGCCGCCCAAAAACAGGCAGAACACCCGGTATGCTTGCCTTTTCTTTTGATTACATCCCGCTCGGATGTAGGGATGGCAACGCAATTTATTTGGCAAAGTATTGACGATTTGATTATCGCTCCGATCGAGAAGATAGAATTGCAAGCGCGGGTGGAGATTTTGCTGCGATCGCGCCAGTTGTCTTTAACTCTCAAATTGTCTCACGACCAACTCGATCGCACTTTGCAAACAGCCCAAGAACTCAACGAGATGAAAACATCTCTGCTGTACATGATTGCCCACGACGTTCGCAATCCTTTAAATTTCATCATCGGCACTACACAACTTCTTAGCAAGTACAAGTTGACATTAACAGATGAGAAAACACAAGAACTTCTAGACAAAACTCAAGCAGCGGCAAAAGGCATAGATTTGTTATTAGATGATGTTCTGCTGCTGGGGCGTGTTGAGTCGGGAAAAACAGGCTTTTGCTTGCTACCGATAGACTTAGCAAAGTTGTGTAATGAGTTGGTAGAGGAATTTCAGAGCAGCCTGAATTTGAAACCTGAAAATGATCGGGTGACGCTGATTTTTGTCAATCACCATCAATCCGCGATGGCCTGTTTGGAGGTAAGCTTGCTCCGGCGAATTCTGGGGAATTTGCTGTCCAATGCTATTAAGTATTCTCCCCCAAATACCGAAGTAATTTTTGAATTCAAACTTACTGAAACTGAGGCTATTTTTTCGATACAGGATGCAGGAATTGGCATACCTTTCGCCGACCAAGAACAGTTATTTGATTCATTTTACCGGGCTAAAAATGTCGGTCGAATTCCCGGTACTGGACTGGGGCTGAGCATTGTTAAAAAATGCGTGGACTTGCAGGGTGGCGAAATTACTTTGACCAGTGAAGAAGGCGTTGGCAGTACATTTACAGTAACGCTGCCGATCGCAAAACCTGGAAAAAAGCAAATCTCGCCTGCAACGCCTTAAACTAGATGCAGGAATTATCTTGGGATTTAAAGGCGGGATTTTTGGCAGGGATGATAAATCGCTGGTTTCTCATTTTTATTACGGCATCGATGGGACGCTTTTGAGGTTTTTTTCGTAGGCAATTGCAGCGGAAATTTATCATGCTCGATCGCACCGCTGGCAGAAAATTCATATCAATTCCGGTTGCACCGGAATTGTTGTTGACTGTTGACTGTTGACTGTTGACGGGCGAGTCGAAAAACTGAATGGTTGAGTGTTAACTGTTGACTCGATTTTATTATTCCGATGCAACCGGAAATGATATCACACTATTTTAAAGTGCATGGCGTTGCTGATATTTATCTGCCAAAGAGTAACGGGTTCTCGCGATTTGTTGGAAATTGGTTTAAGCTGGCAAAATAACTTATTTATCACTGCGATTTCAAAAACTAAACTTGTCCTAAACCAGCGCCAAAATACAGTAAAATACTTTATTTTATGTTAATTATTGATTTTTATACTGAAAAAATTAAAGTTCTAAAGGAGCAATAGCGTTCAACAAATTTTCTAGGATAAATCGCAGTAAAGATTGACTTGCTAATATTAAACCTAATCGAGCTTGGGCGAGTTTTGGCTGTTCTATTTTAACTTTCCCCCAAATTCGGCACTGGCTGTAAAAAATCTGAAATGCTTCGCTCAAACTATTGGCTAATTTGAAATAATTGACAGGTTGTTCGCGGTTTTTTACCTCAAAATTAGGATATAAATTGTCTAGCACTGTTAACAGTTGCGATATTAAACGGCGTTCTGCTGGATGCACTAACCGCAGTCGATCGCCCTCGTCAATCCAAGGGATAGGATTTGGACTCTCCAGCGACCAAATTTGTGGCGCTGTAGCGACATCCGGCTGGGCGATCGCAATTATCCGATCGCGGTGGGCCATTCGCAGCAGGGAACAGCAGCGCGCGTGGCTGTACTGAATGGGAAACAGTCGATCGGCACATACAACAGAAGATAATATTCTAGATTCTGAAACTGGGAGGTTCGTTTGAGCTAAACGCTGCAACCAGACGGCTAAACCTGCATCAGTCAACTCCAACTCAATAATTCCCGCCGGCGCTACTTTAACGGTGAAATCCGGGTAGCACAGGGGTTCGAGAGTTTCTGCCAACTCGGTCGCGATTGTCTGCGGTGTCTGCTGCCAAGTTTTAGCCAATTTCAGGGCGATCGCAGACACGTACAGCACCCGCGCGCTATCTTTACTCCGATTTAACGGAAATATTGCACCATTCTCAATTACTTGTTTAGGAACAGGCAAGATGCCTGTTCCACAAGAAAATTCATCTCTTGTGGAACAGGCATCTTGCCCGTTCTTGAGAATGGTGCCACCTATGAGATTTAATGGAATTTTCCCTAGTGCCTCTTGCTGGGCGATCGCCCTTTGGAACCTTGAAAGCAAGAAACACTTCACTGTAACTTCCGGGCACTGGGAGATATTTGCTGTATCCATATCGGCTGATTCTACCGTAATAGCAACGATCGACTGTTACCACTTGCACTGTTGTTGTACGTTAAACTGCTGATGTCAGAGATAGTCGATCGGCTCGCCCAAGCGGGGCTACATCGAATTAATCGGCTTTCTAGCGATTTGTTTGCTAACTATACAATAATTTACGACAAATTTTTTGCTGAACTATACCATTTTGATGTATTTTTTGCTACATTGAATCTTTCGGTAAAACACAGAAAAGTCAGCATAGTTAAGAAGCGTGCAAGCTCGATCGGGGGTTGGTTGTCTCACTTTGTATCGCACTGCTGGCAGAAGCTGTTTTTCTCACTATTAAATATATCCCAGAGTCTCACTTATGCAATCAACTTCCACACCTCTAGAGACTATCGATCGACCTTTTATCACTTGGCAGCGAATTATCGACTGGGCCCAGGAACACTACCGCTGCCGGACTTTTAGCAAAGACGAGCGGATTCCCGCAAGACCCGGACTGCTGTATTTAGTCCAGAAAGGTTCTGTGCGACTCGTAGGCAGCGCTCAAGTTAGCGCTGCGGCGGCCAAGTCGAAATCCGCTGACAAAACTACAGAAGAAGCTTTTTTGGGCTTCGTCGGCGCAGGTCAGCCCTTTGAACTTGTTGCTCAGTCTCCGTTTACTCTCCAAGCTTACGCTCATGCCGATCAAACTCACGTAGTGTGGATGTACTGGCATGACTTGGATAATTGGCCTCACTTTCGTAGAGAAATTTTGGATGCGTTTCGCTACCAGCACCAGCGGAAACTTCTCTGGCTGAGCACTTTGGGACAGCGCCGGACGATCGACCGACTGTTGGGATTTCTCACTTTGTTGATCGAGGAGTTCGGCGAACCTTACGTAGGTGACGACGAACCGGATGTGGTTCGGGGCTACCGGCTGCCTTGGGCCTTGACTCACGCTCAAATTGGCAGCGCAATTGGCTCAACGCGGGTGACGGTGACGCGGCTGATGGGTAAGTTGCGATCGAAAGGTTTGATTAATACTGAGGATGATAATTTAATCTGTTTGCCGGCTAAGTCTAACCCCCAAAAGACAAAAAACCAAAAGGAGGAGGTAGAAGATTCCCTGGAAGATTCCCTGGAAGATTCCCTGGATGATGAAGATTCTCTAGAAGAATCTGCATAAAATCCTGCGGGAAATTGCCAACAAACAGCGCGTCACTATTAGTTTTGGGCAGTCGCGCTCGATCGCTCGACAGTGTACGATGAATTGTGTAAACTTTTCCCGTTCTCGAAAGGTGCGACTGACAATGACCGATGACAAGCAAAAATCTTCAATCCCGAACAATCAGCAACGGGTGGTATTCTGCGACTTTGACGGCACGATAACTGTTGAAGAAACGTTTGTCGCAATGCTCAAGCATTTCGCGCCGGAACTGTCGTCTCAACTGATGCCTGAAATATACGCTAGAAGGCTGAGTTTGCGATCGGGAGTCCGGCAGTTACTAGAGTCTATTCCCTCGGAACGTTACGGGGAAATTGTGGAATTTTCTAGGGGAAAGCTGATGCGGCCGGGATTGTTGGAATTTCTGGATTTTTTGGACGAGCAAAAGGTAGATTTTGCGATCGTTTCCGGCGGTCTTCGGGTTATGGTAGAGACGGTAATGGGCGATTTGGTACACCGGGCGAGCGTTATTTACGCTGTGGATGTGGACGCTAGTGGCCCTCGCTTGCAAGTCAATTCTGAGTTTGAAGGAGATGAGGAATTGGTGTCTAAGGTGCGGGTGATGGGCCAGCACCCGGCCGAGGAACAGGTGGCGATTGGAGATTCGCTGACGGATTTTAATATGGCTTTGCAGGCTTCGTCGGTGTTTGCGCGCGATCGGCTTGCCGAGTATCTAGACGAACAGCAAAAGCCTTATACTAAATGGGATAATTTTTTTGATGTGTTGGAAAATTTGTCCCAGAAATGGAATTGAAACTATAGCCTTTCTCAGGTAATATAAATTCCGTTTGCGTCGGTATTGTATGATGTTAAATTTTGTAGGGGCGGGTTCACCAACAATAATTGCCCATAATAGACAATATAATAAACCCGCCCCCGTGCAGATAAGTCCGATGCTACCGAATTTGATATAAGGTGTGTACGGATTACCCTACGTTTAGATAGGCCAGCGCAATTCCTATTAACGCAAAAAGTAGATTAAAAACTGAGGATTTGTAAAGAATGAGTGGCGATTTAAGATCAGATTTAATTGCAGCAGCCAAACATTTTTACGATCGCGGTTGGATGGTTGGGACTGCTGGCAATCTTTCAGCCCGCTTACCCGATGGCAGTTTTTGGATTACTGCTAGTGGCCGCGCGAAAGGGCAGTTAACTGAACAAGATTTTATCAGAATGAACTTAGACGGCGCAATTGTCGAGCAACCTGTTGCCGACAGCCGCCCTTCTGCCGAAACCAGCATTCATTTAGCCGTTTACAATTGTTTTCCCAACGCTAAAGCTTGCTATCACGTCCACTCCATTGAGGCAAATTTAGTTTCTCGGCTAACCGCAGGAGATACAGTGCCTTTACCGGCGATCGAAATGGTGAAAGGTTTGGGGGTGTGGGAGGAAAACCCGCAAGTGTCGATACCCCTCTTTACAAATTATTTAGAAGTCCCTAAGATAGCCAAGGAAATTTGCGAATTCTTTGCCATTTGTGCGCCCTCTGTACCCGCTTTGTTAATTCGCGATCACGGCATCACAGTCTGGGCAGACTCGCCCGCCGCTGCCTACAATTACGTAGAAATTGTAGAATACATTTTTCGCTATACGATCGCAGCCCGCCAATTAAATTTAGATTGAAGATTTGAGAGTAGAGATTGAGCGGTGCATGAATTCCGAGGCTTAGGGATTTGAAATTAGGAAACGAGCAAACGTCCAGAATAGACAACAGTTATGGCTAAATATACCCGGATTTTATCCATAGATGGAGGCGGAATTAGAGGAATTATTCCCGCGCAAATTTTAGTTAGCGTTGAGTCAAAGCTGCAACAAAAAAGTGGCAACCCAGATGCGAGAATAGCTGACTATTTTGATTTAATCGCGGGCACGAGTGCGGGAGGAATTTTAACTTGCATCTATTTGTGCCCCGATGCCGAAAATCCCAGCAGGCCTCGGTGGGCAGCCCAAGACGCTGTTAATTTTTCGATTAAGAGCGGCCGCGACGTTTTTCAGACTTCATTTTGGCAAAAAGTCAGATCTCTAGATGGTTTGAGAGATGAGAAATATCCCAGCGATCCCTTAGAGAAATTATTTTGGGAACATTTTAGAGATTGCAAACTCAGCGAACTGCTAAAACCTTGTTTGATTTCCAGTTACGACATAGAAAGGAGAAAAGCTCACTTTTTCGATCAAATAGATGCTCAACAATATCCAGCAAAAGACTACTTTATTAGAGATATCGCCAGAGCAACATCGGCAGCTCCCTCTTATTTTGAGGTTGCTAAACTCTACTCTTTTAGCAATGAATGCTATGCTTTAATTGACGGGGGAGTCTTCGCAAATAATCCGGCACTTTGTGCCTATGCTGAAGTTAGAAATAAATTCAGAATTCCTGACGAGCGCCCCGACAAAGGCCCGACAGCAAAAGATATGGTAATTTTATCCTTGGGAACCGGAGAAGCTCAGAAAAAATACCCCTACGAAAAAGTAAAAAATTGGGGTCAAATTGAGTGGGTTGAGCCTTTAATTAATATCATGATGACGGGAGTTGCGGAAACTGTAAATTATCAACTCATCCAAATTTATGATGCGGTTGAAAGACCGAATCAATATTTGAGAATTAGTCCCGATTTGAGCCACGAACAACCGCTGCAGATTGATGATGCCTCGGAAGAGAAAATATCAGCTCTGCTGAGAATTGGCAAAGAGCAAGCCGAAAAGAATAATGAAGATTTGGATAAGTTTATCGATTTATTACTTGCTGAGTAGTCCTAGAGTTTTACTCATATTGTAGGGTGGGTTGGGCGCGGCGATTAAGTTAAGTCACCAATAAATAAATCTTAAACCGCGCCTAACCCACCAACCGCAGGGATCAGAGACAAAAAATATATGTTGACAAATCGTGCAATAATTGCTGTACAATTGCGAAAATCTCTATTTAGCAATGCTTCGCCCTGTTTGCAATTAATCGCGAGCCGTCAGTAATTGGTTAAAAAATACCAAGAAAAGCGCGATCGACATTTAGATGAAACCTTCCATAACAGGTGGTTTCAGCGGTTTTTAGTGACGTTGTTCCTGGGCGGCCAAGTGCTGCTACGCATACTCCAAGGCAAAATTGACCGCCGCAAAATCATGGAACATTTAGTAACAGTAGGCCTGGATTCTTTCCGTTCCGTGCTGCTAATAGCCTTTTTTGGCGGCATGATTTTTACATTTCAATCAGCTAGAGAATTGGTACGCTTTGGGGCGCTTGGGGCGATGGGAGGTGCGTTTGCTGTGGCATTTTGTGGCGAATTAGCACCACTTTTAACGGCGGGCGTGGTGGCGGGACAAGTAGGTTCGGCCTTTGCGGCGGAGATAGGAGAAATGCAGGTGACGGAACAAATAGACGCCCTGTATATGTTAAGAACAAATCCGGTTGATTATTTAGTAGTGCCGAGGGTGATAGCTTGCTGCATCATGCTGCCGATTTTAACAATTTTTGCGGTAGCGGTGGGGATTTTGGGGGGGCTGTTTGTAGCGGTTAATTTTTATAATTTGGAACCGTCGGTATTTTTGGAATCGGTGCGGACTTTTTTGGGGCCTGGGGATTTAGTAACTGTGGTGATTAAAAGTTTTATTTTTGGGTTGATAATTGCCCTTGTCGGTTGCGGTTGGGGATTGACTACGGTGGGCGGAGGGAAAGGAGTAGGCCAAGCTGCCACGGCGGCGGTGGTAACTTCTTGGGTGTTGATTTTTGTGGCGGATTTCTTTTTATCGTTGTTGATATTTCATGAGTTGAGGATGCTGAAAAGTTGATAATCTTGGCGATTATAGCAGTAGTCAGGAGTCATTCGATTTTAGATTTTAGATTTTAGATTTTGGATTGACCCCACGGATAAATGCGGGGGCTTGAGGATTTTAGATTTTAGATTTTGGATTGATTCCATGGATAAATCACGTGGCGGGTACCATCAAGAAATTCGCTTGTCAAGATGCTTAAATATTAATGATTTGAACAATCATCAACGCCCTACGCCGCCAAGGCCATTGCTATAAAATCAACATGAAGATTTTTTAAACTGCAGATTAACGCAAATAAACGCTGATGCAATTTTATCAGCGTTCATCCGTGTTCATCCGCAGATATCAGCGGTTTAAAACTCTCAACTTTAGATGGTAGATTGGAGAAAGGAGGACGATACACTCGAATTGCCTCAATAGGCACTTTCCCATCTGTTTCGGGGACGATTTCGAGGGTGTGTTTGGAGTTGCTCAAATTCTGAGCCAATGTTGTAGAATACTCGCGGCTTGAATCTGCAATTTGTGGAGGAACGTATGAATCAACAAACATTGGTTGCACCTGCCAGGAAATTTCAAAGCCTTTAGGCGTCGGTTTTTTAGAGTCTTCATAAGAATTTTTTAGCCACCAGTTTCTCGGTTCAATCACGACGCGGCCAGAGTTTGAGACAAACATTTCGTCGTTTGTACCGCTGCCGTCGTAACCTGTTTTAGAACCTACAACGTCAAATTTAAACTGGCTGGCGTCGCTGTTAATCTCAGTAATTATGGCTTTCCAATCTTCGACGATTAGCGGTTTTTGGCTGGATACTTGGATGATTGCAGGCCAACGGACGCCAAGGCTAAGGCTAGGTCTGGTGATGCTGTAAAGTTCAGGAAATTCTGAGGGTTTTTTGCCGTCGATCGTAATTTTAGCAGAAATTGCCTTGCCGTTGAAGGTTTTATCGGCGATCGCATCTATTCTATTTCCTTCAAATTCTAAAACCAACTTGCCATCTTGCCACTTAACATCGCTGCCAACCGTATAAGTTTTCACTAAATCCTGCGGCGGTTGAGAAGAATTTGGCTTGTATCGCAGATGCGGTTTTATCAGAGCAGCTAGGAGAAAGTTTCCCCAATCGTTGAGGTGAACGCTGTCGCTCAATAGCTGTTGTGGCTGCAAGCGATTGTCTTTCAAATACCTGCGCCAAGGTTCGCGAATTTCCGCGATTTCACAGCCGTATTTATCTGCCAACTCCGGCAGCCATTGAGTAGAATGAGTGTTGTGCCATTCGTATCTTTTGAGTGAATTTGGATCGTCGCTGTTGCCTGTCGGCATCCAGTCAAGATGGTCTGAATGCAAGAGTATTTCGCTAGCAGTGCGGCTGCGGATATTGGCAATTATCGCTTCGTAATCTTCACCGCCTCCGTAGACGTGAAAAATTAGCAAGTCTGGATAAAAAGGATACAAATCATGTTCGCTGGGGCGGATTAAAATCGGTGCTGCAAATCCTCCGATTGCCCGATTTTCCACAATCAAATCTGCATTTGGAAATCGCTGTTTCAAGTCCTTTACTACATCTTGCCACCAATCTTGTTCTGTGATGGATTGACCGTAAAATAGGATACGCACTTGGCGGCGGTCTGTTGGAGTGCTAGCAGCAAGTAACCCCATCGTCCTTTGAATCCTAGCTCCAAAACTAGCATTATTTTCTATAGGAGCGGGTGGGGGAAATGGCGTAGAGGCTACTATTTTTTTGATGAGCGGAACTAACAGAAAGCTCAGACACAAAAAAAGCAGCCACAAGTAGCGATAAATCTTGGATTTTCTGCTATTTCCTGGGTGTTTTGCCATTGTTTTATTTTTCCCTGTCCGTTTCACTTCGCTCAAAGCGACTGTGGGATGAATGCTAGGCCTCTAATCAGTAGCTGTAGCGTGCTTATGGGCGCACCTCACCAGTAGCTGTAGTTTAGGCTGTATGGAAATATATTACCAAATTGAGCGAGCCAAAAAGTGATATAATGCCACCTAATTAATTGTAGGAGATCGATCGCACGTCAAATGGATTACAAAACAGCCCGCAGTTTTCTGATCGACCAAGGAACCGCCCTGGAAACCAAGAAAAATCCCGACGCCTTCCTGATGCGTCTCAAACAAGGTCAACCGCCCGTACCCGGACAGGTGACATCGATTTTATTAGCTTTAAAAATATTGTTTGAAGGCCTGCAAGAATCTCCAATGCTCGATCGACAATTAATCTCGGCACTACATTTACTGTCAGTAGAAGGTTTGCAGCAATTTGAAGCTGGACTCCGCAGAGGAGTTTCTTGGCCACCGCTGCTGAAGGAAGACTTAAATCGAATTGCGATCGCAGTCAAGAATATCTTTTCCGGCGTCTGGCAATAATTAGCTCGGCAACCACCGATCCCGATACCCACCGCCAGCAAACTCAATTTTTTTTCTACATTTTTTTTACATACAATTATTTGTAAAATTTTATGTTAATCTTGCTACATTTACCCTCGGATTGTGGCATCTTTATATAAGAATCAGTTCTCACAAACACTTGGAGATACTACTCATGAACGCCGAAGAAAAAGCTAGACAACTAATTGCACGAGAAAGGCAGCATAGCGAACACTTGCACGACTCTATGCTCAACCGTTCCTCCCACGAGCTAGAAACACCTGGCGAGGGAATTGCTGAAGAAAAAGCCAGAGAATTAATGGCTCAAGAAAGGCAGCACAACGAACACCTGCACGACTCTATGTTAAGCCGTTCCTCCCAAGAGGTAGAAACATCGATCGCACCCGATGACACTGACAAATAAATTTTGTTAACACAAGACTTACGGACACATACCAAGAAACCTGGTTTTTATACCATTTTTCATACCATAACAAAGGGCTGTAAAAATGTTTGTGTATAAACAACCAGGTTTCTGAGTCCTGCAATAGTTCAGTACAGCAAAACTCTACTCAAATCGAGGAGAAGTTTAGGTGCAATCAAAACAGCCCTTGCTCGGTTTGCAGCCGCTATCACAAACATCCACGCGCCATATATAGCAATAGAAAATACCAAGCTCTACTGCTCGCGAAAGCTTTCCAGGGATGCCAAAAGAGCTGGCAGTCCCGCTAGCGTGGCCGACACCAAAGCCTCATCTTTGTAAACTCGCGATCGCAGAATACGGGTACTTTTAGACGCAGAGGTGAAAGAGCCTCGCCGTTGGGAATTTTCGGTTTCAAGCCGCCCTAAATTTTTTGTTTCTCGCGTCACGCACAACATAGCAGTATCCTCGCAGTATCGTCAATTAATCCTTAAATATGCGCCCGTAAAATTACTTACGGCTTGCTGTATGTTTCTATTATTACTCAGATAGGTAACAGAGATGAAACCGTGAAATAATTATTCACGATAGCTAGGGATCAACTTAAACTGCTTAAGGGCTTTTATTAATTTGTTACACGGCGCGCGTTTGTTTCAGCCGATCGCCCACAGTGACACAGACACCAGCAACAAAAATCACCGATTTCACAGGAGGAACGCGGATCAATGATGCTAACTCTTAGTCCAGCAGCAGTTATAAGTCAAATCAGGCCGACTGTCGAAAGCTTGCGCGACGGAGACTACCGCTACCGAGACTCCTTTGCGATCGATCGACCTTTTCGAGAAATCCAATTTCGCAAACAAGACAGATACATCACCGGCAGCGATTCCGACAAACGCACGGGCAAAAGTTACTGCTTCCGGGGCATCCCCCAGCACAACAACATTATTAACATCACGGTAGCGATCGAAATTTCCCCAAAAACAGCACAGGAAAACGAGTGGAAATTAGCACCGGGAAACCCCATTAATTTCGACAGGCTTTATCCCCTGCAAGCAGGGCCGGGATTAGAATTGTACAAATGTTTGACCGCATTTTTACCTAAATTGAAGGATTAGTTATATCAATTCCGGTTACACCGTCATGTGATTGTTGACTGTTGACTGTTGACTGTTGACTGTTGACTGTAGAAGGATGTGTCGAAAAACTGAATATTTGAGTGTTAACTGTTGACTCGATTTTATGATTCCGATGCAACCGGAAACGATATTATTCGTTACTTGTTAGTGGTTATTTCTTAATCGCTTTGGCTTGTTAATAACCAATAACATTCGTTAACAGTCAACAGTCAACAGTTAACAGTCAACAGTCAACAGTCAACAGTCAACGGTCAACAGCCAACATTTAACTCCCTAAGAACCAGCATTTTCCAATTCTTCCCGCAGCATTTCCCGGTAGACTTTCGGCAAACGAGAACTCATAGAATTGTTCTCAATTCCATATCCCAAACTCGTCCAAGTTCCCGAAAGCATCCGCAACACGTCCGTTAATCTTTCCTGCCGCAACATCTCAGAAATATCAGCTTTCCAAAACTTGCGATCGCTCAACCAAGCATAAACCACAGCATCCTGATCTTCTGGTTCAAAACTGTAATCTTCCCAGAATAAAAAATTAGCACGACGCGCCTGATAGCGCTTAGCCTTCTCCTTCCAAGTCGTAGTCAGAAATTGATACCTGCCCGCTGCCGTAGTACACTTGCCCCGATTCGGGCCATTAACAATCTTCACGCACCAGTCAGGATGCCTGCTCAAATCTAATATATATTTGCCACCGTAAACCACGTGATAAGGCCGAGAAACATTCGACTCGCTAGCAGAAATAGTTCGCATCAGGGCCCGAATGTAAGGATCGCCCGTTTTAATAGCCAGCGGCGGGAATTTTCCCACCCCGCTTACCGACTGCGATAACTGCTGATTTCCCCGCAAACTGTCAACCAAAAAAACACCGCCGCCAATCACAGCGCCGATTAAAAGTATAAATCCGAGGATTTGAATCTCCGATCGCCTCAGCAAACCTCTTTGGCGACGGCCGAATTTCTCAGCTTCTAGCCAACTCATTTCCATTTCCGAAATTTCGGCTAATTTTCGAGCCGCCCGCATCCGGCGCACCCGAAAATCGTATTGATATAGCGGCGCGGCTACCAGCGTTAGACTCGATAAAACCCCAGCCAATTTAATCAGCCAGAAATCTAATTCACCGGCTACGGCAACATTTGTCAGAGTAGATATTCCTGTTAGTAACTGAGCCGGATCGATCGATCGCGCGGGCCAATAAAAAATCGCAAGTTGCACCAACAGCGACAGATTGAATGCAAAAAAAATCACTACAACAGCATTCAAGCCTTCTCGCAAGTGCGATCGAATGCCAGTGTGCCTGCGCTTGAACTTGCGCGCAACGCGAAAGCGCCCCGGCAGCATAATTAGTAAGGGATTTAAGATTTTGACTGCTAAAAAGTGACAAACAAAAAACACAGGCAACTGAATCAGCCAAGCCGCCAGCAGTAGAGTCAGAAAGCCGATATCGTCGCTGACAAAAGGAATGCCCCTGCGAAGGACAAAACTAAAACTCTGAGCGAGAGCAAATGCCCTTAACCACGAAATCGGATAGGGGAACCAAGCTGGCCACTTGAGAGTTTTCATGCTGAGAGAGGGAAATTTCAAAGGCGAATCGTAAAACTATTAAGATTTTGCCAGATTTGGCGATCGGAAAATTGTTGTAGGGTGCGTCAGCCCAAATCTTTGACCCAAATCACATCTTGCACCATTCTCGATCAGCCTTTTTTGGGCGGGCAGGATGCCCAACCCCTACTCCCCACAATAAAATCCACTTTTTGTGGAACAGGCCGGAAAGCCTGTTCTTGACAATGGTGCAACATCTCATATCATTTCCGGTTACACCGGAATGATGTTGACTGTTGACGGTTGACTGTTGAGAGTGAACCGTCAACCGTCAACAGTCAACAGTGAACTCGAATTTACTATTCCGATGCTAACGGATTTGATATCAGATCCAAATCAAAGTGTTTTTGGTCTGACACACCGAACCCAAGCGAGCCTAATTCAATCAAATCACACTGGCAAACAACTCCTCAAAACTCTTTTGCGGAGCCTCCGACTTCGCCACAATTTCCACAACCTTGTTGCGCGAAGTCGGCTGAAACAGCGCCTCCACGCACACTTGGGCTACCTTGGTGCGGGAAATGCTGCTCTCAAACATTTTGTCCGCACCAGTCATGACGATCGCATCTGAATTATCCTCATTTTTGAGACCGCCCGGACGGACGATCGTATAAGTCAAGCCGCTTTTTTGCAAATACTCCTCGGCTTGCTTTTTCCAAACCAAAATCAGCCAAAACAAATTCAGCGGGTGAAAAAACTCAGAGACGCACAGAGAAGTCACAAGCACAAAATGCTCAATGCCCTTAGCCTTAGCTGCATCCACCAAATTTTTAGTACCTTCAAAATCCACCTTGTAAGGCGCTGTCGGGTCAAAACCAGGGGTCGCCCCTGTCGCGCACAGCAATACCGTACTATCGCCGATGGCATCGCCCAGAGAAGTCGCATTTAATACATCCCCAGTCACTAACTCAGCCTCCGGTGGTAAAATTTGTCTAGCTGTGTCTAGATTTCGGACTAAGGCGCGCACGGGAATACCTCGCTTGACCAATTCTGCGACGATGCGGCGGCCAGTCTGACCTGTGGCTCCTGCTACAAATGCTTTCATATGTCGAGTTATGCTGAACTAGGGTAAGTTTTGTTACTATCAATTTCTCAATTGTAGGGAGGAAACTCCCTTAACACATCCCCAACCCGATTGGCGTGTATACCAGGAGAGCATACGATGAAGCAGGATTCCGCTGAATATCAAACTCTTGAAGCTTCTGAGGAAAATTACTACCCAGATGCGAGTTTCCGACAGCCCGAAAGTGGAAGCGCGGATGCAGGAGAGGAAGTTGAGCCGATTTGGTTTCACACGCATTTTGAAGACAGCATGGAGATGTACGCCGATGCGGAGACGGTGGCGCAGCATTTGAACAACCACAAGACTTGGTTTTGCCAGTGCGCTTCGCCGATGAAGGCCGAGCCGATCGGGGAAAACGGCTATGATTTATTAATCGGGCGTTTTGGGGCTTTCGGCTACCGCGTTGAAGCGAGAATTGGTTTAGAGTTGCTGCCGCCTGACGCTGAAGGCTGCTATTTGATTAAGACTATTCCGGTTCCGAATTATACCTCGCCTGGGTATGAAGTGGATTTTCGATCGGCTATGAAGCTAGTGGAGATACCGTCTCAGGAGTTTGCCGCCGATTGGCCGAGCTCGGAACGTGCTAAGCTGCCGCCTGCGATTACCAGCGCTACATGGAAGCTGGATTTGGCTGTGGGAGTTTGCTTTCCCAAGTTTATTCGATCGATGTCTCAACCTTTAATAGAAAAAACCGGCGATGCGCTTTTGGAAAAAATTATCAAACAAGTTAACCGGCGCTTGACTTATAAAACTCAGCTTGTTTTTCACGAAAGTTTGGGCATTCCTTTTCCGAAAAATCCTAAGAAACATTAACAATACTTACGCTCTAAGCTGTACTGCATTTAAATTGTATGTTAAGTGCGGGATATCCTGCCCAACCCCTACTCCCCACAAGAGTAAAGATTTATTTTACTCTGCAATTTAAATGCGGATTAGCTTAACTCACATTTGTAGGGCGTGCACTGCACACCTTACTCATAAGTTAGACTTCGGCGTGAGCGCTCAGTCGCAGAATTTTAGGTTCAATTACTGCGAATAAGTTATTATCTATGGCTTGGGATCACGAGCCTACAGTTGCTTTTTTGAAACTGATATCACTGTCTCCGGGTGATCCGTGCGAGCCTTATGCCTATGTTTTTGAATCCAACACTTGCTTGAGCAGTTAATACAAATAACCAAGTTATTGCTAATAAAATTTAAGGGTAAGGTCATGATTGCATTTGACATAGAGCAATCCTTGCAGGAGTCGTAAATTTTTTACCCCACCCAAATCCTCCCCGAACCCGCTGGGAGTCCGTAAGAAATTCACAAATGATTTACGATTGCTATATGCTGATTTCTTATCACCGGAATTAGTTTTTATTATGGGTCAATTTAGCACAGGGTTGGACACAATAGTTTCAAGTCAGAACCATCAACTTCGAGAGCATTGTTATTAAAAGATTGTGCTTCTGTCATAATGCTTTCTCTCCTTATTGCCTCATGATTAAGCAGTGTAACCGACGCAGTTCAAAGCGGGTTCCGATCGCCCTCGGAAACTAGCAAGTGTCTCAGATCACAAAACCGATCGATCGCCCTCACTGCCCAAAAACCTAAAATTATGTCACCTTAAGTAAGGGGTTATAAAATAACTCTTGCCATATCCGTAGAAAGTTATGACAACGAAACTAAGAGCTACACACACAGAGAAAATGGAGAGAGACTTGCACCAGTTGAGGGCAGACCAAGAACTGATTCTCAATCAAGTAGACAATGCGATCGCTCTGTTCGACTCGTCTGATTGCTTAGTTTTGTTTAACAAAAAATTGGCGGGAATCTGGGGACTGTCCCCAGAATGGCTGGAAACAAAGCCGAAGTGCCACTTGCTGTTTGCGGAAATTGTCGATCGGGGTTACTTGTCCCTTCAGCAGTGGCAAGAGTTTCAGCAAGCACTCGAAAAATCTCAGCATGAAAGTTTATCATTTTATTTCGAGCAATCCAATGCGGTTTGTTTGGAGGTGTGCGCCACGATTACCAACAGCGGCGGACGGCTGTTTACGTTTCGAGACGTTACGGTATACCAAAACTCCCAAGCTAGCTTGAACGCAGAAGTCAGGCGGCTGAGATTTCTTTTAGGTTTAACCGAACGCCTGCAAAAATCTGACAGTTTGCAAGAAATAGGTCAGTTTGCCCTCACCTATCTAGTAGAGGCAATGAATGCAGCTTTCGGAGATGTCAAGGTGATTAACGGCAAGGGAAACGACCGGCAAGCGTCGGGGATTTGCAACCAAGTTTCTAGTCAATTTTTGGCTACTTACGGGGAACCCGTAGTCGCAGGAATGCAAGAATTGCTCGATCAAGGCATTCCCTACGGCATCGGTTTGCTGTGGGAAGTGGTGAAAACTGGTAAACCTTTGTTCGTAGAGGATTATGCCCAACATCCCAATGCCGTGCCAGAATTTCGGCATCCGGGAATTGGACAACTGGGCATTTTTCCGATCGCAGCTACCAACGGCACAATTATTGGCGTACTGACGCTGGAGTCTCGCAACGTCAAAAAACTGCAAACCGCCCTCAACCAAGAAGTGCTGGAGGCTGCTTGCCGGACTTTGGGGGCTGCGATCGAGCGGGCTCAGACACAAGAAAACCTGCGCCAAGTTAACGAACAATTAGAGTATTCTTCTCAGTTGAAATCTGAGTTTTTAGCATCAATGTCCCACGAATTGCGGACGCCTCTCAACAGCATTCTCGGCTTTTCTGACTTGCTGCTGCGACAAACGGCCGGACAGTTGAGCGATCGACAAATCAACTATGTAGAACTGATCGAAAAAAGTGGCCAGCACTTGTTGCAGCTAATCAACGATATTCTCGATCTTTCTAAAATTGAAGCCGGGAAAGTAGAACTAAACTTACAGCCTGTTCGCGTTCAAGAACTCGCGACAGACTGTCTGAAAATGATGCAGCCACGGGCAGACAAAAAGCGAATTGGTTTGTCTTTAGAACTCGACTACCGCATTACTAAAGTTTTGCTCGACGAACGGCGAGTGCGACAAATTGTAATTAATTTACTTTCCAATGCCATCAAATTTACCCCCGAACAGGGACAAGTTAAACTCAGCGGGCGTCTGGCCTACGGCAGTGAAATAGACGGCGACTACCGGCCGGATTGTTCTCCTGTGAATGCCAGCACTCCTTATTTTTGTTTTGAGGTGAAAGACTCCGGCATCGGCATTCCTCAAGACCGCTGGCACTTGTTATTTCGACCTTTTCAACAGGTGGATTCTTCCCTGACTCGGCGGCACGAAGGTACAGGTTTGGGTTTGGCTTTGACTAAGCGTTTGGCAGAATTGCACGGGGGAACTGTTTCTTTTCAATCTGTTTGCGATCGGGGAAGTCTTTTCCGCGTTTGGCTGCCTTTGACGGAGATGCGTCAACAGTTGGGAAACTTTGCTTCTTGTGCTTTGGATACCAAGTTAGTTCCTGCTTCTGCAATTGCTTTACCCATTGGCAGCAAGCGGATTTTGGTTGTCGAAGACCAGCCTTTTAACCAAATGTTAATTTCTGAGGTGATGGAATTGGAGGGGTACGGGGTAGAGATACTCGCGGATGGGAAGGCGATGGCCGATCGTATTCTCGCCGCCTCTGCAGCCCCGGAGTTGCTGCCGGATTTGATTTTGATGGACATTCAGTTGCCGGATGTTGACGGCTTTGAGTTGATGCGCCGAGTTAAAGCAGATCCTGTCTGGGATTCGGTACCGATGATTGCGGTGACGGCGATGGCGATGCCCGGCGATCGCGATCGATGTTTGGAAGCAGGCGCTTCTGGTTATTTGAGCAAGCCGCTGGATTTGAATTTGACGATCGCTACAGTCCGTTCTTTTCTTGGCTAACAATAATTATTTGCAGTTCCAGCACTGCCATTTATGATAATTGATAACAAGAAAGGTTAAACTCAATAGTAGATAAATATCTATATGACTTGCCCGCACTTGCCTCCGAAATCCGGTTCCTACCAAAAATATCGAGTTTAGTAAGGAGAAATATAGGAATCAACCAGTTTTCGAGCTTTCCCACGCGCAACTCCAGAGCTAAATTCAATATATTATATCATATTCCATGTCACACAAGTCGCCCTGCATCATGTTGGTTGATGACGAGCCAGCTAATCTGATTTTACTGGAAGAGTTATTGCTCATGAAAGGATACACCACAGTATCCGCGCTATCTGGCGATGAAGCGCTCTCCCTCGCCCGCGCCTCTCGACCTGATTTAATTTTATTAGATATTATGATGCCGGAGATGGACGGTTTTGATGTGTGCGATCGCCTGCGGAAGGATACGGCATTGCAAACTGTACCAGTGATTTTTTTGACTGCCCTCGATGACGATACCTCTCGCATCAAAGGGTTAGAAATGATGGCAGATGATTATTTGACAAAGCCTTTTAACAGTCGTTTGTTGCTGGCGAAAGTGGAAAATATTTTGCAGTTGAGTCAAATGCGATCGCAAGCTGTATCTTCCCAATTCCACCAGCAAGTCAGAGAGCAAAGCAAACGCCAAATCGCCGCAGCTTGGGAAGCCAACGAATATCTTTCAGAAAAATTTCAGCTATTTGTGCCAGAGCAACTTCTGGGACGAATTGCGCCGCAAGGAATAGAATCTATTCAGTTGGGAAATGTCACAGAAGAAGAGCTGACTGTTTTATTTTGCGACATTCGCGGGTTTACTACGATCGCCGAATCTCAACAAGCTCGCGAGACTTTTGAATGGTTGAACGCTTTTTTTACTAAAATGAACGAGTGCATAACGTCTCACGGCGGGTTTATTGACAAATACCTAGGCGATGCAATCATGGCAGTATTTGACAAGCCCAATTCTCACGCCCTGAATGCGATCGAAGCCGCAGTAGCAATGCAAGAAACTTTGCAAGAATTTAATGCCAGTCGCCACAAATATAATTTAGAATCTCCCGTCAATATTGGTACGGGAATTAACACAGGTATCGGCATGATCGGCACTTTAGGTTCCGATCGTCGCATGGACTCTACAGTCATAGGCGATGTGGTAAATACAGCTTCTCGGTTAGAAAATTTAACTAAAATATACGGCTGCCAAATTATTGTTAGCGAAAATGCCATTGTTCGTGCGAGAGAATTTTTAAATGGCATAAGTTCAAACTCCCACTCAAAAGAAAGTCTATTATTAAAGTGCGACTTAGAAGTGGAAACACAGGAGAGTATTATTTCTACTTCTGGGGCGACTGCTGCTGACAGCCATTTGCCCAGCAACAATTATTACTATCGCTGGATCGATCGAGTAACCCCGCGCGGCAAGCAGCAAGCTATTGAAATTTACGAAATCTGGGCTGCCTCCTGTGCCGACTCTGAGGCCAAGCAGCTTACCCAGGGTTTATTTGACAAAGGAATTCAAGGATGGCAATCCGAAAGATTTGTCGCAGCCTTGGGATATTTTCAGCAACTAATCGAACAAAACCCTGCTGATACAGTCGTCCGTTTTTATATAAATCGCTGCCAGGAAAAACTAGGCTTTCTACCTGCAAATAGCAGCTCGATTTAAATTTTAGGGCGGGCTATAAGCCCAACCCCTACTCCCCACAAGAGTTTAGACCTCTTGCAAAAGTCGCTAACAATCCTGCATTGCATCTACGTTGCGTCTGTGCTTTCCCTATCAATGAAAGATTTATGCAATAAGTCTACTGTAATTGGAGTTAGCATCAAACAGTCGTCAAAACTTGCTCTCTCAACTTCCCGATCAACTCATTCACCCCCCCCGCATTCAAACGGTAACTCAGAGGATGACCAATTAAATAAGCTGAACTTTCAAACAAAACATCAATTTCCACCAAACCATTTTCTCGCAAAGTTTTGCCAGTCGAAACCAAATCCACAATTGCCTCCGACATACCCGTAATCGGCCCTAATTCCACAGAACCGTAAAGCGGCACAATTTCCACCGGCAAATTCAAATTGTGAAAATATTCCCTTGCACAGTGTACGAACTTAGAAGCAACTCTACCGTGAGGAGGCAAATCCACCGTTCGTCTATAAGAACTAGATTCCTTCACCGCCACCGACAGCCGACATTTGCCAAATTTTAAATCAATTAAATTGGCAACTTTTGGCTTTTTTTCCCGCAAAACATCATAGCCAGCAATCCCCAAATCCGCTTGACCGTATTCCACATAAACCGGTACGTCGTGCGTCCTTACTAGCAAAGCTTTGGCAGTGCCGGTCGGGTCATAAATTTGAAGTTGTCGGTTAGAGGAATCGAGAAAAGCACTGAAGTCTAATCCAACCGATTTAAACAGCCGAATGCTATCTCCTAACAATCCGCCTTTGGGAAGTGCAACAGTAATCATGTCAATTTTTAGAGGGTAAATTTCTTAATTTGGGAAGGGGGAGAGCGCGGCCTAAGCATAAACAGCTTTTACCCAACTCAGAATAACACATAGAGTTCCTAGGGAAAAATAAATTTCGGGTATTGCTCGATCCTTTGTTTGGGTATATATTATATTTATTGACAACTCTCCGCCCTAGAAGGGCAGAGATTCTTGTATCATTCACTCCACTTAATAAGTACAGCTTCCTGTACTTACCAGAGATGGTTCTGTCCTCAAGCTTTCGACTCATTGCAGAGTCTTGTTCCCGTGTGCCCCACGGTACAATTCAAAACCAAAAATACTGGTTTCTCTGGTACTTGTTGCTCGAAGTTTTTACCCGCGCAAGCTTTTCTGCGCCCAAGCCCATAACTTCAGTTTTCAAGGTGCGTTGCCTTCCGGCGACTGGGTTTTTAATGTGGTTGAATACCCTAGCCACATTACAATATTATCACGACCAAGAATAAAAAGTCGTCCTAGAAAGACGGGGCTTTAGACCCAATTTTTTGGTAAAATGCTTGCAGAGGCTGGTGCAGAAAACGGGCCGATCGCCTGATCGCCATTGTGTGTCACGGCTTTGTGTATTCAACTCTAAAACTTAAAATTGCACGGGCGATCGGAAATAGCTAACAGCTACATTATGACCAAATTGACTCTGGTAATCGGCAACAAAAATTATTCCTCTTGGTCGCTGCGCGCTTGGCTGGCGATGAAACAAGCTGGACTGGAATTTTCCGAGGTGAGAATCCCCTTAGACTGGCCGACAACCCATGAAGAAATTCGGCGCTATTCTCCCTCGGGAAAAGTGCCAGTTTTAATCGACGGCGACTTGAAAGTGTGGGAATCTTTAGCAATTTGCGAATACGTTGCCGATCGCTTTGCAAATGATTTGTGGCCGACAGATGTAGCGGAACGGGCGATCGCCCGTTCCATCTGCGTCGAAATGCACGCGGGGTTCCAAAATTTGCGCGAAAATATGCCGATGGACTGCCGCAACCGCTATCCGGGAGAAGGGATGACTCCCGGTGTACAAGCAGAGATCGATCGCATCTTTACCATTTGGCGTCAATGCCGCCAAAAATTCGGAACAGGTGGCGATATGCTGTTCGGCAAATTCACAGTTGTTGACGCTATGTTTGCCCCCGTTGTCATGCGTTTTGTCACCTACGGAGTCAAATTAGATTCAGTAGCAAAAGCTTATGCGGATGCGATTTTGGCCTTGCCTGCCATCCAGGAATGGCTAGCAGCAGCTTGCAGCGAAACAGAAAGTATTCCACAAATTAAAATCTAGCCAAAATCAGTTTACTTAACCTAAAATATCAAATCTCAAGTCTCAAATATAAAATCAGGATGCGGATTCTTTTAGTTGATGATGAAGTTGAGTTAACTGACCCTTTAAGTCGAGTCTTAAGCCGCGAAGGTTATACAGTTGATGTGGCATTTGATGGACAAAGTGGCGGCAATTTAGCAATGCAGGGCAATTACGATTTGCTAATTTTGGATTGGATGCTGCCGAGACAAACCGGACTAGCAATTTGTCAGAATTTGCGATCGCAAGGACGGAATACACCAGTCCTATTTCTCACCGCCAAAGATACCGTAGACGATCGCGTACAAGGACTCGACGCCGGTGCAGACGACTATTTAGTCAAACCTTTTGAACTGCGAGAACTGCTAGCCAGAGTCCGCGCCTTGCTGCGGCGGCCTCCTACTTTTGATGCCGAGGTTGCTGTCGGGCGGCTGCAAGTTGCAGATTTACAGCTAGACTACGACAATCAATTAGCTTATCGGGGCGATCGCACAATTGATTTATCAGAAAAAGAATGTCAGTTGTTAGAATACTTCATGCGCCATCCCGGTCAATTGCTAACACACGAACAAATCCACCAGTATTTGTGGAGTGAAGCAGAAAAACCCAGCAGCAATGTATTAGCAGCTCAAATTCGCCTGCTGCGCCGCAAAATAGAAGCCGCGGGCGAATCTGTGCTAATCCACACAGTCTACGGCAGAGGCTATCGCTTTGGAGAAGCCAATTAAAAATAATAGCAATTGTAAAAAAATCCCTCTTCCCTCTTCCCTCTTCCCTCTTCCTGACATCCATTACATCCGTTACATCTTGTACAGTGCTCGTTGCCGAACTTCCCTCTTCCTGACATCCGTTACATCCGTTACATCCGTTACATCCGTTACACAATCAGTTGCCGAACTTCCCTCTTCCTGGCATCCATTACATCCGTTACATCCGTTACATAATCCGTTGCCGAACTTCCTTCTTCCTTCGGCTATATTATCTCTTATCGGGAAAGTATGCACCCTAAGCCAGCCTTTACGTATCTTGACAAACCAAAGTAATTACTGTCACCTCCGGGGGACAAAATAGCCTCCCGGGCGCATAAGTTCCCAAACCGCGATTCACGTACAGCAAATTACTCCCAACCGAATGCAAACCGCTAGCCCATTCCCAGTGAGTAACTACTCGATCCCAAGCCGACATAAAAGGAATGAACTTTCGGATTCGTTTAGGAATCAAATAGCCAATTTTTCTGACCCAAGCGTACAAAGGCCCGATACCGGGAATAACGATTTGACCGCCGTGAGTGTGCCCAGACAACTGCAAATCTATTCGCCAATTTTGCAGCTTTTCAGCAGTATCAGGATTGTGAGACAAGACAATCCGAGGGATCGCGGGATTTATTGATGCCATTACAGGTTCAGGTGCAAAATCGCCCGACCAAAAATCTGCCAACCCAACTAAAGCCAATTCTGACCCCAAAGGATAGATTGCTTCGTTGTACAAAACCCGAATCCCGACGCTATTTAAAGCATTAGCAACCTCTGTTTTTGCCCTCGGCCAATAGTGGTCGTGATTGCCCAAAACCGCGTAAATTCCCACTCGACTTTGCAAGTTTTTCAATCGCTGCACTAAGCCGTAAATAGGTGCGGGATCGTAGGTAATAAAGTCACCAGTTAAAAAAATAAGGTCGGGTTCGGCTGCATTGGCTGCTGCAATCGCCTCTTCTAGCAACCATTCCGACAGCCGCACCCCGTCATAGTGAAAGTCAGTAAGCTGTACAATTTTAGTACCGGATAGATTTGCTGGAAGATTGGCGATCGGTATTGTTAAATACTCTACTCGCAGTTTTCCAGTTAATAACCTGTGCATAAATCTAAGGTTTATTGATGACAGAGCGCCACCTCTAGCTTAGCAAATAAACAGGCAAGACTGCAAAAGTAGATATTCTTCCCTTTTCCTCCTGTCATCCGACTAATGACTAATAATTGCTGACTAATGACTACAATCCTAGATGCAAAAAGTGGGATTACCTCAAGAGAATTGAAACATAGGTTCCCAATCTTCATTTAGGATTTCTTGCAAAATTGTTGGGATTTTACGCGCCCAACTACTACAGCATTTTATAATATTATGACTCAGGTAACAAGCTGTTTAAAACGCTATCAATCCTCTTCAGAGTGGCATTCCCCGCCCCGCATCTATATTCTTTTAGCAATTGTCAAAACTGAGATTGGTGCCGCATCGCCATCGCATTGGTATACCACGGGAGGATTGGCACTGCCAAACACTATCTCATAACTAATGATTTATTACTGAGTAGGTGAAAATCAACATGGCTTGGAGGAGGCAGAGTTTTGTATTAAAAATAAACTGGTGGCTAGTATAGAGTATTGCCTTACCCACCCCTATGATATTTTATTTTTTGTCGCGTCTGCCTACTTTTTAACTAATAACTTTTGACGAAAGCCGCTTCTTCTCAATATATTGCTGGTGGTAATCCTCTGCCATATAAAATTCCCCCGCAGGTTTGATTTCGGTGGCAATATCTTTGTCGTATTTACCGGAAATTTGCAATTTTTGTTTGGATGCGCGAGCGGCTTTTTCTTGTTCGGAATTGTGATAAAAAATCACCGACCTGTACTGTTCGCCTCTGTCGGGGCCTTGGCGATTGATTTGGGTAGGATCGTGACAGTTCCAGAATACATCTAGCAGTGCTTCGTAACTCACCTGCGATCGATCGTACTCTATCAGCACAGATTCAGCGTGACCGGTGACTCTGGCGCAAACATCGAGGTAGCAAGGATTCGGCCAGTGACCTCCTGTATAGCCCGCAGCAGTTGAGACGACACCCGCAACGGCGCGAAACTTGTGTTCAACTCCCCAAAAACAACCGGCGGCAAATGTGGCTTTTTCCATCGTGTTACTCATCGTATTGGGTTCAAACTTGGCACTAAATTATGCTTGACATATTCCCATCAGTGTGCATTCCCAAACTAATCGCGGCTGTACGTAGTTTAGCAAATATTGTCGTGCTTTCTCCAAGGGCTCTAAGGGCGATCGACTAATTCCCCCTGCCAAAAATTGCTGCCAATAACAGTGTTGTAAATAATCGATTAACCACAACTGAGATTCAGTATCTAAAGTTTTATCAATTTCCTTGGCCAATTCCAAAGCCGATCGCAGATTTTGAGGCAACTGCTTCACCTTTTGCAGCAAATCATCGGGTATTGATTGCAGTTGCTGCCAAATAGCAATTGCCTCGCCAGGACTGCCCTGAGCCATCCCCAGTACCTCGGAATGCTCCAAAATCTCCGCGAATCCGGCTTGCTGCAAAACTTGTGCCATTGCTTCGGGATTCAGCCTAGAAAACTGGATTTTTTGGCAACGGGAAATCAAAGTTGGCAACAAAACTTCCACAGTCGGAGCAATTAAAACGAGGGCTGCTTTTCCCGGTTCTTCCAATGTCTTCAACAAGCCGTTAGCGGCTCCCTCACCCATTGTTTCTGCTTGTTCCAAAACTACGACTGAACGCGCAGCTTCTAGCGGCGGTCTGCTGAGAAAATCACCGATTTCTCGAACTTGTTCTAAGCGAATTTGTGGGGGTGCTTTCCGCTTTAAACCGGCTTCCTCTGCTTCCTTTGGCGTAAGCCGTTTACCTTGGTTCATGTAAGTTGGTTCTACCCAAAGTAAGTCTGGATGATTTCGCTGCTGCACGCGATTTTGCACGGAGGCTATGAGTCTGGTTTCGGGAAGATTGGCTGAGAATAACAGCTCGATGAAACACTGAGCGGCTAAACTTTTGCCGATGCCGTTAGAGCCGACAAATAAATAACCAGGAGCAATTCGGTTTCGCTCGACTGCTTGTGTTAGCAATTCTACTGCTCGCTCTTGTCCGATTAATGATGTGAAATAATTCATGTGACAGTTGACAGTTGACAGTTGACAGTTGACAGTTGACAGTTGACAGTTGACAGTTGACAGCTTGCCCGAAGAGCGCAGTCGAAGGGTTGACAGTTGACAGTATTCAGTTGACAGAAGGAAGTTATTGTAGGGTGCGTCAGGGGCACTGAATGTAATGACTACCTATTCAAGAATTTTGCCCCGCTACCCTATGGTGAGTTAGTTACAACGAAGAAACCGGGTTTTTCCTCGAACTTGAGGATTTTTAGCAAATATTTCGTAAAAAACCCGGTTTCTGGCTATCTATGTAAGCTTACTTTTCAGAATTGGTATTATTTAAATATCCCCAAGCTTCTAACCTGCTAGTTACAATAGCTTGAATTTCCTGAGCGACTTCATATTCAGGCCGATCGGCATTTATCCGGACAATTCGAGATTTATTTTCCTCGGCTAACTCCGCAAAACCTTGCTGCACAAGGCGGTGAAACTTCAAATCAGCTTGCTCGATCCGATCGCACCCTCCCCGAGCTTTTACCCTCGCCAAACCCGCCTCCACATTAATATCCAGCCACAAAGTCAGATCGCTTTCCAAGCCGCCGGTGGCAATTTCATTCAACTGCTTAATTAAATTTAACTTAAGACCGCGGCCGTAGCCCTGATAAGCGATCGTAGAGTCAGTAAAACGATCGCATAAAACAATCGTTCCCTTAGATAACTCGGGTTTGAGAAAAGTTTCGACGTGTTGAGCGCGATCGGCAGCATACATGAGTAATTCTGCTCGATCGGATACAGATTCGCCCCCATCTTGTTTCAGCAGCAAATGTCGCAGTCCCCTTCCCAGCTCAGTACCCCCCGGTTCACGAGTAGCCACCAAGCGGACTCTCAGAGAGCAACTTGCTTGCAGGAACTGTATCAACCGCTGCATTTGCGTAGTTTTACCCGCACCTTCAACCCCCTCAAACACGATAAGTTTGCCTTTCATTGCCCTAACTTTCCACCTGAATAAAATAAATCCATATTGTTCTGTGCATCTGTTCTAGGTTCGGTATGATAATAAAGTCTAAATGCCTCACGGCTGGAGTTGTCTATGGCTCGCTATACTGGTTTTTTTATCGTTGCCGTTCCGATCGACCGTCTCCGTCAATCCCTGATTGAAATTTTAGAGTCATGCAATCTTGATATTATCTACAATACAGGAGATTCCGTCATGGCTCGCGAGCTTCCCGGTCAAGTTTCCATTGCCAAACTTGTCACCGCAGAAGTCCTAATTGAGAAAAACACGGCTAGCGACTCAGAGGTTCGCATGAACTTCGTGATTAAAAACGAAGAACTGCCCCTGCAAACCAACAACCACTGCCGTCAAATGTTCGAGCTAGTGAGTCGTTCAATTATGAACAACAATAACTGGCGACTTTTGGAAAGTATGGCACTCTAGCCATCAGTCAGTCAATTTGAGGTGTGAGATTTTCGCTTGACTCTACAGATGAATCAGGGGGTTCTAACTAAGGTGGAAACTTCTTGGCTCTCGACTCCTAGTGTGAGGGGTTTGTCTCCCTCTTGGGATGAGGTCATCAGTCATTAATTTCTAACTAATGACCGATGGCCTCCGACTTTTATATGCAATCCCTAAATTTAAGCTCGAAATCCCCGGCGCAGCAGCAAAGAATTTGTAACCACGCTAACTGAACTAAACGCCATAAATGCTCCGGCCGCCGCAGGACTGAGTAGAATTCCGGTTGCAGGCAGCAAGATACCCGCGGCCACCGGAATTCCCAGAGTATTGTAACCAAAAGCCCAAAATAAATTTTGGCGAATCTTATTAAAAGTAGCGCGCCCCAGCTCGATCGACTCAACAACATCCATCAAAGCATTTCGCATCAGCACAATTTGAGCAGTTTCAACTGCGACATCAGTGCCACAGTGCAAACCGATACCGACATCAGCTTGAGCCAAAGCCGGCGCATCATTGATACCATCCCCCACCACAGCCACTTTACAGCCTTGGGCTTGCAAAGTCGCGATCGCCCTCGCCTTCCCCTCCGGCCGCACCCCGGCCAAAACATCAGCCGCCATCAAATCTAGCTGCTGCGCCGTCGCCGCCGCCGCCGACGGCGTATCCCCCGTCAGCATCATCACCCGCAATCCCATGCTCCGCAAACGTTCCACCGCAGCCTTAGCATCCGGCCTCAGAGTATCTTTTAGCCCGATTACCCCCAGCAAAACGCCCCCAGAAGCCACGTAAACCGCCGTTTTGCCTTGCAAAGACCCCGACAATTCCGTCGCCACAGCGACCCCCTGCTCCTTCATCCACTCGGCATTCCCCGCGAACACGCGCCGGCCCTCCACCAAAGCCGAAACCCCCAAGCCCGGTTCCGTGCAGAAATCCTCAGCAGCTAGCAGCGGCAAACCTTGCTGTTGAGCTTCCAGCAAAATCGCTGCAGCGATGGGATGACAAGCGCCCCTTTCCACCGCCGCCGCAATTTGCAGCAGTTTTGAGTCAATTGTGGAACAGGCATCTTGCCTGTTACCAGAAACTCCATCAATTGTGGAACAAACCTCTTGTTTGTCTCCAGAAACTCCATCAATTGTGGAACAAACATCTTGTTTGTTGCCAGAAACCCCATCAATTGTGGAACAAACATCTTGTTTGTCTCCAGAAAATCCATCAATTGTGGAACAGGCATCTTGCCTGTTGCCAACATTAATATCTGAGTTCAAATCCCACTCCGAATTCTGGAAAATCGGCAAATAATCTGTGAGTGTGAGATTTCCGGTTGTCAGAGTGCCAGTCTTGTCAAAAACCACCGTATCTAATTGATGCACCCGTTCTAAAACATCACCACCGCGAATTAAAAGCCCGCGCTCCGCCCCGATGCCAGAACCGACTAAAATTGCAGTTGGGGTAGCCAGTCCCAAAGCGCAAGGACAAGCAATGACTAAAACTGCGATCGCCAATTTCAAACTTAACAGCAAAGGCGATTGATAATGGATAATAGGCAATTCATTTCCCATATTCATTGCCCCGTGTCCCATATCCATTGCCCCGTGTCCTAGAAGCACAGAAGGCCAAATATGAGTGCCGGCCAAATACCAAAATAGGAAAGTTAAAACCGATATCCCCATTACCCCATACACAAAATATCCCGCCACAGTATCAGCTAAATTTTGAATCGGCGCTTTGCGAGTTTGGGCTGCCTGCACCAAAGCTACCATTTGAGCTACAGTTGTTTCTTTACCGGTGCGAGTTGCCCGCATCACAACTGCCCCGGATTTATTGATAGTTCCGGCGGCAACTGTATCTCCTGGTTGCTTCAAAACCGGCATTGATTCGCCAGTCAGCATCGACTCATCTATAGTTGTTTTGCCTTCGCAGACTTCACCATCTACCGGTATTTTTTCTCCTGGCAAAACTTGCAGCCATTCTCCGACTCGGACGCGATCGGCTGGAATTTCAATGTATTGTGGATCGTAGACCTCTGATGTCGAATTTAAAGGCAATTCTTCCGATCGCAAATCTAAAGTCGAGAGTTTAAAATCAACTAAGCGGGCTTTCGCAGGTTGCAATGCGATTAAAGCTTGCAAAGCAGATGCAGCGCGCCGTCTGGCTTGCTGTTCGAGAGTTTTGCCCAACAAAATAAAGCCCAGCAGCATCACCGGTTCGTCAAAAAAGCACTCCCATCCCATCCGTGGAAACAGCAGCGCCGCGTTGCTAGCGGTGTAAGCTGTAACAGCGCCTAAAGCTACCAAAGTATTCATGTTGGGTGCATTTCGCCACAAACTGCGGCACCCGTCAACAATAATCGGGCGGCCCGGTAGCAGCAAAGCTAGGGTGGCGAGTCCCCAGTGAAACCAAATATTGCTGAGAATTGGGGCTTTTGTGCCGAGTACGTGACCTAAACCGGATAGAATAATTAGGATAAGGGCGATCGTCAATTGCTTGATTTGCTGTCGAATTTCTTGCCGTCGCCGTTCGATTGTTGCCGCTTCTGCTTCCCGCTGATTTTCACCTAAACGAGACTGAGAGGGAAATCCATTATCAGTCAACTTTTTCGCTAAAGCCTCTGCATCGACAGCCCCCGGTTGACACTCAACCGTCGCGACTTCTACGGCCAAGTTAACGCAAGCTGAAATGACGCCTGAATACTGCATGAGTTGGCGTTCCACAGCTTTCGCGCAGCCGGCACATTTCATCCCGCCGACATCGAAAGTAACAAGTTCTGGCGGTGATTCTTTAACTGGTAGGATTTCTGGTTGAATTTCGGGAATTGTTTTTGGCAAAAATTGCATGGTTTTTTTGGTATTGATTAGAATATTTGGGTAGTTCTGAAAGGGTTTAATGCACTGTTTAGACAAATGTCTATATTTTTATCATAGATAAATATTGTGGCATCTTCCAAAAGTGTTAGTTTTTTTTAATTCTTATTAGTTGCAGGCGGTTAAATCCTTCGTCGGGCAGGGGTTTCAACTACTGTCGGAATGCGAGTTTAATGCTAAGACACACTTTGGGTACGGCAGTGCCGTTTCCCTATTTGATATAATGAGCCAATTGCCTAGTTAGTATCCAGCTTTTATTTCACGAATTTAGCTATGACAGAAACACCCAAATTTTATATTATCAAACGTCCTGCCGGTAATTGCGAGATTTTGCAGATCGCCCAACTCGAAGAACAAAACCCCAGTATTATTGAAAAGTGGGGCCCTTACGATTCGCCCGAAGATGCCATAGCCCGCCGCATCGGATTAATTCGCGCCGGCAAATGCCAGCCGCAATGACGGATTGCCAAAAATAGCGAAGCATTCGAGTTTAAAATCTTGGCTTTTAGCCGTAAATCTTCCCCCGAATGCTTTTTTTAACTGAAACCCTACACAGGTTTTCTATCTAGATTTAGAAGGTGCTGCACTCGGTTTTGCCTGCGCCGCAGTCGGCTTAGGTGGGGTAGCATTCGGTTTCGACTCCGCCTTATTGTTCCCTGTTTTACCAGTAACTTGCTGTGTCAAAACTTCCATAGCTTTCGCGTACTGCGGATCGGCCGTCGTAGCAATTTTATCGCGATCGCGCCTCAATTCCTGTTTTTGAGCGTCGGTGAGTTCTACCTTAAAATCCGGTTCAATCCCGGCGTGGTTGATATCAGTGCCGTTGGGAGTAAAATACTTGGCAATTGTCACCGCTAAACCGGCACCATTTCCCACGCCGCGTACTGACTGAACTAAACCTTTACCAAACGTCTTTGTTCCCACCAAAACCGCGCGTTTGTTGTCTTGCAAAGCACCGGATAGAATCTCGCTAGCACTTGCTGAACCGCCGTCTACCAGTACAACTAACGGTTTGTTTGTGAGATCTGCTTTATTTGCCGTTTGTTTATCGGCCTCGCCGACTCGATCGACCGTCGAGACGATCGTACCTTCTTTGAGCCACATCCGAGCAATTTCAATACTTCCGTACAGCAACCCGCCGGGATTGGAACGCAAGTCTAAAATATAGCCCGTCACCTTTTTCTGTTCCAAATCCTTAATTGCCGATCGCATTTCCGATGCAGCATTGGCACTAAACTGATTTAAGCGAATATAGCCGACTTCTCCGATGGGAGTTTTCTGCACCGACTTCCGCACAGGATGAATTTCAATTTTAGCGCGTTTCAGTTTAAAGTCTAATTCCTTGTTTCCCCGCAAAATAGTCAGCGTCACCTCAGTATTCACCTGACCGCGAATCAAACTTACTGCTTGATTCGTATCCATGCCTTCTGTGCTCTTGCCGTCAATCTTAGTAATGATATCTTTTGCCAGAATACCAGCACTAAAAGCAGGGGTATCTTCGATCGGCGAAATCACCACCAACTTCTTAGTTTCCTCGTCTTGAGTCAACTGAATCCCAACTCCTGTCAGTTCCCCAGAAGTGTCAACCTGCATATTTCTGAACTCTTGAGGATCCATAAACCGCGTATAAGGATCGTCCAGCTTCTTCAGCATTTCCCGAATAGCTTTGTAAGCTTCCTCGTCGCTGGTATAAGTCCGGTTCAAATAATCATTCCGCACCGCTTTCCAGTCAACCTGGTTAAAAGTGCCATCCACATAACTTTTGTCAATAATCTGCCAAACTTCATCAACTAACTCTTTAGGGCTTCCCCGAAAAGAAGCCAGAGATTTAGAACTGCAACCAGTGTTCGCAAGAGTTACGGCAGTGAGTACCACCGCTGCTGCACTTAGAACAAGCCCTCGTTTTGTTATAACCATTTGTGTGACGCGCGGGAGGAAAAGAGTTCAGAATAATTACGCTCAATCTAACACAGGCAAGGCTCGGTCGTAGTTGGCGTACATATATTATTCAACTTTGCCGAGTTCTGCGGTATCAACTTAAGAGTGAAACCCTCTGTCTTTCTCGTTTGTATCGAAGCCTAGATCCCCCTAAATCCCCCTTAAGAAGGGGGACTTAGAGCGTTATTGTCCCCCCCTTAACAAGGACTTTGAGCGCTCTTGTCCCCCCCTTACTAAGGGGGGTTAGGGGGGATCTCCGGGTTTAACAACAGGCATTAGGAGCGATCAACAGCAATTAAGGATCGACCCAGCGATCGTCCGATTTAATCAAATCAATCAATTCTGCCACGCCTCGGTCTTCCGGCACCTTCTTAATTTCTTCCCGGCCCCGGTACAGCGAAATATAACCCGGTTGCTTCCCGACGTAGCCGTAATCAGCATCAGCCATTTCTCCCGGGCCATTGACAATACAGCCCATTACTGCTATATCCAAACCCGTGAGATGCTTCGTCGCCTCTCTCACTTTGTGTAACACTTCCTCTAAATTAAACAAAGTGCGACCGCAGGAAGGACAAGCGACATACTCAACCATCGTTTTCCGCAGTCCCAAGGCTTGCAGAATGCTGTAGCAAACGGGAATCTCCTTTTCTGGGGCCTCTGTCAGCGAGACCCGGATGGTGTCGCCGATACCGTCAGCTAACAAAGGTGCCAGGCCTGCGGTGGATTTGATGCGGCCGTATTCGCCGTCTCCTGCTTCCGTGACGCCCAAATGCAGCGGGTAATCCATGCCGAGTTCGTCCATCCGGTGCACCATCAAGCGGTAAGCAGCCACCATCACAGGCGCGCGGGAGGCTTTCAGGGAAATTACGATATTTCGGAAGTCGAGGGATTCGCAAATTTTGATGAATTCCAGGGCCGATTCCACCATGCCTTCGGGCGTGTCGCCGTAGGTAAAAAGCATCCGTTCGGCGAGGGAACCGTGATTGACGCCGATTCGCAAAGCTTTGCCTTGGTCACGCAGGGAAATCACCAGAGGTTCGAGGGTTTCGCGGATTTTTTCGCCAATTTCCGCGAATTCGGCGTCGGTGTATTCGGTTCTGTCGGCTTTCGGCTTCTCGAACACGTAAAGTCCCGGATTGATTCTCACTTTGTCTACGTGTTTGGCGACTTCCAGGGCAATTTTCATGCCGTTGTGGTGGACATCGGCCACGAGGGGCACGGGTTGGTAGGTGGCGTGCAGTTTTTGCTTGATTTCCGCTAAAGCTTTGGCGTGGGCCATGCTGGGCACGGTGACGCGGACGATTTCGCAGCCAATCTCGTGCAAGCGCCGAATTCCGGCGACTGAACCGTCGATGTCGAGGGTGTCTTCGTTGATCATCGACTGTACGACGACGGGGTTGCCCCCGCCGATGGTGACGCTACCGACTTTGACTGGTCGGGTTTTGCGGCGTTTGATGGTGGTGTCGAAGGTTGGTTCGGTGGTGGGGGTTTTAGTGGGATTCGGCAGAGTTTGCATAACTGGTTGGTAGAGTTTTGTTACTAAGGTCTATAAAAATGTGTCTGCTGTTTTTCAGGTTGCCATAGAAAGGGTCTGTTTGGACAAACAGGTTTTACGATTTATGATTCTTAATGAGATTGCTGCGAATTTGTCGATCGAATTATGTCGGAAAAGGGCGATCGAACTAAAAGCCAACCATCACCGGGAAAGCGCCATGAAGTTGGGCCCGTGGAACTAAACCCAACTTAGAAAATACAGTTAAAATACAGGCTAGGCCGAGATAAAAATTAATATTGGTTGGCGGTGAGGAGAATGGTTTGGACACCGGGGCAGCGCTTAAATGGCGATCGGTATATCATTGAAGACAAGTTAGGTGAGGGTGGCTTTGGGGTCACGTACCTAGCGCACAAGGCGCAAAACAGGCAGCGGGTTGTCATCAAAACGCTGAAAGACGACTTATTGAGCCATCCAAATTTTTCCAGGTATCGGGACAAATTTCACGATGAGGCGCTACTACTAGCTGTGTGCAAGCATCCCAATATTGTGCAAATAGACACCTACTTCACTCACGATGATTTCCCTTGCATTGCGATGGAATATGTGGCAGGAGAAGATTTGTGGAAATGGGTGAAAAGGCGCGGTATTCTGTCAGAAACAGAAGCTTTAAACTACGTCCGTCAAGTAGGAGAAGCCGTAATAGTAGTTCACGACAAAGGTTTGCTCCATCGGGATATCAAGCCACAAAACATTATGGTGCGTGACAATCAATATGCAGTTTTGATTGACTTTGGTTTGGCGCGTGGTTTTATTCCCAATCGCACTCAGGAAATCACTGTTGAACTGACACAGGGTTTTGCTCCTCCTGAACAGTACGGCCGATTTGGAAAATTTGCTCAGTACACAGATGTTTATGCTCTGGCGGCAACGCTATACTATCTGCTAACGAAAACATCGCCAACTGGTGCGGACTTGAGAGGTTTGAAGCATCCTTTAAAGTCGCCTCTTCAGATTAATTCCTGCATCAGCGATGAAGTGAATGAGGCAATTCTTCAAGGGATGGAAATGGATGCGATAAAGCGCCCTCAGTCGGTTCAAGAATGGTTGGCTATGCTTCCCCAACCTCCTATTGGCAATGAGAGGCCAAAAGGGGTTGTTCGGCCAACGATTCCTAGCCCGCAGCCACCGCCACAACCTGTAAAATTGATTTCAGCAAAAGGAGTCGATTATCGTCAACTCGATCGGCTGTTGGCTAGCGGAAAATGGAAAGAAGCGGATCAGGAAACGATCAAAAAAATGCTGGAAGTAGCGGATAGAACAAGTGAAGGCTGGCTGAAGGAGGAATATCTCGATCAATTTCCCTGTGAGGACTTGCGAACGATAGACCAACTTTGGGTAAAAAACAGTAATGGACTTTTCGGCTTTTCGGTGCAGAAACGCATTTATCAAAGTCTGGGGGGGACCAGGAAATATGATAGAGAAATATGGGAAGCGTATGGCGATCGCGTAGGTTGGCGCGTTGGGAAAAGTGGTTGGTTAGATTATAATGATCTAAAATTCAACACCAAAGCACCAGAAGGACACCTCCCGGCCCGGAGAGGTTTTTTAGGTACACTGGTGTCGATGGGATGGCGGGGAAATATTTCTCTTCTCTCGCGTCGAGACTTGTAAAGTTTAACATCTAAGCGTTACAGGGTTTCGTGAAGATTTATTACAAAGGCATAAACCACGAAACCACGCCAGTTCTACGTTTCCGATACCTGGCACTCACCGGACTGGGCTAAAAGGCTACCAGCAACTTGTGGGTTGTAACAATTAGCGAAGATAAATTTTATGCCAAAGAATGAAAAACCTAACTAAATTAACCCAGCTTGAATTAGTGCTGCTGGAATTAGTAGCTAAAGGTCAAGGAAAGTGGAGTTGGTACGAACTCGCGAATGCACTTTCCCGTCGAGATGTACCGCGAGAACCTGACATGATGGTTGTCTTAAAAAAACTGGCTGCTGATGGCTTGGTTCAGCGATATATAGAAACAGGTTCACCTCGCGATAGATGGGAATTGACAACTGAGGGGACGATTTTGTTGACAGATGCAACTGCTTCTGAACTGACTACTTTATGCAAATATGTTGAAGTTTAACTTAGAAACACAATTTGTAGTTTGCATTGACAATCAAGACTATCAAGCATCCTTGGAAGTGCGAAAAATTTATCGAATCATACCCGATAATCGCGCTGCGGAACATCAATTTATCCGAGTTATTGATGAATCCGGCGAAGATTATTTGTATCCAGCCGCATATTTCGTGCCGATTGAATTGCCGAAAGCCGTAGAAGCAGTATTTGCATAGACAAAGGTTGTGTAGAGGCGGGTTCACCAACATCTATGTTGATAAACAGCAATCTCAATCAACCCGCCCCGCCCAATCTTGTATTACAATAAATCAACCTGAGTGTTAACATCGCAAATGTATGACAGCTAAAATACACATCAGCAAATTAGGTAATTCCTTGGCTTTGCCAATACCAGACTACATAGTAAAGTTTCTCAACCTTCAAGTCGAAGATTCAGTAATTTGCAGCATAGAAAATGGGAAACTGGTCATAGAGCTTGTAAATAATAAAATATCAAAGTATACCCTAGATGAATTATTGGCAGGCGAAATAGAATCTAGCGAAGAAGTCTCTTGGGGAAAACCAGAAGGAGAGGAAGTTTGGTAAACTATATCCCCGAACGAGGTCATTTTATTCGCCTCAATTTTGACCCTCAAGCAGGACACGAACAAATGGGGACTAGACCTGCACTGGTTGTGAGTCAAACTAAATTTAACCGAAAAATGGGGTTTGTGTTTGTTTGTCCCATCAGCAACACACAACGCAAAAATCCGTTTTATGTTCCCATTCCCGAAGGTGAAACGATAACAGGTGTAATTATGACGGATCAACTGCGTTATGCAAGATTATCGCGCAAGGCAGGCAAGTTTTCTTAGTGAATGTCGATCAGATATAATTGAGGAAGTTTTGAGGCGAATTCAACCTATTTTGTTTGAGAATATGACTGTTGATGAATAGTTAATCACATTATAAACTAGATTTGTAGTTGGCATTAAGCATCAAGAGTATCTAGAAATCTATCTCGCGGATGATGCGATCGCCCCTCCTCCCCAGCAAAACTAAAAAATGTACTGGCAAATCCCTTCACAGACCCAGGCTCAGCAGTTAAAGCATCTGAGGTTTTCCATTGGACGATCGCACAAACGCACCAACCACCGCAGCTAACAACCGCCGACCTCTAATTATCGCAGGAATTCTCCTCGGTATCGGTCAATCCGGCTTTTTTGACGGCATTGTGCTGCACCAACTCCTCCAGTGGCACCATATGTTTAGCAGCGTTAAAACCGATGCTACTGTTGCCGGTTTAGAATTAAATACCCTCGGAGATGGATTGTTTCACGCTGCGGATTGGTTGGTAACAGTAGCGGGAATCTTCTGTTTGTGGCGTGCTGTTAAGCGCAAAGATGTTCCTTTGTCAACTCAAACTTTTTTGGGTTCAATATTAATCGGTGCTGGATTGTTTGACTTTGTAGAAGGCATGGTTGACCATCAAATTTTGGGAATCCACCACGTCAAACCCGGTATCAACGAGTTAGCTTGGGATTTGGGATTTCTCGTCCTCGGTCTTATTTTAGCGCTGTTAGGTTGGATGCTGGTACAAAGTGAAGTTCCCGCAGATACTAAAGTTTAAATGAATCCAGAGATTAGGAATTATACCAAATCCGCAAAAATCCCTGACTGTCTTTTTAACTCATCACTTCATCCCGCCGCCGAATCCAACCACGCCATCAAATCCTCTTGACTCCTAAAATCCAACAAAGCCTCTCCTAAATCATCTAACTGTTCCCCAGATAACCCCTGGATGCGAGTTTGAACTTCCTGTGTAACCTCACCCACCCGCCGCACTATCTGACGCATAATTAATCCTATTTCCCCCTCAATTTTACCCCTTTCGATTCCCTGTTCGATTCCCTGTTCGATTCCTTGTTGTATTCCCTGTTCAATCCCCTGTTGTAGACCAATTTCTATCCCTTTCATCACAGACCCGATTTGGTCTTGGATAAACATTTCTCGCTTGTCTACATCATTCAATTCGTCAAGTGTCAAATTTGCTCGGTTGGCAATTCCCAGCGCGGTATTAATCTCTTCAATAGACCCCAATGTATCTGGTACTGCTTCCAAAGAGGGCGCGTTTTTCATAAAGTAGATCCATTTTTCCGGCAGGTTTTCGAGTTCATTTAATTCTTTTTTAAATTTCGGTAACTCGACAAACACTAATTTCAACTCGCAGTTGGGATAAACGAATTTCTCTTCGGTTTCTGTGAATTCAAAGTTAGAAATTAGTTTGCTAGTATTTTCAAATAAGATAAAGTCGGTGATGGTTAAAGCAATGACCGGATTTAACTTTAAATAACCTTCTCCAGCTTTGAGTTGAGTAGAATAGGTTTTGGCTGCATTGTATACTACCCGTTTTTCAAAGGCGGCGACGTTGAGTACCTGCATTTCAACAATCACGGTTTTGTTGCCGGTAATCTTGGCTTTGACATCCAGGTAAGTGTCTTTCAATCCTGTAACGCTGCCTGCTGAATAAGGGTCAATGATTTCTATTTCTTGGATTGTTGGTTCTCCGTTATACAGCATTGCATTTAGGAAGCTGATGAGAATTTCTGGATGTTCGGAAGAAGCGAATATTTTTTTGAATGCAAAGTCTGTTTTGGGGCTGATGAAACGCATATTATAGAAGGAAGAGGGAAGAGGGAAGAAGGAAAATGCAATATTTTAGGGATTTTTAGGTTGGTAGTTGCGCTTTAGCACGCTTAGCGCAACTACGAAGTTTTTCAATTATCAGCCTGTGCTTCAGTAGTAGTTGCAGGCGACATAACTAGCTTTCCAGTTATATCCATTGTTGCCAGTTTCAGCACTTCATTAAAAGCTAAACCCCGAATTTTGAGTTCCCACCGAATGCCTTTTGCTTTCATTCGCTTGGCTTTCCGCATATCGACATCACCAGCTTTTTGATGCAAGAGCAAATATTTCATTGCTGCTGTAGCTTCGACTTTGGTGGGAAATGCAATATAGGTGATAAATCCGCCGTCCCAATGATTGGCGTTGCGGACGCTGCTGATAGTAGCAACTCTCGGACTAAAGCGGTTCCAGTAAAAGTCGCTGTAGCCGATCGACTCTGTTTTTACTTGGAGTTGGTTTGCCATTTGACTTAACTCCTATAACCTTGTGTGCGGGGTTTGCAGTACCAATTTGCTGCTGTTACTATTATAGCAAATTATTTAGAAATTGGTAACTGTTGGCTGTTGGCTGTTGGCTGATGCCTAAAACCTCAATTCATATTCAGCAGTGACGCGGTTGTCTCCTTGAAAATTACTGGAACTCCTGAGTAAAAGTTTATCGCTCAATCGATAACGCACAGTAAATTCTGTCGGTTGATTTGCTGACAAAACTCGAATGATTGATGCTGAAATATTGCGCGTGATGTCAAACCCAACTTCTAAACCTAAACCGAGAGAACCCGCACCAGAACTGGAACTAGCACTTTGTGCTTCGTTGCCTCTAATCCGAGTGGGAAATAAGCGAAATTCGCTCAATCCTGTGGCGTTTGTAACCGCAGATTGAAGGTTGTTCAATAAACCCGCACCAGCTAAATTTGCGATCGCCAGTGTACTGTCTCCCTGTCCCAAAGTCTGCACGAAACTGCCGCCCAATAGCGCTACAATCTCTATTTCCGATCGACTCGGAGAACTCCTTAACTCCAGATTTTCCCCCAACTGAGAAGCCCTTCCCTGCACTAACGCTTGAACTCGGACACTCCGCACATTGCCGAAACTTGTCGGTTCGTCTGCTATTTCAGAAGCTACAGATGTGCCGGGACTGCGGAACCGCGTTACTTCCTGCACCGAAGTTGCTAATCTCACATCCAGCGTCGGATCGAGTCCTTGTCCTGGTACAAAGGTAGCAGTCTGCGGGTATCCTCGATCGAGTCTAAACTGCGTCGTAAACAAATTCACCGACCCCGAAGTCAACCGAATCGTACCCTCCGGGCGAAGGTCATCTAAAGTTCCATTCACCGTCAAGCCCCCAGTCGCCTGAAAACTCAATATCGGCGCACTCGTTACCCGAATTCCCCGGCCCAAATTCAGCCGCAAATCGTTCAATCCAACTTCAAAGGAAGGGGAAGGGGAAGGGGAAGGGGAAGGGGAAGGGGAAGCAGAAACATCAGTCGCAGGAGAAGCAGAAGATGTGGAATCAGAATCAGAATCAGAAGCAGAAGAGGAAGAAGCTAACTCAGTTCTGCCGCCGCCGGCACTGGGCAGAAATACTTCGCCGTCGTACAGTTCAATATTACCGCTCAACTGCGGACGCCTAGCCGTGCCCCTTGCCAGCACTTGACCGACTACGCCGCCGCTGTACAATCCTCTGAGGTTCACTGCCAACTTGTCTAAATTTACAGCCAAAGGATTATCCGCATCGACATCGCCCTCCGCAAACGGCACAGACAGCGGAATCACGCCAGCGGCGACAACTTCTCCCTGACTCAACTGTCCCCGAATTCCTTCTACCCGAATACGATCGCCCTCAAAGCGCACCGTCCCAGTCAGCCCTGTCAGCGGTTCTGGGAAGGCTTGCGCGCGGACAGTTGCATTTTCAAAATTTGCAATTCCTTGCGCTACAGGGTCTTGCAGCGTTCCTCCCACGCGAATTTGCACCTGTCCCTTGCCGCTGACCCACGCAACTTGCGGAGTCAATACATTAATAATTGCCAAACCTTCATTTTGCAAATTCGCCCTCAAATCAATTTGATTGCTGTCAGCCTTCACCGCTGCAAACGGCAACTCAAAAGGCAAACTTCCCTGCACTTCAATCGGTTCGGTTTGAGTTACCAAAGCGCTGCCGCCAAAATTCAGGCGGGCGTTGCTGTAACTGAAACTGCCGTCGGCTTGTTTAATCGGTTCTCCGTTTAACGTACCGTCAACCAAACTCAATTCCCCGGTGGCTTGCGGGTTTTCCAAACTGCCGGCCAAATTCGCCCGCAAATTCAAATTTCCCGTGACATCCACAAAAGGCAATTCCACCAGTTTTGCCAACTCTTCCACGGGCACATTTTCTACCCGCAACTGCCCGGATTGACCTTTTTGCCCGAGTTGTCCCGAAAAGCCGATCGCACTTTTGCCCGATCGAATTTCCAAAGGCAAAACAGTTAAAATTCCCTCCTGAAAACTGCCTTCAATGCTGAACTTTTCTGCGACATATTGTCCCCACTGCCAGTTATCGCCTTTCACGTTAAATTGAGCTTGCACGCCCGTTTGCAAAGAACCGGCGACAGCAATTTCCGCACCAAAAGTGCCTTGCAATTGGGATAAGGGAGGCAATTTTTCTGATGCTTCCACTGCTTGCTGCTGCTGCAAAAGTATTTCAATTTCTGCCAAACGGCGCAACTGTTCAATTAGCGGGGCTTCCGGTTCTCCCACTGCTACAGTTTGCACGTCGCCACTGTCACCGTAAACGGGAGGTTTTATACCTCTAGCCAAGTCGCCTAAATTGAAATATTGCAAAGCGGTTAAAACCTGCTGCAAATTGCCTTGCTGGACGTTAACTTTCCCGGCAAATTGCGGGTTGGCGCCTGTTTGAACATTGCCGGAAATTAAGTATTGACCGCTGCCTTGGCGGAATATGCCATTTGTGAGAGTAGCGCTGCCGTTAGCGTAACTGAATTCCGCTTGGAAACTGTCACCTTTAATGTAGCCGATCGCCGGTTGGGCGATCGCAATTTGTCCGGTTGCTTGTAAAGTCGCCGGATTTAACGGCATCTTCCAACCGGGCACATTCACTTGTCCCGAAACCGTGCCAGTTATCGGCCCCAAACCCGCCTCTTTCCCCGGTGATAAATTCAAAGCAGCGAGGGGAAAATCGCTTAAATTAACTCGCAAAGTTTCTCCCTCAGTTTGGCCGCTAGCCACAGATTCCCCGCGTTGAACTAAGAAAGATGTCGGCAGAAAAGATTGATTTAAAGCTACTTCGATTTTGTCGCTGGCGCCGGCCAAACGCAAATCTACACTTTTCCCAGCATCGGCATTCACAGTTCCCGCCAGTACCGGGTCAAAAGCGATTTGATTTACTGCTAAATCCCGCACTTCCACGTCGCCAACCAAGCTGAGGGCGGCAAGGGTTCCGGTGAGGCTGCCGGTAAAATCGACATTGCCGCGCAGGGGTGGGTTTTGCTGTGAGGAATTTTTGTCCGCAATTGTAGACAAAAATCCTAACTGTTCTGCTGGTAAGGCTTCCAGGTTAAAGTTGGCGAGTTTTACATCCAAATCTAAGTTGGAAATTGAGGGCCCTCCTTGACCTGCGAGTTCGACGTTAACAAAGCCATTGGCTGTCAAACCGGGAGTTGTGGCGTTCTCAATTTCCACCCGTTGGCCGTCCCAATTAAATACTGCCTCAAAAGGTTGTTTCAGAAACGGCAATTCCGAGATGCGGAAACTGCCGCCGGCGCGAACATTTTGTGGGGAAGCGGCAATCGGGCCGGATAAATTGATATTGCCGTTAAACAGTCCTGCAAGCTGGGGAAGATTTTGGGTACCGGAGACTACACCTCCGGTTTGCAAGCTTTGTCGCTGGGCTTCAAAGGCTTGCTGGAAGCGACTTAGAGCAATTTGCTCGCCCTCGATTGACGCGCGCCAATTCCCCGATGCGGCGCTGCCTTTAGCATTGACAATTCCTCCGCCGTTGGCGAGTCGAATTTGTCCGTCGCCGTTGGCGGTGATGCCGTTGGCGGTGAGATTGTCTACTGTTCCCAAAATGCGGACTTGGCCGTCGAGGGTTCCGTCAATTTCTGGCGGTAAATCCGCTGTCAGCAAACCTGTTTGTTTGAGGGTTTGTTCTAAATTACTGACGGCAATTCCGTTCGTTTCCAGCAATGCTTGCAAGTTGCCGTTTTCCAATTTTGCCGTAGTATCGATCGCCCCGAGTCGATCGACCAAAATCCGTCCTTCTCCGCTACCACTAATTCCCTTCGCTGTCAAGTTATCCAAACTGCCCGCTGCTTGGAATTCGCCGTTAACTCTGCCGTCAAATCCTTTAGGCAAAGTCGCCGTTAGTGGAAACAGTTGGAGATTGCGAACAGTTTGTTCTAAGCGGCTGAGAATAACTCGATCGGCATCGGCGAAAGCTTGCCAGCGTCTGTCTTCTAATTTACCTCTAAAAGCAACAGTACCGTCGCCTATATTGAGTTGGCCGCTGCTGTTTACAGAAATATCGGCGGCGGTTGAATTATCAAGATTGCCGCTGGCTTGAATTTGATTCGATATTTGTCCGTCAAGCGATTTGAAATTTTGGATTTTGGATTTTAGATTGTTGAGGTTGGCGACTGTTTGGGGATTGTCAGCAGTGAAAGCCAAGCCAACATCTAACAGCGGCAATCCTAAATCTACTAAGCGGCTGATGGAAGTGCGATCGGTTTCTGCCGTTCCCTGCCAATTTCCATCTGCCAATTCTCCTTTAAAATTCACATTGCTGTCGGCAAGATTGAGTCTGCCGTTGCCGCTGGCATTGATGCTGCTAGCAGTCAAATTGTCAAGACTTCCCGATGCTGTAAATTGACTCGATAGCAGTCCGTCAATCGATTTTAGATTTTGGATTTTGGATTTTAGATTGTTGAGATTGGCAGATTGCTGATTTTCGGGATTGAATGCTGAAGCCACATCTAAAATCGGCAGTGTCAAATCTACTAAGCGGTTGATGGAAGTGCGATCGGTTTGTGCTGTTGCTTGCCAGTTTCCCCCTACCAATTCTCCGTTTAAATTCACATTGCTGTCGGCAAAATTGAGCCTACCGTTGGCATTAACATTGAGTCCGCCGGCAGTCAAATCGTCAACATTTCCCGCGACTTGAAATTCACCTGCTAGCTGCCCGCCGAGCGATTTTAGATTTTGGATTTTGGATTTTAGATTGTCGAGATTGGCGGTCGTTTCCTGTGTTAAAAACGGCAATCCAATATCAATCAATTGATTGACAGCTACTTTTTCTGTGTTGCCAACAACTTGCCAGTTACCCGATTCTAGTTCGCCATTAACGTCAACAATACTGTCAGCAATATTCAGCGTTCCTTTGCCCGTCGCAGCGATCGCATTTAAACTCAAATCGTCCAGAGTTCCCGCAGCTTCGGCGGTTCCGCTGAACAAACCCGCCAGTTCAGGAGGCAAATTAAGGTCTGGCAGGACTTGCTGCAAACTGTTGAGATCCACGCGATCGCCCTCGATCATAGCTTGCCATTGACGGCCTGTTAACGCAGCATCCACGTTAACAGAAGCGTCGCCAATTTTCACAACCGTATTTTGCAAATCCGCCGAATTTCCTCCGGCTCGAATTTCGCCCGCAGCGGGGAAAGTCCCTTGCGGTGCTTGCCATTGAACTCTAGCTTGAATGTTATCTAACGGGCCGAAAATTTGAGCTTTTGCGGAGACATTGCCAATTGTAACAGTAGCAGGAATTGGGAGAGTGTAAATTTGGGCGAGATTATCTCCCGGCACGTTTTCAGCTTGGAAGTCAAACACCAAACCCGATCGCGAATTCTCACTTCCCAACCTGATATCGACTTCACCTTTACCGCCAATTTTACCACCCGCTGCCGGCACTACCAAAATATCGCTCAAAGTCAAAGCTAAAGAGGAAAACGGGGGAATAGAAGATTGAGAATTGGGAGTTGGGGTTTGAGCCATTCTCCCGCGTTCCAATTTGAAATTAGTGCTAATATTGTTTAATTGCAGTCGATCGACCGTAGCGGGTTTTGTCGAGGCGATCGTACCTGTCAGCACCGGCATTGCAACTGTTCCAGTCAGCTTGGCATCCGCCTTCACTTCCCCCGCCACAGCCACGGGTAATACTACTTTTTGCCCTAACTCTGTTTCCACCGTACTGACAACACTTGCCAAAGCAACTGGTTGCACGTTAGTTGTCAGATTGAAGCTAGCTTGTTGGAGATTAAAATTAGTTCCAGTGGCAACTGTTCCTGCTATTCTCAACGGAATTAAACCGTAATTAGCGGCCAGACTATCGACAATCAAATTAGTTCCCTGAAACCGCAACTGACCGCTGCTATTTTGTATGATTTGTTTCAGGGGAGAAATACTCGCTTGCACTCCTCCAAAACTAGCGGTTCCGGTAATTCCAGATAATTTATTGTCTCGCACTTGCACGGTCAAATTCCCATTAGCAAGACCTTTTTGTAAAGAAATGCCGGGAAGCTTCAGCAAGCGAGCGAGGTCGGGCAAAGGCAAATTTTGACCTTGCAACTGCACGTTAGTTTGAGCCGCAGGTAAGAAAGAATCCGCTTTTACTATAAAATTATCGCTGTTAGTAAACTGACCGTTGAGTTCGTAGAGAACGCGCTGATTTTTATCGCGAAATAGAGCACTGCCATTTTTCAAATTTACAGAAATCGGAGCCGAAGTTTTCTGCCCAACTGCGGGACTCGGCACCAAAACTGCGGCGACATTTTCAGCTCGAATTGCCTCAACTTCAGTTTTAAATAAACCCGGAGATTTTTGCTCTGCAGTTGGAATATTAACCCAGCGGCCTTGAGCATCCTGTTCGATATAAGCGTTGGGTTTAACTAAGGTAATATCTAATTTGAGAGTGCGGTTGAAAAGCAGTGGCCAGATTGAAAATTGCACTTCCACTGCTTCTGTAGAAGCGTAATCCGGATCGGTTGGAGTTGCAGGTAAAGTCGATCGGCCAAACCGCAAACTTGTCGGAGAAAATCTCTCCAAACGTCCGATTTGCACAGGCCGCTTCAGCAACTGACTGACTTCAGTTTCCACCAAAGGAGCTAACTTTTCCCGCACCCACGCCTGTGCTACGGCCACCCCAACCAAGCCGAGAATGGTCAATCCCGTACCGCTAAGCAGCAGCAGACGCCACCAGCGGCGGTGGGGACGGGGTGCGAGTTGATTTTTGTCGTCGTCCGAGTTAGTCATGGGTGTTTCTCAAAAATCAGAGAATTCAGGAATTAAGGGAATCAGCCGATTTTAGACAGTTATGATTTCTGTGATTCGCCAGGGTGGCTTCTGCCTTTGGTAGACTCAGAAGTGAGGTCGGAAGTGCCGATCGGGCGTTAGCGAAGCCCTTCTAGAGTATCGAAGGAAGGCTGATTCACGCCCCTACTCTAGGGTAGACTCCCGAAAGCTTTACCGAAAAATTGGGTTTAAAGCCCCGTCCTTCTAGGACGGCTTTCTCTTGAAATACTGTAGCTTAAGAAGCGATGCAACGTTTTTTAAGCTATAGTAAATAGAGGAGGTGATGCAAGTGTTTAGTCTGACATACGAATACAAACTCAAACCCACATCAGCGCAAGTTGCCCGATTTGAAGACTGGCTCGAACAATGTCGGCGCGTCTACAACTATGCATTAGCCGAACGCAAAGATTGGTTTAAATCTCGTAGCTGTCAGATAAATGCTTGTTCTCTCCAGTCCGAATACATCATTCCAGCAGAAACCAAACGCCCTACTTATGCCAGTCAATGCCAGACATTAACAGCCTATAGGAAAACTTCTGGCAACCTACAGCGAGTCCAATCTCAAGTTCTACAACAGACGCTTCGTCGGTTAGAACAAGCATTCGTCAGCATGTGGGAGCAAGGACATGGTTTCCCTCGATTCAAGAAGAGTGGAACCCTGCGCTCTTTCGTTTTTCCTCAAGTTGGGATAGATGCCGTAAGAGATGGCGCTATCAAGCTACCTGTAATTGGCTGGATCAAGTTTCGCCAATCGCGTTCTATTCCTGATGGCGCAAAGCTAAAACAGGTTCGGATAGTGAGACGTGCTAGCGGATGGTTTGCCATGTTGACATTGCAGTGGGATGTATCTGTTCCAGATGTCATGCCACATGGCGAAGCGCTTGGAGTAGACGTTGGAATCAGTCACTTGGCTGCGGTTTCTAACGGTAAGTTGTTCCCCAATCCCAGACCTTTCAAGAAGCTCGAACGCAAGCTTAGATTACTGCAACAGAGAGTATCGAGAAAAGTTAAGGGGTCGAATAACCGCAAGAAAGCGCAAGTTAAAGTCAGCAAACTGCACGAACGAATTGCAAATACTCGGAAAAACTACTACTGGCTCGTAGCTCACAATCTCTGCGATTGGGCGGGGATGATATTTGTGGAAGATTTGAAACTCAAAGGTCTAGTGCGAGGCTTCTTAGGGAAGCACTGCTTAGACGCTGGATGGGGACAATTTTTTCAAGTATTAGAGCAGTGCTGTCGCAAACGCGGAGTGTTCTTTCTTAAGGTTGACAGCAAGAAAACCAGTCAGATATGTCCTAACTGCTTAGTCGAGACGGGCAAGAAGCAGCTCTCCGAGCGTATTCATTCGTGCCAACATTGCGGCTATACGACGGATAGAGACGTTGCAGCCGCTCAAGTAGTTCTCATTCGAGGACTTGCAGCCGTGGGACACACGGTCAAGATGCTTTCTGAGGGTAAAGCGATTGCGCTCCCGGCGATGAAAGAATCCCCGTCCTTATAGGGCGGGGAGTGTCAACGAACTTAATCAAAACACGCAACACCACCTAAAACCAAGTCCTCCAACTCCCCCAAATCTTCTAGATTCCCGCGCCAGTACAGGATCGGTGGTCAATCTAAAATCAAAAATCTAAAATCCTCTAGATTCCCCCCCCCAGTGCAGGATCGGAGGTCAATCTAAAATCAAAAACCCAGTCGTCCACATCCCCCAAATCATTTCGATCCCGCCAGGGCAGGATCCCTCGTCAATCTAAAATCTAAAATCTAAAATCTAAAATCGGTTGCCCGATCGATCGTCAATCTAAAATCTAAAATCTAAAATCTAAAATCGACTGATTGGTTGCCCGATCGCTTCTAAGATAAAAAAACGGTGGTTAAGAAGGTCTTTAAAACTTATGCGAGTGTTCGTCTTACTCTTCAATGCCCGCACCGAGAATGAGGGAATTCATACCATTCAACTCGGCGATCGCAACAAAGTTCTGATGTTTGAGTCAGAAGACGACGCCACCCGCTTTGGCGTGATGTTGGAAGCTCAGGATTTCCCCGAGCCCACTGTTGAGGCGATCGACGATGAGGAAATTAAGGAGTTCTGCGACAGTGTTGATTATGATTGGGAACTTGTGCCCGCGGGCGCGCTGGCTATTCCGCCAGAAGACAATGTAACACAGACTCAGTGGCAACCGGAGTCCGATCCCGAACCCGAACCTGATTCTGAGGTTTCCCAAAACGAACTGGATTCTATTCGCCGCCGACTCGAAGGACTTTTGTAATAGTCATTAGTCATTAGTCATTAGTCAGCAGTTATTGGTAATGGGTAATGGGTAATGGGTAATTGCCTCTATCAAAGGAAGTAGATTTAGCCGATCGCCAGAACCCCAAATTTTGAGCCTTTGAGTCACGACTTCACCAAGCTCACCAGCGGGCCGGCAATGCGTACCCTATTGTGTGCACCTAATGACTGTTGAGTGTTGACTGTTGACTGTTGACTAATGACCAATGACTAATGACAATGACCAATGACTAATGACTAATAAAAAAACATGAAGAATTTGGAAGAACGGGGCCATCTGCTGACTGAACAGGTGAATACCAACAGCGAGAATTTAGACCAACTCAGTTCGATCGAATTAGTGGACTTGTTCAACCGGGAAGACGCCCAAACCTTAAGCGCGATCGCCCGTGCCCGCGAACAGTTAGCCCAAGCGATCGACATTGCAGCCGAATCTCTACGTCAAGGAGGTCGCCTGTTTTACGTCGGTGCGGGTACTTCCGGGCGTTTGGGGGTGCTGGATGCGGCCGAGTGTCCCCCCACCTTCTGCACGCCGCCAGAACTCGTACAGGGCATAATTGCCGGGGGTGCGGGGGCTTTGGTGCGGAGCTCGGAGGATTTAGAGGATCGGGCTGAGGATGGGGCTGAGGCGATCGCCCACCGTCAAATTACCAATTTAGATGTAGTTGTCGGGATTACGGCTGGAGGTACGACGCCGTTTGTTGCGGGCGCTTTGCAGGCGGCACGCCAGCGGGGGGCTAAGACTGTGTTTATGGCCTGCGTACCCGTCGAACAAGTCAATTTTGAGGCTGATGTTGATATTAGGTTGTTGGTTGGCCCGGAGGTAGTGGCGGGTTCGACGCGCTTGAAAGCCGGTACAGTCACAAAAATGGCTTTGAATATCATTTCGACTGGGGTAATGGTGAAGCTGGGGAAGGTTTACGGCAATCGAATGGTTGACGTGGCGGTGACTAATAAGAAATTGCGCGATCGGGCTGTGCGGATGTTGCAGGATTTGACTGATTTAAACCGGGAGGAGGCGGGTTTTTTGCTCGAAAAAAGTGGCAAGTCGGTTAAATTAGCTTTGATGATGCACTGGACTAATTTGGAGAAGGAAGAGTGCGATCGAATTTTGGGAGAGTTTCAAGGAAATTTGCGATCGGCTGTGGCATCAATTAGTCATTAGTCAGCAGTCATTAGTCAGCAGTCATTAGTCAGTAGTCAGTAGTCATTAGTCATTAGTCAGTTGTTATTGGTTATTGGTTATTGGTTATACAGCATATTCCATGTAGATGTAGAGAGCGAGAAACCGGGTTTCTTGAACAGAATCATTTTATAGGCGAGAACTGTAAAGAAACCCGGTTTCTGGGGTGTACTTCATAAACCTGGAATACGCTGTATCATGGACTGTTGCATCGGAATAATATATTTGGATGATATCAGTGCGAGCGTCTCGCGAGCGAGCGTCTCGCGAGCACTACATAATTCCGATGCTGCCGGATTTGATATTATTCCCCATTTCCCATTCAACTGTCAACTGTCATTTGCAATATCGATTCAAAAAATTGTGAAATCTCTTCAGTGGATCTGATGTGATAAACATTTTTGGTATTTTGAGCGCGATCGACATACTCGCGATATCTGGGAGTCAAATACTTGTGACACAACCAAAGAGCGCGGTAACTATTAATTGAACTCTTCAATATCGGACTGTTTTCAGGCCAGCCTTCTGGCGGTATAAAGCTACCTGAAATCAGCCGTTTAGTCACCCACCAAAAATGCACGTATAGCGGTAAATCGACAAAAACCAGACTATCCGCCTCATTGAGTCGCAGCCAGAGGGTTTCCCTGCAACCAAACCCGTCAATAATCCATCGATCGGTCGCCATAATTTTCTCGTGGGTATGCTTGTATTCTTCATTTGGAACCTCAGCGCCCCCAGATTGATATTGAATCTTATCCAAGATGTAAAGTGGCAAACCAGTGATTTCCGATAATCTCTTGCTGAGAGTTGATTTACCGCCTCCAGCGTTACCAAACACGGCTACTTTTTTCATAATTTCCTTTTGAGTAATTTAGTTATTAGTCATTAGTCATTAGTTATTAGTAGCAGACTAAAAGCTGAAGGTCAATCTAATTTGGAGCTTTCAAAAATTAATTTCGGTGATTTGTGGCGCGGATCACTGACGTTTATGAAAAAGGCGATTAGGGTCAGTATATATATTTGTTGTTTGGCGATCGCTTGGATATTTTATCAGACAAGTGATCGCGGCCGGGTATTGTCGATCAATTTGTAAAATATCGGTCAAATCTAAGGCGATCGCTCCTTAGTTAAAAAAGCCGTTTCTGAAGCCAACGCACCTAGTACCAGACTGCTGGATACTTTACCCACTTAGAAATTTCAAACCAAGTCCTATGCAACCAAAGCCTAACCTTAACCTATACTCATCTTTGGGGGGTCTCCCCTGGCTGAAAAAAAGCTACACTGCCAAAATTATGGTGGTTGCATTTTTAGGCACGCACGTTCCTTTGCTAACCTTAATGGTCTGGTTTCTTACCTCAAACGCTTACTCTGTAGAGACATCAGTCCGGGTTCTGCTGGTTGCTCTGCTGGCGACATTAGCGGGTACGGCAGCAACGCTTTATACGCTGCGCTACCTCCTTCTGCCGATAATCTTAACCTCGGAGGCTCTACAAAACTACCTCGATACAAAAACATTGCCGAACTTACCCACAGAGTTTGCTGATGAAGTCGGTACGCTGATGGCAAATTCCTCACAAACGCTTTACAAACTAGATGAATTGATTCATTACATTACCCACTACGATGAACTGACTGGATTGCCCAATCGTGACTTATTCTGCGATCGCCTGAATCAAACCCGATCCCAAAATCACTCACCTTTGGTCGCAGTGCTGGTATTGGGTATCGACGATTTCACGGGGATGCGCCATGCGTTGGAGCCTGGGATATCCGACTTACTAATTAGAGCCGTTTCCCAGCGGGTGGTACAGTGCATGGATCGGTCAGATGTCTTGGCGCGTTTGGGCGACGGTGAGTTTGCGATCGCTCGCAGCGAAATCCCCTCGCTGGAGAGTGTGGTCAAGCTATCCCAACTGCTGCTGAGTACGCTGGCAAAACCTTTCTCTGTAGAGGGCAACCAGATCCACCTCACCGCCAGTCTTGGCATTACATTGAACCATCTAGAAAATACCAATTCTGCAGAGCAACTTCTTCAGCAAGCTGGCTTCGCACTCCATCAGGCAAAGCAGCAAGGGCGGAGTCAATATCAGTTTTATTCACCAGAAATGAACCTTCAGTTACAGGAGCGACTGGCCCTAGAAAATAACCTGCGCGGAGCGCTGGAACGTAACGAACTGCTGGTTTACTATCAACCGCTGATCGACCTGCACAGCGGAAAGGTGACAGCAACGGAGGCGCTGGTTCGCTGGCAGCATTCTACAGAGGGTTTGGTCTCTCCGGTAAAATTTATTCCGATCGCCGAAGCCAATGGCGAGATCGTGCCCATTGGTGAATGGATCTTGCGAACGGCTTGCGCTCAAACCCGTCGCTGGCAACTGGCTGGGCTGCCAGCGCTGCGGATTTCGGTGAATCTGTCGGCTCGACAATTTGAGCAGGCGAATCTGGTTGAGATGGTTTGCCAAATTTTGGCCGAGACGGAACTCGAAGCTGCGTATTTAGAACTGGAAGTGACTGAAACTGCCTTGATGACTGACATTGAGCGATCGGTCAAAATCTTAACGCAACTGCGAGAACTTGGCGTGTCCCTCGCCCTAGACGACTTTGGCACAGGTTATTCTTCCCTCAACTACCTGCAACGGTTTCCGGTTAATATGCTCAAGATCGATCGATCGTTTGTCAACGATATACTGTCTAACCCGGACAGCGCCACCATTACCGATGCGATCATTGCTCTGGCAAAAAGTCTGCGATTAACGATCACCGCAGAAGGCATTGAAACCAAGGAGCAGCGTGACTACCTGCAAGCGCGAGGCTGCCATGAAGGTCAAGGGTTTTACTTCAGCCGCCCTGCTAACGCTGATACAATCACCAAACTGCTAAACGAGTCGTTTCAGTCTGAGGCAGCATCTCTCGCTCTTGCCAGCCACATTTAAGCTGAACCATTGGCTTTCACTGGTAATGCGATCGTAAAGCGCTCTCGTTTTTAGATTCCTGACTTCTCCAAGAAGTCGGGAATCTCGATATGCTGTTTTTTAGGCGTTAACAAAAACAGAAGATGTAAGCTGACTTTGACTGACACCCTGCACGATTCCTAAATAATTACTACCAGACTTAATCGCCGTAGAAGCGATGCTTGCGCCTCCATCCAACTGCAAACTCACAGATTCAAAAGTCAAGTTTGGAAATCCCATACCGTCAGTCAAACCAATTCTATCTCCGATCGCAAAATCGGTAATCACATCTGCACTAATTAAAGTAGCCGAAGCAGACAAACCTCCTGCTAAAATAAACGTATCATTTCCAGCGCCGCCCGTCAGAATATCTTGCCCGCGATCGCCTGCCAACAAATCATCGCCGTTACCGCCAATCAAGACATCATCTTCTTTGCCGCCGCGAATAGTATCGTTACCGTCCGATCCGATTAGTCGATCGTTATCGTTGTTGCCGCTGATAAAATCATTGCCAACACCGCCATCAATTACATCGGATTCTTTGCCGCCGGATAAGCTGTCATTGCCTCCTGCGCCATTAATTGTATCCGCACCTTGCATTCCATTAATGCTATCAGCACCTTCTCCCCCCGTGATATTGTCTTTGCCGGAAAGGGCAAAAATTGGCAATCCCGCAGCATTTGTCGGTATTTGACTATCGGCACTATCTGATAGGAAATAATTGCCGTCGCTAGCTGTATTTTTGGGTGCTGTCGTCGGGCTGCCGTCCCCTATAGCATTGGGTATTGGCGAAGTAATCGATACCAATGTGTTGGGAGTTGGTGTGGGAGTTGGTGTTGGTGTCGGTGTGGGAGTTGGTGCGGGATTGACACTACCGTCAAGAGAAGTCGCAAAAACTTGCGTCCAATAGTGATTCCAATTTTCTGTACCAGTATCGTTGGCTAAGAAATAGTAACCAATCCCAATTTCTTTGAGATTGGGGTTAAGAATGTTAGTGCGATGGCCGCTGCTGTTCATCCACGATGATACAACTTGTTCGGGTGTAGAAGATCCAGCAGCGATGTTTTCTGCCGCCGCTGAGAATTGATAGCCCGTGGTAGTAATGCGACTGGTGAATGACGAACCATCTTTGCCTGTATGCGAAAAGAAGTCTTGCAGTGCCATGTTTTGGCTGTGATTTTCCGCCGCATTTAGTAACTGAGTATTTAAAGTTAGCGGGGACAAACCTAATTTACTGCGTTCTAGGTTGGTAAGTTCTAAAACTCTATAAATAAAGTTTTGATTGGTTGGAGTTGGTGCGACTTGAGAGGCAGATCGCTCTCCTGCTAAAATGTCCGAGGACTGAGAACCTGAATTTTGTAGTTGTTCAAGCATGGGGATGATCAAGAGTTTTAAGACTTGGCTTTGCTGGTAGATGGCTTACCGTCTTAACGATAGTTTCCCCGATCGCTAGCTGGTTGGGTACAATTTAATAATTGTGTTAATCCCTGCCGCTGCTTTATCTATTTTAATTATAGCTTTTGTCAAAGTGGGGATGTCAAGAGGCAGACTCTGGTTGGGAAAGGGAAAAGTGCGATCGACTTTGAGGAGAGTTTTCAAGGAATTCGCGATCGCCCGTGGCATCAATACAATTTTAGATTTTAGATTTTAGATTTTAGATTGGAGATTTTAGATTTTTCCTGATTAGTAAGGTTTGGGCTACGCACCCAGCCCGCTGGCTGGCTAGAAACCCGGTTTCTACGAGTTTTGCAGACACGAACAAGAAATATAGGAAGAAACCGGGTTTCTGAATTATGTGTGCGATCGCGAACAGAGTTTTTAGTAGAATCTTCACCAAAAATTCTAAATTAATTCAAAATTCACAACCGCGCAGGGTTGTTCGCGATCACGAAAGCAATCTCAAGATTTCAAACTATTTTCTTGTCCGGCTTTAGCCTCCTGAGCAACTTGTTCAACCTCATCTTTGGCGAGAATTTCCAAAGCTGTCTGTGCTTCTGCACCGCCCAACCGCCCTAAAGCTTGAGCTACTCTGTAACGGATTTGCCAATCTGCATTGGAAGCGTAGGGTAGTAGCAGCGGCAGCGCCCGTTTATCTCCTAATTCACCTAATGCGCTGATGGCAATGGTTTGGATCAATTCGTTTTCAGAAGTCAGGGCATTTTCTAACATCGGAAAGGCTTTCGGATCTCCCATTTCTCCCAAAGCCGCGACGATGCTCAGTTGCACCAGCCATTCAGAGGTACTGCTATAAACTTGCTGCAAATCTTCTAAAGCATCGGTTAATTTCAATGCGCCCAAAGCATCGGCTGCTGCTGCTTGCACGTCGGGTTCGGGGTCGTTGTTCAGGCTGTTTCGCAGTACCTCTAAAGCGTTCGGCAGATTCTGCGTGCCGAGGGTTGATAATTGGCTGACTGCTGCGTAGCGAACCCGGACGTTTTTGTCGCCGATCGCAATTTGAATCAGTTTATAGGCAATCGCGGGGTCTAGTTGCCGCAGTTGGTTGACTGCTCGCAATCTTTCGCCAAAATCCTCGGAATTCAGCAATTGTTCGACAGACTCAGGGGTAATGCTCATTCGATTTTAGATTTGATAATTGGGAAGAAGGAAGAAGGAAGAAGGAAGAAGGAAGAGGGGAGAAGGAAGAGGGAAGAAGGAAGAAGAAGAAGAAGCAAGAAAGAAAAAATTGCTCTGCGTCTATTCCTGACTTCCGTGTCGTGAATCTAGATAATTGGTAATTGCCAAAAGTGAGCGAGATTGAAAGAGCGATTCCCTACGGGATAGCTTCGCTTCACGACTAATTTTCTGATACAGTCCTGGAACTGCAACAGTTAATTTAAGATTCGGCAGCCATTGAGCGGATAATATCTCCCCTAGTGAGGATGCCGATTACTTTGCCCGCAGTATCAAGCACTGGCAATCGGTGGATGCTGCGATCGTGCATCAGTTTGGCAGCTTCTTGGACAGATTGATCGGGCCCGATGGTAACTGGCTCTTTACTCATCGCTTCTCCTACTGTTTGTCCTAAAGCCTTGTGGAGTTCTCGCTCGTAACGAGAGGGATTTTCCAAATAAATCACGCTGTCGAGCACCATGATATAAGCGGGCGGAGTTACGCCGGTTTCCCGCCACATCAAGTCGGTTTCGGAGATGACTCCTACCAACAAGTCATTCTCATCTACGACGGGAAGACCGCTAATGCGTCGATCGGCTAAAATTTTAATCGCTTCATTCAAGGGCATTTCGGGTCGCGCCAAAATCGGCTCGCGGCTCATTACATCGGCTACTGTTTTTGGCATGATTAGCGGTTGATTGAATTATCTCTCCTTATCGATCATATAGGCAAAGCGTGACACAGACTGAAGAAAGGCAACTCTGCTGAAAGGATTGGTTTGAAGGTAGGAAAGAAGGAAAAATTTTGAATGCCAGAATTTTGGTGTTTTTTTCGATCGCACTATAAAATTCTGCCGTTTGCCGGACTCCGGGGAGCGATCGACCTGACAAGATTGTTAAGATATATTAAAGAGCGGATAAATCCTTACCAATGCCAGAATCTCCAGCCCGAAAACCAGACTCCCAACCAGAAGCTCGCTGTGTATTGGTTTGCCAGTATCAATCTTGCCTGAAAAATGGTTCAGCAGCAGTGCTAGCTGCTTTTGAAGCTCAACAAGTTGCCGGGGTGAAAGTGGAGGCCTGTAGTTGTCAGGGACAGTGCACCACTGGCCCGACTGTACGAGTTACCCCGGACGAAATTTGGTATTGTCGAGTTAAACCGAGTGATGTACCGTTGATTGTGGAAGAGCACCTCAAAGAGGGAAAACCTGTAGAGGCGCTGTTCAATCCGAGAATTCATGCGCGTTATTATTATTAATATTGACTTGATTCGGTGAAACTTCCAAGCTCTAGCGCATCTAATTTTAATAGTTATTGTTAAGGAACTGGCACTTTGAAAATCCAAGGAATTGCGCTTAGTTTGTTAGTCCTAATTCTGGGGCGTCCGTCGGCGGTTGCTGCTCAAACGTCGGCGGTTGCTGGGGATATTTGTCCTGGGGAATTGGGGGCGCAAGTAGATGCGATCGCCAACCGTCCCGAATTTAGTCGATCGCGCTGGGGTATTTTGATTCAACCTCTATCTTCTTCTACTACTCTCTACAGCCGCGACGCCCAAAAATATTTTATTCCAGCATCAAATGCCAAGCTGCTAACTACAGCCGCTGCTTTGCAGAAACTCGGTGCAGATTTTCGGATTAAGACATCGGTTTACAGCGGCGAAAATGGCAGTTTGTACGTTGCCGGCAGGGGAGATCCGAGCATTGCTGAGGCTCAGTTGAAATCTTTGGCGCAGCAGTTGAAGCAGCGGGGAATCAGTCAAGTTAACCAGTTAATCGGCGATGACAGCTATTTTCAAGGCAGTGCAGTCAATCCGAATTGGGAATGGGAAGACGCGCAAGCTGGCTATGGAGCGCCAATTAATAGTTTAATTTTCAATCAAAACGCGATCGACCTTCTATTGTCCCCGCAGGATGTGGGGCAACCTCTGAAAGTTACTTTTGCCGAACCAAAGCTGGCAAATCAGTGGCAACTTCAGAACAATTCAGTAACAGTCGCCCAAAACGAATCCGAGTTTATTGAAATTGGCCGGGAGTTCGATCGACCTATAATTCGAGTGAGCGGACAGTTGAAAGTTGGTGGCGAACCTGAATCAGCTTATGTGGCAGTTGTCAACCCTGCTAATAATTTTTTGCAGTATTTTCAACAAGCCCTGGCGACTGAGGGAATTCCTGTTAAACAGGCTTTAGTTGCATCGGCTTCTCGCAATTTAAATCAAGAATTAGCGACCGTTGAATCGCCGCCGCTGGCGGAATTGGTGAGAGAAACTAATCGCGAAAGCAACAATCTTTATGCAGAAGTTTTATTGAGATTGCTGGGAAAAGTTACAGACAAGATGCCTGTGCCACAAACACTCACAGGCAAGATGCCTGTGCCACAAGAGGATACAGGTGAAAGCGGTTTGAAAGAGCTAAAGACAGTTTTAACTCAATTAGGAGTAAATCCAAACAGCTACATATTAGCCGACGGTTCCGGCTTGTCTCGGCACAATTTAATTACTCCAGAAGCCTTAGTGGAAACTTTGAGATTGATGGCCAATTCACCGACTGCATCTATTTACCGCCAGTCACTGCCGATCGCTGGCGAGAGCGGCACTTTGAAAAATCGCTTTAATTTTACACCAAATCGCGTAATTTTGCAAGGAAAAACAGGAACAATGAGCGGAGTTTCGGCGCTGTCGGGATATATCGAAGTTCCGAATTACGAGCCGCTGGTGTTTAGCATTATCGTCAATCAATCTGACCTATCGACTGCAAAAATGCGATCGGCAACGGACGAAATTGTGCTATTATTGAATCGCCTGCGCCGCTGTTAAAACAATACTTTTAAGGTAATAAACTTGAATTCAGTCGTTACACCTAAAACACAGGACACCACAAAACCCTACAAGTTTTAAGTTTAATTAGATTGCAGCGGCGGGGATCGAAAAGCAGCTACAATAAAAGTAGAAAAATTAACACCATTGGGACGTTTTAGCCTGCTACCAGTCGGCGGGTTCTGTACTTCCCGAAAATAAGTCTAACTTTCCAACTATGAATTCTTTCGATTCCCAACAGCAACACATCTTTGTCGAAACCAATAACATCCGCCTGCACTGCGTTTCTCAAGGAGAAGGCGAGCTCGTTCTCCTCCTGCATGGGTTTCCAGAGTTTTGGTACTCTTGGCGTCATCAAATTCCTGCTTTAGCGCGTCATTTCAAGGTGGTAGTGCCGGATTTGCGGGGCTACAACGATTCCGACAAGCCGGAAAGCGGCTATGATTTAGATACGCTGAGCGCGGATATTCGCGGTTTGATTGCGAGCCTCGGCTATACAAAAGCTCACGTTGTAGGTCATGATTGGGGAGGGGCGATTGCGTGGCACTTAGCTCAAAAATTCCCCGAACAACTCAACCGCTTGGCAATTCTAAACGCTCCGCACCCGCAGCGATTCGTGCAGGAAATGGCGAGCAATTTAGATCAAATCCGCCGCAGTTGGTACGTTTTGGCGTTTCAGGTTCCCGGCATTCCCGAATGGTTGATCCGGCAAAACTTGAAAGATTTTGTACACAATGTTTTCCAAGGACAAGCTGTTCGCAAAGGATCTTTTAGCGCTGAGGAAACTAAGATTTATCAGACTGCTTTAGAAAAGCCGGGAGTATTAGCCGCCGCTATCAATTATTACCGCCAGATGTTTCACCCGCAGAGGCTTTGGAATTTGGGGCAGAAATTAGAACCTGTGACAGTACCTACTTTGGTGCTTTGGGGAGAAGAAGATGCGTTTTTGAGCCACAAACTTGTAGAAGGTTTAGACAGATTAATTACGGCTCCGTTTAAGTTGAAATTAGTTCCTCACTGCGGCCACTGGATTCAGCAGGAAGCGCCACAAACGGTGAATCGAGAATTGCTGAGTTTTCTGAGAAATTCTTCTCCTTCTTTGGCTTTGGCATAGAAAAAAATTAACGCTTGCAAATAAGAACGGGCCGGAGAGCCCGTTCCACAAGAAGATTGAATTTTTGTGGAACGGGCCGGAGAGCCCGTTCTTAATATCTGACGCACCCTACTTATTGATCAGTCCCAGAGCAAATTTTCTTGGATCAGCAGTGCAATCATCGCAGTTCTGGAACAAACACCGAGTTTGATAAAAATCCGCCTTACGTAAGTAGCAACCGTCCAGTGACTGATATTTAAATTTTTGGCAATACATTTGTTGGGCAGGCCTTGGGCTACTAATTGCGCGATCGCTCTTTCGCGTGGGCTCAGGCTAATTTCCGGTTTGTAACTTGTGCTTTGCATACTTTTGCAATGAGGTAATGAGTTAAAATCTAATCAATTAAGGGTAGAATTCCGAGTTTTTCTCGAACTTCAGATAAAGGAGTTTCCCAATCAGATGCAACGTCCCAATTAATTAACCGAGTGGCTAATTTTCCGTGTTTTAAGCCTTTGATAATTTGTCCGATCGCACATTATTTGCCGCCGATGAGTCCCACTAACACTAAAATCGCACAAGAAGGACCAAATACTTGAGCGCGAGTAAACGCTTGAAGTATCAATTCATCTTCAGTTGAAGCTGAAAGACCAGTCAGAACGTGCCATACGTCGTGGTTTCGCTGAATCCAGTCTCCCGATGCGATCGGCTCAAAGCCTTGTTCGTCTAGAAATCGCGCCACTTCGCACCCTAATGTTCCTGCTGGCAGTTGGCGCAATTTTGCCAAGTCTATTTCAAAGTGTCGAGCGCTCTCAATTTGAGGATTAATTGTTTGAGCCATCTTTAATATAACTCCTAATTGACCGTCAGCCATAATTTATTATCCCTTCAATAAGGATTTAAGTTTTGAGCAAATTAATTTGTGTTTGTCAAGTTCATTTTTGCGCTGAATCAAGACGATTTTTTTTACCTACTCAGCTTAGAAACCTTACTTTCTGTCACAGCAATCGGCGATCAGGAGCTTTTACATTTCTTTACAAACCTTCTTCGATGTGAAATCTGCTATCTGTAAAAATCGCCCTAGTGTTTGGAATCCCAACTTGACTCACTGGGAAGTACCCGTAAAATCTACAGTATTTAGCGGTGATTGGAACCCTCTTACTTACGTATATAAATTTATTCTGCTGCTAATTATTGGAACTTGCAATGAGTCAGAAGTGGAAGCTTGCAGGCATCGTGATGCAGGTGCATACAAGTGAAGAGAGTTGAAGGGAGCAGAAGCAAGGTGAAGTTATGCAGAGTTGATTTTTCGGAATTACGCAATAGTGCCAATCCCCCGTAGTTGCCGAATTTGTCGTGGCAATCATGGGGGATTGCCCGTATGTCGTTAGAATGTCGCTCAAATGAGTGACACTCATTTGAGCGACTGGTCAAATATCTTCACCAACAGCTACAAATAAAGTAGAGATTCATATCATACAAGGTGGTGCTATGAAAAAGCTTTACATTTTGTTATCCACAGGAGTTCTGTCATTAATTTGGTGCGGTGCTGCTAGCGCTACGACTTATGTTAATCCTAACGGCAAAACTACTTTAAACCTGTCAGAAAAAGGGAACAATCGCAGCGGTTTTTACTTTACCAAAGTAGGCAATCGGGAATTTTTGGGCAATATTCAAATTACCCGTTCTGAAGGAGCAGCAGGCTCTTACTATTACAATGGGACTTTCAAAGACAGTGCCATCGGCCCTGGAAAAAAAATTGTTTGTTCTGGAGATATTGCCATTGTTAGGCGTCAAGTTAGAAGGAGCAGCCAATTGGGAGCAGAAGTTACTTGGAAGGTGAAACGAGGAGAAAATTGTCCTTCTATTGGCCAGACATTTAAAGTAAATTTAGTCGAACCTTTACCGCGTCCTAATGCAAGTGGCGACTATACTTCTAGCAATTCTAATACTTGGTTGACTGAAACTGCTGGTTCTGCAACTTGGCCTGCTTGGCGAGTCACGTCGCGAGATGGACAACTCAACTGCCGCAAGACGCCAAACGGAGCAATTCAACAAGTTTACCGCGCAGATAGAGATACAATTGCTGCTGAACTCAGGGGAGTAAATGCGATTACGATGGCGAACGGTCAACCCTGGTTGCGGACAAGACAAAACTGTTATGTGCGCGCTAATTCTCAATACTTTCAGCCAGTTTCTATGCCTGAATAAGTGTTTGTAAATTGGGAGCATCTCAATGAAAGCAGCCAAGCTAGAAATTGGAGTTTTGAGGCAAGAGGCAGAAAGAATGAGCTAGAAGAAGTATTTTTACAAATGTGAGATGCTCCCGCCAGATTCTCCCTCAGTGGTTCTGGCTTTCCGATCCCCTCAAACGGGAATCGGATTGTTGCCTCAATTAGCTTGTTAATTCGTTTGAACTTTTTCTTATCTTGCCCTTGCCAATATAAATAATCGCCCCAAGCATCATCCGTCCATGCTAACTTTCTAGTCATCCAACAAATTTCGCTCCACCACTTTCCCCTGCTTAAAATGAGCAATAGAACGCTCCAAATGGGCAGCATTGGCGGGAGATTTGAGTAAATGAACTGTTTCCAGCAAACTATTAAAGAACTCTAGCGACATCACCACGGCATCCTCCGCATCCCGTCTAGTGATGATGGTATAGTCCGTATCTTCCACTACTCTGTCTAAAACAGCCTTGAGGTTATTTCTCGCTTCGCTAAAAGAAACAATATTCATCTACTTGACACTTGTACTACTTACTGCACAAATATAGCAATCGGCAATATATTCGGCAATCCCGAACTCATATCATGTCGGGTCAATTTACTGGTTCTATGGCTGGAGCCTGGGAACTGATACCTAGAGGAAGAGCCTCGCGAGCGAAAATTAAATTCGAGGCTCTAGGTAGCTGTTGAGTGTTACTTTCGCTCCAGCCTGGTAACGAGGAAAACGAGTAAACAATCAGTAAACGAGTAACAATTGAGGACTAAAAAACTTAGATTTCTTCGTCCAAACCATCTACATCATCTACATCATTTACATCATCTACATCATCTACATCATCTACATCATCTACCTCAATAGGAGCGACAGAATTAGCAGAAACCAGAGCACCAGTCTCAAGTTTCTTTTTAACTAGCTCCTCAATTTCATTTTTGAAATCGATGTTTTTCTCCATGTGCTGGATCACTTTGTCTCGTCCTTGAGCTATGTTCTCTCCGTTGTAGCTATACCAAGAACCTTTTTTCAGAATTACTCCCATTTCGTCGGCCAAGTCAGTCAGACAGCCTAAAGTAGAAATGCCTTTGCCAAATACAATGTCAAATTCGGCAATACGGAAAGGCGGAGCAACTTTATTTTTAGCAACTTTAACTTTCGTGCGGTTGCCGTATTCTTCTGTACCTTTTTTCAAGCTTTGAATGCGGCGAATGTCGAGCCGCACGCTGGCGTAGAATTTGAGTGCGTTGCCGCCGGTTGTTGTTTCCGGGTTGCCGTAAGTTATGCCGATTTTCTGCCGCAATTGGTTGAGGAAAATGACGGTACAGCCGGATTTGCCGATATTGCCGGTGATTTTCCGCAAAGCTTGACTCATCAAGCGGGCTTGCAAACCCATGTGAGAGTCGCCCATGTCGCCTTCAATTTCGGCGCGGGGGACGAGGGCGGCTACGGAGTCAATTACTACGATATCGACGGCGACGGAACGGACGAGTTGATCGACTATTTCTAGGGCCATTTCGCCGGTATCCGGCTGGGAAACTAAGAGATTTTCAATATCGACGCCTAAAGCTGAGGCGTAGGTGGGATCGAGGGCGTGTTCGGCATCGACGAAGGCTGCGATACCGCCGGATTTTTGGACTTCGGCGATCGCGTGGAGGGCTAGAGTGGTTTTACCGGAACTTTCCGGGCCGTAAATTTCAATAACTCGACCTTTTGGCAAACCGCCGCCCAAAGCAATGTCTAGTGTCAGGGCTCCGGTGGGAATGGTTTCTACCCTCATGCGAGTGGAGTCTCCCAATCGGACGATCGCCCCTTTGCCAAAGCTGCGCTCGATTTGGGACAGTACGGAAGTTAGGGCTTTTTGCTTTTCAGAGTTTTCAGTGGAAGTTTTTATAGACGCTTCTTTTTTTGCCATTTGCGGTACGCGGGTAGACCCCTTGCGGAGCTTGTTGATTAACTGTACAACACGTATGTTAGCAGTTATTTTTGGGCTCTGGAGGTTCTGGGAGGATCTGGCTGAAGATTCTTGATTTTGGGGGTGGTTCAGCCTGCTCCAGGCTTCAGAAGGCCCAAGATGTAGAAGATATTTAACTGGTTCCCAGGCTCTGTCTGGGAACCGATGTAAGCGAGGCTCTGCCTCGAAAAGCTTACATTAAAATTGGAGGCAGAGCCTCCGGATCTGTGTTACCAGGCAGAGCCTGGTAACAAGTAATCGCCACAATTAGGACAAGCATGGGATCTACAACACATCAAGACACATCTGTTAATACCAAAAATTCCCGCTGGCTGATGAGCTTATTGGCGATCGGCATTTTATTAGGTATCGGATTTCGGTTTTTTGAGATCGATCGCAAACTTTACTGGCACGACGAAGCTTACACATCAATCCGCGCCGCTGGTTTCACCCGCCAAGAAATCGACGACGAACTATTCCAAAACCGGATTGTTCCCGCACCAGAATTGCAAAAATATCAGCGGATTAAACCGGGAACTACAGAAGCAGACACAATTCGTTCTTTGGCACTAGAAGACCCGCAGCATCCGCCTTTATACTTTCTCCTGGCTCGTTGGTGGATGCAGCAATTTGGCAGTTCTCTAACAGCATCTCGCAGTTTGCCAGCAATATTGAGTTTGCTGTCGCTGCCTTTGATGTACGCTTTAGCTCAGGAACTTTTCGCCTCGAATTTGGCTGCGTTATTAGCAACAGCACTTTTGGCTTTATCTCCCTTTGACACCTTGTTTGCTCAGACAGCAAGGCAGTACAGTTTGCTGACAGCCACAGTTATTGGCAGCAGTTGGTTGCTGCTGAGAGCAGTGCGGTTGCGGGGTTGGCAAGATTGGGTATTTTACTCGCTGGCGATCGCCCTTGGTTTCTACACTCATCCTTTCTTCAGTTTAACACTCATTGGACACGGAGTTTTTATAATTTCTTACTGGTTTTTTGTCAAAAAAAGAGAATTAGAAGGTCACGTCACTAATTCCCTATTTTTCCTAGCAGTAATAGCAGCTTTAATATTGTATTTTCCGTGGATTTATGTGCTGGCAACCAACCTGCAACGAGCATCAGCTACGACAGATTGGACGCGGGTATCTCCGGGTTGGCTGTATCTTGTCAAATTGTGGACGCTCAGCTTTACAGCCTTATTTTTTGACTTCGATTTCGGGTTTGATAATATTTGGACTTATCTGCTGAGATTGCCATTTTTGCTGTTAATTGCGGCCGCCCTTTACAAAATATGCCGTTGGTCTAGCACTTCAACTTGGCTGTTTATTTTAACATCAATTTTTGTACCTTTTTTGATCCTGGCATTACCGGATCTAATCCTAGGTGGCAAACGTTCTGCCGTCAGCCGTTATCTAATTTCCTGCTTTCCGGGAGTGCAGCTAGCAGTTGCTTACTTGCTCGCCTGTTACCTGAAAACTCAGCAGCGGTTTTGGCAAGTCATTTTAGCCTTGGTATTTACAGCAAGTATAGCCTCCTGTACAGTTAGCGCTTTTTCTGATACTTGGTGGAGCAAAGACTTGAGCTATTTTAATGCTGAAGTTGCGAAAATTATTAACAAAGAGGCGATAGCTAACCGATCGATTAAAGATACAATTGTAATTAGCGATCGCGGCAACGATTTTACGAACATGGGAGATTTGCTGTCTCTGAGTTATTTGCTCGACAAAGACGTGCGGTTGATCCTGATGAGCCAGTCGCCAGAAATCGAGATGCTGAACAAATATTCGGCTCCCCTGGTATTCCGCCCTTCGGAAAAATTGCGATCGGCACTCAAACAAAATCAACGCCGCTTAGAGCCGATATTGGAATATGCCAGACTTTTTCGAGCGCGGCGAGCTTCTTAGAGCAGATTGAGAGAAATGGACGATCATCCCCGGTAGGGTGCGTCAGTGGATTTTAGATTTTAGATTTTAGATTTTAGATTTATTCCACAGATGAATCTGGGAGATTAAACTTTGGTCTAAAATTTTTGGATCTTCACGACAGGAGTACGTGGCACGGTATCGGTTTTTGGGCGGGGGCAGAAAAAACTGTTTTAATTGCCTCAAATATTTCGACTGACGCACCTTAAATCACTATTTGGGCATTTTTGTCAATATTCCTAGTAAAGTGCGTCAGACAAAAAACTGTGTGAGTTGTCTCAACTATTGGGGCTGACACACCCGACACGATCAGCAATAATTATTTGAATAGTTAGGATAAAACGCAATGCAAGAGTTAAATAATTCATCTTCCGAATCCGCGCAGAAGTTTCGCAATCTTCAGGCAGAATTACGGGAACGTTGGCGAGCTATCGAAGAATTTGACAGCGGAGATTGTGACATTATTATCATTCCTTCTCTCAGCTTAGATCAGCAAGAAATGCAGAAAGTTGAGGGTGCTTACCATTACGAAGAGCGGCATTTATTTTCATTAATTCGGCTGCGAAATCCCCGCACGCGCTTAATTTACATTACCTCCGAGCCCTTGCACCCGATGATTGTGGATTATTACCTGCAATTGCTGCCGGGAATACCATTTTCTCACGCGCGCGATCGGCTTGTGCTGTTCAGTGCTTACGATGCTTCTGCCAAATCCCTCACCCAGAAAATTTTAGAGCGCCCCCGCTTGATGGAGCGCATTCGTCAAGCAGTGCGGCCGACAAAATCCTATATGGTTTGTTATAACTCGACGCCCTTAGAACGCGAGTTATCTGTTAAATTGGGGATTCCTTTGTGGGCCAGCGATCCCGATCTGTTATACTGGGGAACCAAAAGCGGCAGCAGGCAAATTTTTAAAGAATGTGGCGTGCCTTATCCTGACGGTTCCGAGTTGGTTTGGAATGCGGAAGATTTAGCAGAAGCTGCGGCCGATTTGTGGGCACGGCAGCCGCATTTGCAACGGATCGTAATTAAGTTAAATGAAGGTTTTTCGGGGGAAGGAAATGCAATTTTAGATCTGAAGTCCCTCGCAGGTAAAGCACCTACAGAAAGAGAGAAGGCAATTGGCGAGCACTTCCATAATTTGCGCTTTCAATCCACAGGCGAAACATGGGAAAATTTTAGCAGCCGCATTCCCGAATTAGGGGCAATTGCCGAAGCATTTATCGAAGGAGAAGAAAAGTTCTCGCCCAGCGTTCAAGGTAGAATTGTCCCCAGTGGCGAAGTAGAAATTCTCTCAACCCACGACCAAATTTTAGGAGGCCCAGACGGTCAAATTTTCTTGGGTTGCCAATTTCCGGCGGACGAATCCTACCGGCTGGCATTGCAAGAATTGGGATGGAAAGTCGGGAAAAATTTAGCCGAAAAAGGGGCTTTAGAGAGATTTGGAGTAGATTTTCTCGCGGTGCGGCAATCAGACGGCAACTGGGATATGCAAGCAATAGAAATTAACTTGCGGAAAGGAGGCACAACTCATCCGTTTATGGCGCTGAAGCTGTTAACAAATGGTCGGTACGAACGTTCGACAGGATTATTTTACAGCCTGCAGGGCCGTCCAAAATATTATGTCGCTTCGGACAATTTGAAAAAAGAGCGCTATCGGGGATTATTACCGAACGATTTGATGGATATTATTGCTGACAATCAACTGCACTTTGACAGCGGGACAGAGACGGGCAGTGTGTTTCATTTAATGGGTTGTTTGTCGGAGTTTGGCAAATTGGGAGTGACGAGTATCGGCAATTCGCCGCAACAAGCTGAGGAGATGTATAACAAAGTTGTGAAAGTTCTCGATCGCGAAACCTCATACTAAATATGCTGGAATGATATCAATTTGTGTTGTATCGGAATGATTAGTGCGATTCGTTGAAACGTAAATCACGGTGAAAGCCCGTACATAGCGTTTCCAGCCACAAGGCTGAA
>NZ_JAUBRC010000035.1:0-76838 GCF_036701635.1 Microcoleus sp. N9_B4 | reverse complement strand
TGGGCAATCACTTCAGGCTTAAATTTTGAAAATTTATAACCATCAATTCTATTTAAAGACCTGCGGAATGTGGGTTTCAAGGCACTGAACTGAAGAAAAAGCAGGTACAAAAATATGTATCTCGTCGCAAAGAACCCAAGAAAAAATATCGCAGACGGAGTACATTTGGTGTTGGATTAGATGGAGAAAAGTGGGTTAATTATCTAGAACTATATTCTGACGAGGTAGAACAGTTAATGAAGTTAACTCCAAATAAACGCCGCTTTTATCAACAAGGTATGCGGGCCGCAACCCTTATACAGTCTATCTCGTAGACCTCTTTGTCACCCCCCCAGCATCTCAAAGTATTAATTCAGATGTGGTTATTGCCTGTATTGATGCTTTTTTTCCCACAGTAGATAAGCCAACGGTGATTGTCACAGATCAAGCTTCTATTCATACCAGTGATGCTATTGTTGACAAACTTGAAGAGTGGAAGCAACGTAATATTACTCTTTTTGAGTTGCCTTCTTACTCACCTGAATTAAATTTAATTGAAATTTTATGGCGGTTTATTAAGTATGAATGGATTGAAATATCTGCTTACAAGAGTTGGGGAACTTTTGTTACATCTGTGGAAAAAATCCTGAAAGAATTTGGAGAAAACTATGTAATTAATTTTGTCTAGCTACTTATATTGATTGTTAAGCGATCAGAAAAATCTGATCAGAAAAATCTGATCAGATAGTTATCAGATAGCGCGATCGCTTTTACTTTTGGCGATCGTACCCGAGAATGAAACAGCCCTGGGATGCTCCCGGCTTTTAAGGCAATTTGCTGGGGAGTCCGATAAAGGTTGACAATCTGCCAAAGTTGCTCTCGTTCTGGAGCTGCCAATTCCAACGGATTTGGGGCTAGTATGGGCATCGATCTGTTCTACTTTCTACATCTACCTATAAATGGTAGCTTTATTCCCGCCCCAGTGTACTAGCTATATTTTACAGCGCCTATCTCAATCAAAATTTTAATGGCTCCCCGCAACGCCGTCTTACCTCAGCTTTTGACCTGGTATTTTACCAGGTGGGTACCGTTGGCTCGGACTTAAAGTTTCTGGGTACAAGCCCAGTTTACTGCTGTCCAAACATCTTGATTCCCGAGAGTTAAGAGTTATAGATCAAAAAAACATTATTGGCAGTCACCAACGTCGCAGTAGAACCTTTATTTAATATATACCAACTAACCAGATTTTGGCAAGGTTCGAGCAATTTAACTTGCATACCAGATAGATTCAACGGTTTGAGCGATCGCCTCTGCTGACGATCGCCCCTGAGCCACCAAGTCCGCGTCGAACACAAATGTAACGTGACCGAGTTTGCGGCCGGGACGCGATACTTTCTTACCATACCAATGGACAAAAGCACCGCTGATTTGTGCCAGTTGTTTTCTTTTTGCTAAATAATCGGACTCAGCCGACTCGTAACCTAGCAAATTTACCATGACAGCGCCTGCACATTTCAGAGCCGAATTACCTAAAGGCAGTTGACAAACTGCGCGCAAATGCTGTTCAAATTGTGAAGTTTCACAGGCATCGATGGTAAAATGTCCCGAGTTGTGGGTGCGGGGTGCAATTTCATTGACTAACAGCTTATTATCGGCGGTTAAAAATAATTCAATGCCGAATATGCCGACAGCTTGCAAACTGTTGAGGAGAGTGCGGGCGATCGCACCAGCTTCAGTTTTTACCTCTAAACTAATATCAGCAGGCGCAATCACCAGATGACAAACCTGATTTTGCTGCTGAGTTTCCACTATCGGATAAATCGCAATTTCCCCAGTTGCCGATCGAGCTGCAATCACTGCCAACTCGCGATCGAACGGCACAAACTCTTCCACTAGCAAAGACTGACCTTGGAGTTTAGCACGAATTGACTCAAAACTCCCTCGATCCTTAACAATAAAAGTACCTTGGCCGTCATAACCGTGGCGGCGAACTTTGACGACAAAGGGAAAGTCGATCGATCCAGCATCCGAGTCTCCTTCCATCTGCACGCTGTCGGAAACAGAAATTGCCGGAAAGTCGATCGCCACCGCCTTAAACAATTCCGGGGGCAAATCCGCGCTGCAATTCCATTCCCAAAACCTCGGAGTTGGCAAACCCAAACCTTGTAAATAACAGCGCTGAACGTACTTATCCAACAAAGGAGAAAGCGACGACAAACTCGGCTGAAATAACACACCTTGCTCTTCTAGCGGCCGCAAACCATCCAAATCCACAAACTCATTTTCAAAAGTAATAACATCGCAGCCAGCAGCCAATTGAGCCGTAGCCAAAACATCATCAACAGCAGCCAAAACAGCACTAGCAGCAACAGAAACTGCCGGGTCACTAGCATGGGGAGTTTGCACTACCAATTCAATACCCAGCGAACTAGCAGCATCCCCCATCATCGAAGCTAGCTGGCCGCCGCCGACAACACCCACCCGCTTAAATTTTGCAGACGAACTCGCAGCGGTTTGATTTGATTTCATGTGAGTAAAATTCCCCAGAGTCAACCTGCCTATCTTATCGCTATTTGTCCCCGGATCAATTATAGTAATTGCAGAGTTAAAAGCCAGAAAAGAGTTTTAATTGCCTGATTAAATCGAGGCAGAACCCATAAAAATTGGGCAGCTAAAGTCTTTAATTATTGCACGCTCCCAGCCATTGAGAAACAGCCGTCGAAGCCCACTCCTTCAGAAAAGTGCCACATCTAGCCATTCCCTAGCGCCAAGCATGGCATAATTGACAGCACTGCAAAAAGCAGATAGACAGATGCCAACACTGAAAATCAGACATTCAGGGAACAAAATTTATAGGTGAGGATACTGTGAAAGTTTTAGTTGTGGGAAACGGAGGTCGCGAACACGCGATCGCAAAAAAACTGCTAGAATCTACGCGGATTAAACAAGTATTCTGCGTACCGGGCAACGGTGGCACAGCTACCACCCCAGGCTGTCAAAATCTATCGCTCAACATCGACGACTTCCAAGGCATCGAACGCTTTGTGATGGTCAACAACATCGGATTAGTCATCGTCGGCCCCGAATTGCCCCTATCGCTAGGCATCGCCGACTATTTCCAACAGCGAAAAATGATGATTTTCGGCCCCACCAAAGCCGGCGCCCAAATTGAATCCAGCAAATCCTGGGCCAAAGAATTGATGCTCGAAGCAGGCATCCCCACACCCAAAGCTGCCGTATTTACAGACGCAGAAGCAGCCAAAGCATACGTTCTGGAACAAGGAACCCCAATAGTCATCAAAGCAGACGGACTCGCATCAGGCAAAGGAGTCACCGTTGCCACCACCGTCAAAATGGCTCACAGCGCCATCAACACCATTTTCCGAGGCGAATTCGGCACCGACAACATCCGAGTCGTGGTCGAAGAATTCTTAACAGGTCAAGAAGTCTCGATTCTCGCCCTCACCGACGGCATCACAGTGGAACCGTTGCTGCCGGCCCAAGACCACAAAGCTATCGGCGAAGGCGACCAGGGAGCCAACACCGGCGGTATGGGAGCCTACGCCCCAGCGCCCATCGTCACCCCGGAACTAATGGAAAGGATTCAAGAAGAAATTCTCGAACCCACCCTCGCAGCACTGCAAAAACGCAAAATCGACTACCGGGGTGTACTCTACGCAGGTTTAATGATTACCCCCGACGGAGAACCCAAAGTCTTAGAATTCAACTGCCGTTTCGGAGATCCCGAAACTCAAGCGGTTTTGTCACTGCTGGAAACTCCTTTAGAAGATTTGGTGCTGGCCTGCTGTCAGCAGCGTCTCGGTGAATATTCTATTCGCTGGAAGTCGGGGGCCTCTGTTTGCGTAGTTTTGGCTTCAGGGGGCTATCCTGGAAGTTATCAAAAAGGCAAAGTTATTACAGGTATCGAGGAAGCTGAAGCCAAAGGAGCAGAAGTCTTTCACGCCGGCACCCAGTTGAAGCACCAGCAGTTGGTGAGCGACGGCGGCCGGGTTTTGGGCGTCACCGCGGCGGGAGAAACTTTGGAACAAGCTATCTCCACAGCTTATGCAGCAGTTGATTGTATCCAATTTGAAGGGGTCTACTGCCGTCGGGACATCGGTCGCCGAGCTCTGGGCGATAAAAATTAGGAATTGCGACATCGGCCGCCATCCGAAAGCCAAGCAATCTCAATGTAGAAATGTAACAATGAAGTTTGGTATCTCTGCGGTGGCGGTAGCGGACAAGTCGCAGCAGAAAATTTTATCTGAAGCCAACTGAATTTATCTTGCTTTTAATATTGAACGGGTGAACTGGTGAAATGCTGGCCATACTAAACAAAATCGGAGAAATTATTGCCCGCTGGTGGTCGGATTTTACCCTCCAGACCCGCCTGATGGCCGCTGCTACCCTCGTAGTGTCGTTAATTATGAGTGGCCTGACATTCTGGGCCGTGAATACTATCCAGCAAGACGCCCGACTTAACGATACTCGTTACGGCCGAGACCTGGGCCTGCTGTTGGCGGCAAATGTGGCGCCGCTGATTGCCAAAAACGATCGCTCCGAAGTCGCCCGCTTTTCCCGCCAATTTTACAGCAGCACTTCTAGCGTCCGCTATATGCTTTACGCAGACGAAGCGGGAGATATTTTCCTGGGGATACCCTTTTCGGAATCCGAGGTGGAGACTTCCCTGACACTGCGCCGCCAGATCAAACTTCCCGATAATTTTCTCGCCGATATTGAGGCGAGAAATTTAACTTCTTTGCCTTTGGTGCGGCAGCATTTGACGCCGGATGGAGAAGTTACCGATGTATTTGTGCCGTTAATTCATGAAGACAAATATTTGGGGGTTTTGGCGATCGGCATTAACCCAAATCCCGCAGCAGTTATCTCTTCAAATCTGACTAGGGATGTCACTTTAGCAGTATTTGTCACAATTTGGGTGATGGTAATTTTGGGGGCTGTATTTAATGCTCTGACAATTACTCAGCCGATCAAACAATTAGTCTTCGGAGTCAAAAACATTGCCAGCGGAAATTTTAAGCAGCGAGTTGACCTGCCTTTAGGGGGAGAATTGGGCGAGTTGATCGGCAGTTTTAATGAAATGGCCCAGAAACTCGAAAGTTATGAAGAACAAAATATTGAAGAACTGACAGCGGAAAAAGCGAAGTTAGAAACTTTGGTTTCAACGATTGCTGATGGCGCGCTTTTATTAGACGCAAATTTGCAGGTGATTTTAGTTAATCCGACTGGGATGCGGATTTTTGGATGGGAAGGCAAAAATGCGCTCGGAGTAAATGTTCTTAACATTTTGCCTTCGGAAGTGCAGCAGGACTTGGCTAGACCTTTGCAGGAAATAGCTGCGGGCGATCGCGAAGGCGGCGAATTTCGCATCTCCATGAGCGAACCAGTTAACCGTACAATTCGGATTGTTTTAACTACAGTCATTCTGCACAAAGCGCCCGGTGCCGAACCGCTGTGCAGAAGCTGCATCCGCCATGAGGAAGATACCTGTACCGAACCACAACGCCCGGTAGCTGTAGAGTGTACTTTCTACGAGCAAACCTCCAAGCATCAAGGTTCTGGAAATTACCGGGAAAGTCTCAAAGGCATTGCAATGACTGTGCAGGACATTACTCGCGAAGTAGAACTCAATGAGGCTAAAAGCAATTTTATCAGCAATGTTTCTCACGAATTGAGAACACCTTTATTTAATATCAAATCTTTTATCGAGACTCTCCACGAGTACGGAGAAGACCTTCTAGAAAGTGAGCGCAGGGAATTCCTAGAAATTGCCAATCGAGAAACCGATCGACTAACTCGTTTAGTTAACGACGTGTTAGACTTGTCGCGACTGGAATCCTGCCGAGTTTATCACTTGGAGGCTGTTGACCTCCCCCAAGCTGTCGAACAAACCCTGCGGACTTATCAGTTAAATGCTAAAGATAAAGGCATTGAATTAGAGCAAGAAGTTGACCCGTATTTGCCGCCTGCTTTAGGTCATTACGATTTGTTACTGCAAGTATTTGCAAATTTAGTAGGAAATGCCTTAAAATTTACTCAGTCCGGTGGCAAGGTGACCATTCGAGCGTATTTGCTAGAGTCGGAGACCCCCACCCACAAAGACGGTCAATCCCTCCACCAAAACTTGTCACCGGATGCCAAACATTTTCCGGTAGTGCGGATCGAAATTTCTGATACTGGAATTGGCATAGATCCTGAAGATCAACAAGCAATATTCGATCGCTTTTTCCGGGTAGAAAACCGAGTACACACTTTAGAAGGAACGGGATTAGGTCTTTCTATTGTCAGAAACATTATTGACAAGCATCACACTAAAATTAATTTAGTTAGCGAAGTTAATGTGGGTACGACTTTCTGGTTCGACTTGGCAGTTTATCAGCCGAAACAAACAGTAGAGATGGAAAATTCTTGGCAAGTGGAAGCAACGGTGGAGAGTGAAACAATTGCGAGTCATATTAAGTGAGCCCACTTAATTAAACGTAAAACGCGATCGGTGTTAAAGCCCCGACTTCTTTAAAAAGTCGGGGTTCTGCCTATTCTGTTTAAAAATTTTTCTAATACGCCTGACCAAAGGCTAACATCATCAGTGTGGATGATCCTTAGCTGTCCTATCTAAGCTCAATTTTACCGATAAAACTACATACCAACACCAATAAGTACCAACCCCCAATAGTCCCCCCTCAGTCAAATTGGTCATTAGCATAAATGTTAATAAATACAAAGGCAAACCTGACTCTGGAAAATTTCCTTTAATTAGGTACTTTATACCTCTAAATATATTATTCAAGAATGACCCAATAAACAACAAGAGTCCTGTCCAACCCAGTTCGCAAAGTATATCAAGAAAACCATTGTGAGAGTGGGGTGGTATAAAACCAGTTTTAGCTACTATAATTCCGTAAGCGGGATTTTCCGAGCCACGCCAAGACTGCCAAAATCCTTGTATTCCATAACCAAATATGGGATTATTTTGATTAATTCGATCAATAATTAAAGGCCAAAAATCGGTTCTACCTGTTAAAGTCATATCTTTTTTCAAACCATCCACAATAATAGCCTCTAAATTATTTAACACCAAAATACTTATACCTATACTACCGACCAAAAATAAGATAAAGCAGAGAAAAGCCCATTTTACAGGTAATTTTTTTAAGAGTGCTAAATAACTCCACAAACTGATTAATACCACCGTCAAAATCCGACTAGCACCACTACAACCTTTTTGCAGTCCGACTAAAGCCATTAAAACGATGAATAATGATAAATATCGATACTTACGCTCCTTAAAAGCATATAAAATCCATAAAGAAGCTGTATTAGCCATTTGAAAAGAAAAAGGGTTTTTATGACCTAAAACTCCTGTCCAACAACCGTCCGGCGCTGCATTTGTTTTCACAAGTGACCATAAAGCTAATAAACCAGTTAGCCATCTCAATAATCCATAAATTTCTAACCAACTATACACTTTCCCTACATAAATAGAAGCCAGTGTTACTACCCAAATAGCAAAAATAGCCCTAAAAGTAATTTCAGGAGTTTGTGACCACAATCCCGATAAAGTCATAATCAACAAAAACAAACCTAAAAAAATGTCTCCTGCTATCCATTTAATGCAGATAGAAACTGTTTTTTGGGTAGTTTTAGTTAAGCGGGGAAATATCATTAATATCATGGCCCCATAAATGGCAATTTGAGCAATCATCGTTGGGGGTGTAGTTTCTCGGTTGTAGAAAACGTTAGGATGGAGTTTTGTAAAGGGCATGGCTATGATACCTGATCCACCAGTTATGGTAAAAAAAAGTATCCCCACAAAAATCTTTTCTAATGTGGCACCCAATTTCGGATGGCGTGCGACTAAAATATAAATAGTCACAAAGACGATAAGCGTTAAACACAATAGCATTAACGCAAACATCGGCACTCTTAAAATTTCTTTCATGGCTTTACCTCTATCATAAATTTGTTACTACCTATGAAATGGCTTACTCTCCCTGCTTTACAATTGCCACTGCTGGCGCTGGTACTCACTCTCTCCTACCCTCAAACAAACTTCGCTCAGTCGCCAGCCCCCGCAACAAGTATTAATACTGACTACTATCTAGGTGGTGGAGACAATATTAGAATTGATATCTACGATCTGCCTCAGCTTAGTGGGGAGTATCAAATTCCCGCTGGCGGAGCTATTCAAATCCCCATTATTGGTAGTGTTTCCCTTCAAGGATTAACTTTAGAACAGGCAGCCCAAGTTATCACTAGAGCTTATGGCCAGGTGGTAAAAAGACCTTTAGTTACCATCAGCTTACAAGCTGCCCGCCCGCTTAATATTTGGTTATCCGGTGAAATAAGTCGTCCCGGCTCCTACTTATTGCCCCTAGCTAATGGAGGTGGAACTAGACCATCAATTCAGTTTCCCACACTTCCTCAAGCTTTAGAAAAAGCTGGGGGTATTCGAGCTAGCGCTGATATTCGACGAGTAATTGTGCGGCGTCGGCTCACGGCTAACAAAGAAATAACTATCACTTATAATCTGTGGGATTATTTACAAACTGGCCAGACCAGCCAAGATATCACGTTGCGAGATGGAGATCAAATATTGGTTCCCCCTCAAGAAACAATTAATTTAGCAGAAACAAATCTACTTAGTGAATCTAATTTTTCTATACCAGCAGAGCAACCCCGTACTGTCTCAGTATTCGGAGAGGTGAAGCGTCCCGGTAGATATGTAGCCATTGGTGGTGATACCCGAAATGGTGAAAGAACCAACGGACAGCCGACAATTATTCGTGCTCTACAACTAGCTGGTGGAATCACATCAATCGCCGATATTCGCCAAATCCAACTCCAGCGTTATACTAGAAGTGGGAAACAACAAGTTAGAACTATTAACCTTTGGCAATATTTGCAAGAACAAGATACATCTCAAGATACTATACTACAAGAAGGGGATATCATCTTTGTGCCGACAGCGACGGCGATCGACCCTGGAGAAGTTTCTGTTCTAGCTACTGCTAGCTTTGCTCCGGCGACTTTGCAAGTGAGTGTTATCGGAGAAGTCAATGCTCCGGGTGGACTCAAATTACCTCCTAATACTACCTTAAATCAAGCAATTATGAATGCGGGGGGTTTCAGGTCAAATCGCGCTAACTCTAGATATGTGGAACTGATCAGGCTGAATCCTAATGGCACTATATCCCGATCGGAAGTAGCAATTAATTTGAATCAAGGAATCGACTCTCAAAGCAACCCAGTGATTCAAGATAATGACATAATTATAGTGGCACGTTCGAGGACTGCTATCTTGGTAGACAACATTAACACTGTGTTCTCACCAGTTAATAATATTATTGGTGGAATTCTCGTTCCTACCCGACTCATCGAGCTACTGAGACTATTCGGAAATTAGGAATTAAATAACCTAAATTTTTGCTATGGATAAAAAACTATTGTCTTCCCTCAAGAATGACCTTAATGGTCAATATTTGTCTGCTCCCTCCGCTAATTACCTAGCTAGTACCCCAGCAGAGGATGACCAAGTTCTTGATATGAATTGGGTACTAGCTGTCATCAAACGTCGCCTTCTGGTGATGGGCATAGTAGCTGCCAGCATAGCTACCATAAGCGGTATTTTCGTGCTCAGGGCTGCCAAAAACTCTATTACTGAGTATGAAGGAAAATTCACAGTTTTAGCAGAACCTATTACGGCTGACGATCGGCTATCAAAGCTCTTGGTACAAGCTCAAAATAACAGTTTAGGCATCACAGACTTGAACAAAATTAAATCATCAGCGGAAGAAGGTTCTTCGGTGGATTATCAAAGTTTAGCGCGGGTTTTAAAAAGCCCAGAAGTGTTACTACCATTAGTTAATAAATTGCAAACAAAATATCCAAAGTTTGACTATAAAAGTCTCAGTAGCCGCTTGACGATCCAACGTATTACTTTCTTGCGAGATGGGAAGCAGGGTGGTACTAAACTCATAGATATTAGCTATCGCGATCGAGACCCCAAGCGCATCCAATATGTGTTGGATGAAACGGCTAAATATTACCTAGAATATATGGATAAAGAGCGTTTGAAAGTTAGCAAACAAAGTATTGACTTTATCGCTAGACAAATGCCCCCACTCCAGCAGAAAGTTGATAAATTGCAACAAGAATTACAAATGTTAAGAGTTCAGTATAACTTTAATCAACCAGAACTACGCAGCCGCAGCTTATCAGATCAGCTAGATATTTCAACTAATCGTCGCCTAGAAGTGCAAGCACAACTGGCAGAAAGTAGGCTTCAATATGAAAGCTACAAAAAAAGAGCGTTAACGGGCGATAATCGTTGGATTGTTGAGATTAGCCCCAAGTCTTATGAAAATTTAATTGGCAAAGTAAATGAAATAGAGTCGCAATTAGCTTTAAGCTCTACTCAATTTTATGAAAATAGCCTTCCCATTCAATCTTTGCGAGAAAAGCAGCAAAGTTTGCGTGATTTAATGAAAAGAGAAGCTGATATTGTCCTCTTGCAGATGCAATCACAACTAAAACAGTTGGAAGCTCGCGAGCGATTGATAACTAATAGCCAAAATTCACTGCAAGCAAAAATCACTCAAATGCCTCAAGCTCAACTTCGCTATGATGACATACAATTAAAACTAGAACTAGCTAAAGATACTCTCAAACTATTCCTCGAAAAACAAAAAACTTTACAACTAGATGCTGGTCAAATTGATGGCTCTTGGCAAATTATATCTAAACCCCAGTTAGTCACAAATGAAAATGGTGATCTCTACCCAGTAACAGAAAAACCAACCCGTCGCCACCTAGCCATTGCGATCGTTATTAGCACTTTACTAGGCATTGCTATAGGTTTCCTAGTAGAAGTTTTAAATACTGTTTTCCATACTCCAGAAGAAATTAAATCAGCAACTAAACGCCCTCTTTTGGGAGTCATTCCGATCGCCAAAGCGATGAAAATTAAATCTGGTCGAGGTGAACGTGTTCCAGCTAAATTCACTAGCGTAAGTTCAAATACTAACAGTGCAAGCTTAAAACGAATAATAGTTTCAAATTACAAAGATTTTCCTGTAGTCGAGGCATTTCACTACTTATACACAAATATTCAATTATTAAATGCTGAACACCCAATAAGTTCTTTAACCATCACTTCGACCATTAAAGGTGAGGGTAAGTCAACTGTAGCACTTTATTTAGCTAAAACTGCTTCTGCTGTTGGTAAACGAGTATTATTAGTGGATGCTAATATGCGTGTGCCTCAACTGCACACATACCTTGGCTTATCAAATATGAAAGGTTTAAGTAATGTTTTAAGTTCTGATTTAAGCTTAAATGAGGCTATTCAGCGATTACCCGACGATGACAATCTTTTTGTCCTCACAGCAGGTACTATTCCCTCAGATCCAATTACATTACTTTCTTCGAGAAAGATGCACTATTTAATGGAACAATTCCTAGCCTTATTTGATTTAGTGATTTACGATACGCCACCTTTAATTGGTTTAGCAGACGGCCATTTACTAGCTTCTCAAACTGATGGTACAGTGCTGATTGTAAAAATAGAAAAAACAGATCGCGGTCTGGTAAACAAAGCTTTAGATCAACTAAAGGTAGCCGATTTTAAAGTCTTGGGAGTAGTAGCTAATGGGGTTAAATAAGGGACGCTAAAAATGGAGTTAGATAGCTAAAGGAAGAAGTAAGACAATTTGGGATTGTTGATTTTTAGTTGGGGATAAGTATTAATACCATTTCTCTAAAATCGTGCAACACTCTTCGACCCCCCCTAGCCCCCCCTTGCTAAGGGGGGGGACAAGAATACTGTTGCATTCTTTTTTAAAATTGGTATAACTTACTGGATAGGGTTTTGGAGTTAGCCTATATAGCAATCCTGGCAGGAGTCGTAAATTTTTTACTCTACCCCAACCCTCCCCGCGGGTTCGGGGAAGGAGTAAGAAATTCACAAATGATGCGAGGATTGCTATAAGCTGTCGCGCATTTAAATTGTATATTCAGGGCGGGCGGATTGTATATTCAGGGCGGGCGGGACGCCCAACCCCTACTCCCCACAAGACTTTATTTTTTTTTGATATACAATTTAAATACAGAACAGCTTAGTGGGATTCTTTTTGGAAACTGGCAGAAGAAGCCGATGTAAAATGCAAAATAAGTAAATCAATCTAATTAAACGTAAAACGATCGCACTCTTACCACCCCGACTTCTTAAAAGTCCGGGTGGTAATTAGATCAAGACTTAAGAAAGAGTCTTTCTAGCACGTTCCGATCGCTCTTCTGCGGTATCCATAACATCCGCCATTTTATCCACCATTTCCCCTGGGTAATTTTCTAGTACCCGAGTAGAAAGGGAAATCCGGCCACGACTTTCATCGAGGTCAACCACGATCGCCTTCAAGGGTTGACCGGGGGCAAACACCTTTCCAAGGTTATCAATATATTTTTGGCTAACTTGCTTGATGTGCAGCAAACCGCTAACTCCTTCCAAGTCTACAAACACGCCAAAAGGCTTAATGCTGCTGACTTTGCCTTCCACCAACTGACCAATTTGCAAGTCCTTGAAGGCATTCGATTGAGTAGCCATCCGCTGGGAAAGTACGAGTTTTTCCCGTTCGCGATCGACCTCCAAGAAATTAACGCTCAAAGATTGACCGATCAGCGATTCTAGGTTATCGCGATCGACTAAGTGCGATCGGGGAATAAAGCCGCGCATTCCCTGAACATCTACAGTCACGCCGCCCTTATTCGCGCCAGAAACCCGCACCTGAAGAACTTTACCGGTTTCCTGCAATTCAATTAAATCTTCCCAAGCTTGCTGAATTTGTAACTGTCGCAGAGATAAAGTAACTTGGCCATCTGCATCTTGTTCGCGGATAATCAAAAAGTCCCGTTCCTCGTCCAGCGGAACCACTTCCGACAAATCCGTTACTGTTCTCAAAGCAGCCTCTTCGATCGGCAAAAAAGCCGAAGACTTGCCGCCGATATCAACATACGCGCCGTTTGAGTCGTACTCGAACACTTTGCCGCGCACTACTTGTCCCTTCTGGAACTCGTAATTGTGCTGTTCGAGGGCTTTAGCAAAATCATCCATTGAAAAGGATGCTTTTGCGCTTTGAGAACCTGTAGATTTGGAATTCATGTCAGTTTAGTTGTCAGTTGTCAGTAATTTAGTTGGCAGTCGTCAGTAGAAAAAATTTTCCCACTTTCCCCATCTCCCTATCTCCCCATCTCCCACTCTCTAAGCTGGTTGAAGTTGCTGATGAAATAGCTGCTTCACCTGCATCCACGAGTCGGCTGCTGCCGTAGCGTCGTAACTGCCGCGGTGGTCGCAGAAGAAGCCGTGATCGGCATTGTAGCGGAAAATTTGGTGAGAAATACTGTGTTTTTGCAATTCTGCGGCGATTTGGTCAACTTGTTCTAAGGGAATGCTGGGGTCTTGAGTGCCAAAAAAGGCGTAGAGAGTGCCTTTAATGTCTGCTGTGCGGGCGATCGTGGGGGTTCCGCCGCCGGGGGTTAGGGTGGCGATACCGGCGCCGTAGAAGGACGCTGTAGCCTTGATTTCGGGCAAAGTAGCGGCAAGGTAGGCGACGTGCCCTCCAAAGCAGAAACCGATGCAGCCAAAACCTTCTGGTTTGACAGAGGGTAGAGTTTTGAGGTAATCGATGGTGGCTTGGATATCGCCGAGAAGTTCGGAAGCTGTGGTTTTTTCTTTGTATTCTCTGCCGATTTGGATGGCTTCGGGTGTGTAGCCGGTTTCAAAGCCGGGGGCTTGACGCTGGTAAATGGCTGGGGCGATCGCCACATATCCTTCTTTTGCTATTCTTTCAGTAACTTCGCGGATGTGCGAGTTGACGCCAAAGATTTCTTGAATCACGATAACTGCCGGAAATTGCCCTGGCGAGGCTGGTTGGGCTAGGTATCCAGCTATTTGCAAATCCCCGTTAGGAACTGTGATGTTTTTGGTGATAATTTCGGCTTTTGTCATCGGGAGTTTTAAGGTAAATGCCACTCTACTTATTTTAAGTTAACTTGGGGAATTTTTAGGCAATACGCCAATAATATTTTTCGGAACTGGGAAGCGCAAATACTGCAAATATGGCAGGTAAAAATTCGCCAATTATTGAAGGTTTAGGTTTTGCTGAATAAGTCGGGGTCGATCGCTCTTAGCAATTAATTGGGGTGAAATCCCGGTAAAATATAGGTTTTGGTCTGGAACCTGCTCAAATATAGATTTTGATAAGCCTAGGATTTAGAACATTTTATCGGAATTGTTCGGGAGACTTTTTAGATAAGTATCTAACTCGATTAGCTGTTAAATATGAGATAATTATTTTTACAATAGTGGAGTATTTTTTAAATTCCTGTGCTTTTTTGTGGGCGAAATTCTTGTGTGTTTTTTGCTAATTGTAAGTAGTATTTTAGGGCTATATTGCGGTAGGTTGTTGGTTTTTCTTTGAGCTTCCCTTTATGGGCAGTTGATGTAGTACAGTGTTTTTGAGTGTGCTGAATTGAGTGAGACTGAGTATGGTAAGTTACGATCGCCACGCCGAACAAGGTCATCCAACCAGTTGAGGAGATGGATGGAGGCTAGGACTCAAGTCTAAGTTACGATCGCCACGCCGAACAAAGTCATGCAACCAGTTGAGGAGATGGATGCAGGCTAGGACTCAAATCTAAGTTACGATCGCCACGCCGAAGAAGGTCATGCAACCAGTTGAGGAGATGGATGCAGGCTAGGACTCAAGTCTAAGTTACGATCGCCATGCCGAACAAGGTCATCCAACCAGTTGAGGAGATGGATGCAGGCTAGGACTCAAGTCTAAGTTACGATCGCCACGCCGAACAAAGTCATCCAACCCAAGGAAGACAGTATTTGGTTTTTTCCGCTGTACGCTTGCTGTCAGGGTAAGATCGAAAGTATTGGTGGCGTAGAGCCCGTTGAGCGCAGAATATTTTTTGTTTAGTTTGCGTCTATGGGTAGGTGTTAAAATCGGAGTATCAAATTTTTCGGCTCAAACTCATGTGCAGCAAGAGTTTGATGCCCCTAGTGTGAAAAAAAGATAGACGCAAAGTCTGAAAGCTTTACAGGATAAGGTTTTGGAGTGAGTATGGAAACTAAGGTATTGACAAGCCGAAGGCTGGAATGGTACTTTTATCTTAGCTGGACGCAACTGCACCTTGAAAACCAAATACACCCTGGCTTCTGGAACGGGCAGCCGGAAAATACCTAAAACCCTATCAGGGATTGAAACGTAGATGTTTTCTCCTCCCCAATGCCAACAACACCGCCGGAAAATACCTAAAACCCTATCAGGGATTGAAACAGGATTGTCAGAACCGGCCATAATCCAAGCATCCAAAGCCGGAAAATACCTAAAACCCTATCAGGGATTGAAACTTTCTACTGATGCCCCATCATGGAGTCGGTTGTGCGCCGGAAAATACCTAAAACCCTATCAGGGATTGAAACTCTACAACTGTACCACAGCCTGTCTACATTCCGCCACGACCTGTAAAGCCGGAAAATACCTAAAACCCTATCAGGGATTGAAACTCCCAGCGCGGCTCGAAAGCTTGCGGCATAACCTCGAGCCGGAAAATACCTAAAACCCTATCAGGGATTGAAACGGAAAAGAAACCCGACAAATTGCTGGAGCCGGGAGCCGGAAAATACCTAAAACCCTATCAGGGATTGAAACATCAATCAATTACCGCCTCCGGGGCAAACACAAAAGCCGGAAAATACCTAAAACCCTATCAGGGATTGAAACGATTAAGATTGACGGCGCTTGCTCTGGGCCGATAAGCCGGAAAATACCTAAAACCCTATCAGGGATTGAAACAATAGTTCACATGAATTTATTCAACGAAGACAAACAAGCCGGAAAATACCTAAAACCCTATCAGGGATTGAAACAGAATCATCGACATTGTGCATCGCTTTTTTTAACGCCGGAAAATACCTAAAACCCTATCAGGGATTGAAACTTAGTCCCCTTCTTGTAGGCGATTCGGAGCGGAAGGCAGCCGGAAAATACCTAAAACCCTATCAGGGATTGAAACTATCGCCTTTTGGGAACTTGAACTAATGGCCGAAGCCGGAAAATACCTAAAACCCTATCAGGGATTGAAACACGGTATGGATGCGCCGATAATCGTAGAAATAGAGCCGGAAAATACCTAAAACCCTATCAGGGATTGAAACCATTTAGAGACTGCTTCAAGATTACCAGTCAACTGCCGGAAAATACCTAAAACCCTATCAGGGATTGAAACGCTAAATATTTAATTTGATTTTGATTCATGGTATTTTGCCGGAAAATACCTAAAACCCTATCAGGGATTGAAACGCACACATTGACAATCAGTGAATTTTCGGATTAAGCCGGAAAATACCTAAAACCCTATCAGGGATTGAAACCGATCGAATATGCCGAACTATGCGCCAAATACCGCCGGAAAATACCTAAAACCCTATCAGGGATTGAAACTCTTCCACCTCACGCCTCACTTCGTTGTGAAAAGCCGGAAAATACCTAAAACCCTATCAGGGATTGAAACAATTGAATAGTGATTTAGGGCTTTAACATAGAATCAAGCCGGAAAATACCTAAAACCCTATCAGGGATTGAAACGATTGCCTTACACCATTTAGAATAGTGTAGACATAATGCCGGAAAATACCTAAAACCCTATCAGGGATTGAAACAAGGACACGTAAAGTAACCATGAATCCCATCGGGGCGCCGGAAAATACCTAAAACCCTATCAGGGATTGAAACCCATTCAAAACTTACAAACCCTTTTTTACTATTTAAAGCCGGAAAATACCTAAAACCCTATCAGGGATTGAAACGTGCAGCTTCACTGCATTCAAAAGGAGCATAAAAGCCGGAAAATACCTAAAACCCTATCAGGGATTGAAACAGAGAATTAAAGCGCTCAATTTCAGCAGAATCGACGCCGGAAAATACCTAAAACCCTATCAGGGATTGAAACATGACTAACACCTGTACACACTGTATACAGTATGCCGGAAAATACCTAAAACCCTATCAGGGATTGAAACGTTAAATCTTTCAATCCTCACTCTCGGATTATTCAAGCCGGAAAATACCTAAAACCCTATCAGGGATTGAAACGAAACTGCAAACAGTGCTCTTGCTGAAGCCCAAAAAGGCCGGAAAATACCTAAAACCCTATCAGGGATTGAAACAGATTGGAGAATGGTTCGCCTTCCACCCCTGGCAAGTCAAGCCGGAAAATACCTAAAACCCTATCAGGGATTGAAACAAAATAATGGCTCCGGCAATTACGGTTTTTGCGCCGGAAAATACCTAAAACCCTATCAGGGATTGAAACATTCAAGATGTTTTAGTTGAAGTCAAAGTGCTAGGCCGGAAAATACCTAAAACCCTATCAGGGATTGAAACATGGGACAATTTCAAGCCCAAGCTGTATCAAAGAGCCGGAAAATACCTAAAACCCTATCAGGGATTGAAACTTGCTCTAGCTGCAGAAGATGTACCAACTTGCTGAAGCCGGAAAATACCTAAAACCCTATCAGGGATTGAAACTAGCCCTTTCCACATGAAACCAGCAATTACCGTAAGCCGGAAAATACCTAAAACCCTATCAGGGATTGAAACGCTTTAGCAATAGTAAACTCCCCCTCCAACTCTGCCGGAAAATACCTAAAACCCTATCAGGGATTGAAACGCGCTTCTTCAGGAGAATAAAGCAGTGGCAGCCGAAAGCCGGAAAATACCTAAAACCCTATCAGGGATTGAAACTTCATTTGATTCACTGGCTAATTTGTTGACACTTCGCCGGAAAATACCTAAAACCCTATCAGGGATTGAAACATCGGCCAAATCAACTGCAAACAGATCGAGCAACAGCCGGAAAATACCTAAAACCCTATCAGGGATTGAAACGCACCCGTAGTTTTTCCAGCCCAATTAATAAATCCCGGCCGGAAAATACCTAAAACCCTATCAGGGATTGAAACACATACCGAGATGTTTCAGTGTTTGCATACTGAGGCCGGAAAATACCTATTTCCCCATCTAGGGCTTGAAACGCCCAAACTACAAAATTATTGGCTCAAAAATAGACCTCTCCTCTCTCTTTTTATCTCCTCCCATAACCTCAAGCAATCGATCGACTACACGCCTCCAAGTAAAATTTTCAGCCACAAAAGCCGGGCCCGCAATCCTGGCCTTCGCAGCCAATCCAGGCTGTTCGATCGCCCTTTGCATCAAATCAGTCAAATCTTCCCACTCAGGAGCTAAGATAAATAAGGTTTCCCCGTCACTCTCCACAGCCGTAAATTTACTCTCGATCCGCTGTGCAAAGTTCGATCGCGTAAAATCATCCGTAGGGCCGCCCGCAGTGCAAATAACCGGCAAACCGCAAGCTGCAGCTTCCAACACCGGCAGATTAAAACCTTCTGCCAAATAGGGAGAAACATAAACATCTGCTGCTTGGTAAAACTCTGCTATTTGAGCAAAAGATAGCTGGCTACCAGTATAAATTAATCTCGGTAAAACCCTCGCTCTTTCCGCATCGTTGAGCACAACTCGGCAGGCTTCAGCAATCTCGTCTCTCGACGGATAAAGCAGTTCAGAACCTTTTAAAACTAATCTCGCATCTGGATATTTGTCAACTACCGCAGCGAAGGCTTTTAATAAAGGGCGAATACCTTTGCGATCCGTTTGCCCGCCGATGTTTAAAAATATAAAATAGTTTGACCAGCCCAAGCTTTGGCGCAGTGATTGACGCCGATCGCCCGCAGCAGGATAATAAATCTGAGGATCGACTCCCAAAGGTACGACGGCAATGCGATCGGCCTCAACTCCGCTGCGAATTAAACCGGCTTTTGACCAAGCTGAAGGTGTAATAATTTTCGTTTCTGAATTAACCGGGGTTTGGGCGATCGACTTAACACCCATCGCCTGTAATACTGAACTGGTAACAATCCCCCATTCTGTGGCTGCAAATACCCAAGTTTGAGCGCTGCTGGAGGCAGAGAAGTCCCACGGGCAGTACATTCGCAGAGTAACATCCGCTGACTTATTTACCGCAGGACTCTTAATGCTGCGAAGTAATGTTTCATTGGGGCGATCGAACAAACTAATTTTCGTCTCCCAAGCTGCGTCTATGTAAGGCATATCGCGGTGGAAAAGCTCTATTTTTCCTGGCGGGCGATCGAGCATTTCCAGCAGTTGAAATTGATTGGCTACGCAATAGGAATGATAAATAAAACGCCAGCCTTCAACAATAATCTGCAATTCAAAACTCCTGTCCAAGAATTTAAAGTCATAGCAGAAGGAATAAGGAAGAAGGCATTAGTTAGTGGTTATTTGTTATTGGTTACTAGCTTGGGGTTGCCAATTCCCAATGCCCATTAGTATCAACTTAAGACTAAAACCATTTTAAAATCAGGGTTGTAGCCGAGTCTCGATCCCCCTAAATCCCCCTTAAGAAGGGGGACTTTGAGAATACTCTTGTCCCCCCCTTAAGAAGGGGGGCTAGGGGGGATCTGGGCCTAATCGTTAAACAGTATACCGCTACTACATTTGACGTTAAGTTGACACCAATGCCCAATTCCCAATGCCCAATTCCCAATGCCCAATTACCAATTACTAATTACCAATTCCTTACTTAATCACTTGCCAATCCATAATCCGCCACTGTCCGTCTTGACGGATCAAGTCGTAGCGCACCCGCAGGTTTTCATTGCGCGAAGAAACGAGTTGAGAACGATCGAACACTTCGGCTTTTTCCGCGACTTGGGCTTCAACTTGGGCGCGATCGGGATTAGTCGGATTTGTGGTAACTCCATTAACTTGCAACTTGTGTACATAACGCTGGTGAGCGTTGTTACGCTGTTGAGCTTCTGCCATCAATTGCCAGCGAGACAAAGCCGGTTCTGTCAGAACTTGCCCTAATTCTGCGACAGCGTGATTGGGGCCCAAAGCCGCTGCTTTCGCCGATAGCCAGCTTTGAACTATTTGTCGGGCTGATTCCTCAGTGATTGCTCCCGACACTGCGCCTGTGGCACTCGGCTCTGGGGTCGCGGCCAAGGCAGGGATTTCTAGAGGCGGTTCTTCCAGGCGGACGAGGGCTTGCTCTCCTTGGAGGGGGCCCGATAGGGCTTGCATCGCGCTAGCCAACAGACTGAGTATTAACCACAGGAATAACAGGCTCAGGACACCTGCGACTAGAAGCAAAGCCAGCCTGTTTGGAGGCATGGACTTGACTTGGGTGGTAATTTCTGCAGCCTTGGTGCGCGCCCGATCGACAAAATCGCCCTTTAGCCCATTGCCACTGGCTCCGCTGCGCCCTGAATGTTGGCGTCTGCGATGTTTGGAAGTCGAGTCTGCGGGGTGTGGCACTGTAGCTATCGGGAGAGAGACGGCGGCAGCAGCGGGGCTCGGCGCGGCCACCGTTGCCGGGGATTTAGCGCCCGAGGTTGCGGTGGAAGCGTCGCCCGGTACGGGTGTCAAGGTGACGGTACTGGCTCCCTGCTTGGCTGTGGGTGGCTGTGCGGGTATGGCAGCGGGCGATCGGCCTGCTGTCGGCTGCAGTCGCCCTGGGGGCTTGCCGGAGCGGGGCTGCACGACGACCCATTCGTTGGCGGTTTCTGCGTCCTGTGGCAAAGCTTCTAGGTAAGCTTGTACTTTCGGGTCGGCAAAATAGTCTTTCAAGGACACTGACTCGTTGGCCAAGTCCCGGAAGTGGGGAAACACTTCTTCTTGTAGCCAGTGTTCGGCGTACAAGCACAGTCCGGGCAACAAGTCGGGTGAATCTTGGGAATGTTCGCGAATGAAGGCCAGGGGTTCTTTTTCCGAACTGAGTTCGAGGGCTCTGCTGGCTTCTTCTGTCTGGCCCAGAAGCAGGGAACAGACGGCTTTTTCCAGGTGAACGTCTTGGCGGCGACCGAGCTGCATCAGCATCAGCTTGGCCCGACGGATCATCGATGGCTGTCTGGCGGCAAATCCTTGGGCTAACAGGGTGTAGACCGAGAGGTAAGTGGCGACTGCGGAGGGGCGGCCGGCTTCGGCTTCAAATAGCGCCTGCTGCTCGCTGCTGGTTAGGTGTTTACGCATTTGCTGCACGAACCGGAGGAAGTCTTCTATTCCTAAACCCGATCGATCATCTCCCGAACCGTCGATACCGCCTCGTTCTTGAAGCATTTCTCGCAGGATTTGCAGTCCCCGGCGACGCTCAGCGACTTTTTCTTCGGGGAGTGATAATAGCTCTAAAATGTTGTACGGACGGAGTTTGTATATGTCGGCTTGCATTTCACCCCTCACGCTTGCAAATAGGCTTTCGCGCAGCAGCAATTCTTGACCTGCTTCTAATGATTTTGCGGCATTTTCGTACTGACCTTGCTGCCACTGTTCGCGGCCGAGTTCTAGACAGGCAAGGCTGACGGTTAAAACTATATCTGGCCTCACGAGCTGGGGGTCGCCGAAACGACCTTCTGCGATCGCGATGCTGCCATTGTTAAGATACGGGCGACCCAGCTTCTGTACGAGTTCGTATTCTCCCAGTTCTTGCAGTATGAGCAGGGCTCCTACGAATTGGTTGTCATCGATTTCAATACTTGGAGTGTGGGGGTCGGGAGCAGCCTCTAAAGCCTTGGACTCTGCCGGAGCGGTTTCTCCTGCGTCTTGCAGGACTGTGGCCGTGCCTGCTGAGGTTTTTGACCTCTGGTGCTTGGCTTCCTGTGCGGCTTCCGACTCTCGATCGTAAGTTTTGGCTAAAAAACTGGCATCGTAAGCTTTGCGCCCCTCTGAGTCTGACAGAACGGCGCAGGCTTCATCGAGCAGTTGTTTGCGGGCGACGATCGCAACTTCGGAATACTCCCGGCGCGGAAGCTGTAAAGTTCGATCGCGGTGAGCCTGCTGCAACTGTTCGGCAGTAGCTTGAATCGGTAGACCCAAAATCCGGTAGTAATCTAGTGGAATTAACATAAGTTAAAGAACTGTCCACTTCCCCAAAGCGCTAGCAACTGAATTAGCCTATCTTAAGTGACATACTCCCGCAAACCAAATCAAAAATTCTGGTGTTGGCTTCCAACCGCCCCATTCACGGTATGTTGGACTTGCCGTAGAGATACTCTGATTTTTTCCCTCTACAGCGTTTTACAGTGAGGAAAATGCAAAGGCCCACTGCCCGTCAGCTAAATGAGTTGTCCAACTCTTGAGCATTTTCGGGTTTGAGAGTAATGGAATTATATCATTCGTGTGCATGGGGTTTAGATGGGAGTTGCCTCTCCGAGTCCCGGCAATCCGCCCCGCCTGCCAAACTCATTTTAACAATTGGTGAACTGCTGCGGAGCCAAGGTGCGATCGTTTTCTGCTGCGGTTGTGTCCCATCTCGGTTTAAATTTAGATGTCTAGGAAGCCGATCGTCGGGTATTAATTATTTATGGTTCAGGAACGGACTTTACCAGTTTTTGACGCGCAAAGCGTAAACATTTCTCGGGATGAGGGCTTAATGCTCTACGAGGATATGGTCTTGGGGCGCTACTTTGAGGACAAGTGTGCTGAGATGTACTACCGGGGCAAAATGTTTGGTTTTGTCCACTTGTACAACGGTCAGGAAGCTGTCTCTACTGGCGTGATTCGATCGATGCGCCGAGATGACACTGATTACGTCAGCAGCACCTACCGCGATCACGTTCACGCTTTGAGCGCGGGCGTCCCGGCGCGGGAAGTAATGGCGGAGTTGTTCGGGAAGGAAACTGGTTGCTCGAAGGGCCGCGGCGGTTCGATGCACATGTTTTCGGCCGAACACCGACTGTTGGGAGGTTATGCTTTTGTGGCTGAGGGGATTCCTGTAGCTACGGGGGCGGCTTTTCAATCGAAGTACCGCCGCGAAGCTTTGGGGGATGAGAGTTCTGATGGCGTGACTGCTTGTTTTTTTGGCGATGGTGCTGCAAATAACGGGCAGTTTTTTGAGTGTTTGAATATGGCGGCTTTGTGGAAGTTGCCGATTATTTATGTTGTGGAAAACAACAAATGGGCGATCGGGATGGCCCACGAGCGAGCTACTTCTGACCCGCTAATTTACAAGAAGGCTCATGCTTTTGGCATGGCTGGTTTTGAGGTTGACGGGATGGATGTTTTGGCGGTGCGGGAAGTGGCGAAAGAAGCTGTAGCGAGGGCCCGGGCAGGCGAGGGGCCGACTTTGATCGAGGCTTTGACTTATCGCTTTCGCGGCCATTCTTTGGCTGATCCTGATGAGTTGCGTTCTAAGGAAGAGAAGGAATATTGGTTCCCCCGCGATCCGATTAAGAAGTTGGCTGCTGATTTGATCGATCGAACTTTGGCAACTGCTGAAGAATTGAAAGAGATCGATAATAAAATTCAAGCAGTAATTGATGATGCAGTGGATTTTGCTGAGAAAAGCGCTGAGCCAGATCCTAGCGAATTGTATCGGTTTATCTATGCAGAAGATGAGTAAGCTGTTGTGCATTTAACTTGTATGTTTAGGGCAACCAGGATGCCCAACCCCTACTCCCCACAATAGTGATAGAAGCCCGTAGGGACACGGCGAAAGCCTTTGTCCCTACAGCACTTCCTAAACCTGGAATACGCTGTAAGACTTACGTACAAACTCTACTTGTAGGGGGTGCACTGCGAACCTTACTACCATAAATTGTGGCTATAATCAAAGGCAGACTTTATAGACGAAAAGAGAGGCGATATGATAAATCTCGATCGCGATCTAACTCAAGCCAGCAAAAATATGGGTGCAGTTCGAGTCAAAGTCAAGCTAACGAATGCCATTGATGAAGCCTTAGTGAGTCGAGGAGTTCTCAATCCAAATCTGTTGCGCGTTTACGAAGCAGAAGCACTGATAGATAGTGGCGCAGTCAGAACTGCGTTACCTGCGGATGTAGTAGAGCAGCTCGGTTTAAGAATTCGGAGTCAGGAAATAGCAAAATATGCTGATGGCAGACAAGAAACAGTAGGATTGACTGAACCTATTATCATTGAAATAGAAGGGCGCGAAACGATTGAGGCGGCAATGGTTTTAGGCGATATGGTGCTAATCGGCCAAACTGTGTTAGAAACTTTAGATTTGCTAGTAGATTGCAAAAATCCGCGTTTAGTTCCCAATCCCGAAAATCCCGACAGGCTTGTATTGAGAGTTTAATACTAAATCCAGCTTAAATACCTCCCCGGCGGCTAGCGAATTTTGGATAACCTGCTTTCCCGGAACGATATCGACTAAACGCATCTTTCAAGTCAATCAAAGCATTTTGATAAACTCGACTAGACAACTGGTTCATCCAAACGAATTTAGGCTGTTTCTTGACGTGGTTGGTGAGAACTTTTTTGACTTCGTTGAGTACCTTCGAGTCGGAAAGCTTCCCCTCACCATAGATTTGGGTTCGCAGGCTTAATCCAAAATTAAATACTACGCGCCAAAATCCTACGTGTTTTGCCATCAAGGTCGCTTCATTGTTATTCAATTTTAGCGCTCGTTAGACGCCAAACATAGTTATACTTACTCGGAGCTGCTTACTTGATTAACTATAGAGGAATCCGAACAAGGATCTATACCCTCTACAATATTCTTAACTTTTGCTTTATATTTCCGCAGTCCGTAGAGGCGGGAAGAAAAACAGTGGATTATTGAAAGCAAGTCTTGAGTCAATTCTTCATGCGGTGAAAGGCTTTCGGCGTTGGCGACGATAATTGTCCCGCCATTCCACTCTAGAATTTGCTCGACAAGTTCAAAACCAAATCGGCACAGCCTATCTTTATGGGCCACGTACAGCACCCTAACATCGCCCAGCATCGCCCATTGTAAGATTTGCAGGAATTTGGGACGTTTGAAATTGAGTCCACCCCCAATCTCCTGAATGGAGTCTGTGATAGCAACTCCTTGCGCCAAGCAGAATTGTTCCATAGCTTGTGTCTGACGAAGTAAGTCTTGTTTTTGTCCAGTGGACGAGACGCGACAATATACAATCACCCGATGGGGTGGCGTTTTACCGGTCTTTAGGTTCCGGACTATATTTAGGTGACTTTCTGAATAAACACGCTGATTGCCCAGTGTCCTCTCAGGGATTAACTTGCCTTCCCTTTCCCAGCGCCGTAACGTAGAGCTTGAGACTCCCACTAATTTTGCGAATTCTGCCACTTTCCACATAGAACTTTCTCTCGGCGATTAACTATGGATAAGTTTAGCAAATTATTTGGCACTTAAGTCTTGCTCAAATGCCATAGTAGCCCCTAATCATAAGGATGGTCGCATCGGGTGAGCGGCATCCCCTAGTAAGGTGATTCTCTCTATCCCCCCATTGGGATACTGGTTCCCGCTCAAAGACGCCAGTTTCCACAATGGTGGTAGGAGCAGTTGCTCGAATAACCCTTTCAACAAAGGGAGTCCATTGGTCAAAAACTTGCAGAACCATTTAAAAGTAGTTGCCTTTGGAATCGAATCAAGCTGACAATCGAGAGGTTCTGAAAATGGCGTGAGATTGTCAGAACCAAGCTGATCTTTAAATAATTGTGCTTGATCCCTTACCATCTCCCTCGACTTCCCAAGTCCTAACTTATTTCTTTTATCTGCTATTCCTTGATTTAGAGAAGGATAAACGCCAGAGAAGTAGGCGCGAAATAAACACAGTAAAACCCCGACTGGACACTCTCAGTTATAAGCTTGTTAAATATTGTTATCCAAGGAACTTTAGCCCAAGAACCATTCCAGGCTGAAGCTTTTACGCTATAGATTTCGGGTAATTCCAATTAAGCACTTATTGATTTCGCCACTACATTTCTGACATAACTAGCAAAGAAATGTCCCTTGAAGTTGTCATTACTGACTAATGGATATTTGCAAAGGATTTTTTCAATGGACTCTGTAAGCGCCCGAATCAATAATTAAGGTTGCATCTTCAATTTAATTATCGTGCCTCACCAACCAGGGCGAACGCATCTAAATTGTATGTTAGCAGAACCTGGTATATTGGAGAATGATTATTGAGTACCTACCAAATATTTAATCAAAGTTCGTTCTTATGAAGATCAAACCTAAAATCACCATTGCCGACCATTTTGCCGACTTAGAAGATCCAAGAATTGAGCGAACAAAACGCCATCAATTAACTGATATTATTACCATCTCAATTTGTGCCGTGATTTGTGGTGCTGATACATGGGTGGATATCGAAAGTTACGGTCACTCTAAATACGAATGGTTAAAGAAATTTTTAGAATTGCCGAATGGCATACCGTCACATGACACAATTGCGCGAGTATTTTCTCGCCTCAAGCCGGAACAGTTTCAGAAATGTTTTTTGAACTGGATTCAATCTATTAGTTGCTTCAATCCAGGAGAAGTGATCGCAGTTGATGGCAAAACTCTTCGCCATTCTTACGATCGGGGAGGAGACAAAAAAGCCATTCATATGGTAAGTGCTTGGGCAACCAGTCAAAGATTAGTTTTAGGGCAAGTTAAAGTCGATAAAAAATCTAATGAAATTACGGCAATTCCGGCTTTATTAAAAGTATTAGAATTAAATGGAAGCATTGTCACCATTGATGCGATGGGCTGTCAGAGGTCAATTGTAAAGTTAATTGTTGAACAGGGGGGAGACTACGTAATCACCTTGAAAAAGAACCAGCCATCCCTATATGCCAGAGTAGAGGAGTTGTTTAAACAAGCAATTAGCCAAGGATTTTCTGGCTTTACACATACGGTTTATTCGCCCAAACAAGAAAACAATCACGGTCGCTCAGAAATCCGACATCACAACCATGTTAAGTGATATCAAAGAGCTGATTGACCCCGACAATCAATGGGAGAAACTTGACAGCATAGGTATGATAGAATCGGTGCGAATGGTGAAGGGGAAAACGACTATCGAAATTCGTTATTACATTAGTAGTTTACCAAATAATGCTCAAAAGTTTGGTGAATCAGTACGCAGCCATTGGGGGGTTGAAAATTCCTTACATTGGGTATTAGATGTGGGTTTTCGCGAAGATGATTGTCGGATTAGAAAAGATAATGCTCCGCAAAATTTTGCGATTCTTAGACATATCTCTCTCAATCTTTTAAATCAAGAAAAAACCTCAAAAACTGGAGCAAAGAACAAGCGACTTAGAGCCGGGTGGGATGATGAGTATTTGACTAAAATCCTCGCTGTTTCAGTCAACTAAATTCTCACAAACAACTCATTGCTAACTATTATACAACTTGTAAACAGTGGTTGTAAGCTTTTTATTGTCTCAAAAATGGCAGCCAGTAAAAATCACCATTAATTAGTTCCTCTTTTCTCTTAAAAGTCATTACAAAGTGTGTTTATAGCTTCTAACAATGGTGAATTTATCTTAAAATATACTCATCACTGATGAACAGTGTTCAATAAGATGCGTTCCCCCTGCCTCACCAACAGCTTTCAAATATTAACTCTGCCGATAACCCTTGATGATACCGCAACTGCGGTATAACATTCTATACTAGGTGTTAACTGCAGCAAACAAACACAACATTAGCCGATCGCCCCTCCTGTTATCGCAGTAAATACAGCGCCGCCCCCAACCCGCAAATCTCCCTTGCAGAAAGTACCAGAAATGTGATACGGTTGAAGCTTGTGTCCAAATAACACCAGTCCATGCCAAAACTCAAAACTCGCAAAGCAGCCGCAAAGCGCTTTAGAGCGACCGGCAGCGGTAAGATCGTGCGCCGCAAAGCTTACAAAAGCCACTTGCTACAGCACAAAAGTTCAGCTCGCAAAAGCCGTCTCTCTAAGCTGGTCGTCATTGACGAGACCAACGACGCTAACGTGCGGTTAATGCTTCCATACTTGTAAAGTTTAACGGAAATTAAAGATGACACGGGTAAAACGCGGTAATGTCGCCAGAGCGCGCCGCAAAAAAATTCTCAAATTAGCCAAGGGTTTCCGAGGCGCACAGTCGAAACAGTTCCGCACAGCTAACCAACGGGTGATGCAGGCCCTGCGTAACGGTTATCGCGATCGCAAAAAACGCAAACGCGATTTCCGTCGCCTGTGGATTGCTCGGATCAATGCCGCCTCGCGCCAACACGGCACGAGCTACAGCAGACTGATCGGCAACATGAAAAAAGCCAACATCGAAATCAACCGCAAAATGCTGGCACAAATGGCGATCATTGACCCCGCAACATTCGGTAAAGTCGTGGAAATGGCTAATCGAGCCGCAGGCTGAAAGTTCGCTTGATTTTCAGAAGGCAGAAAGCAGAAGTAAGAAAGATTTAACTGTCTGCCAGAGAAGGAAAACTCCTGATAAATTTAGGAGGTTGAGACAAACTTTCCTTCTTTGTTCTTACTTCTGGGATCTTGCTTTTTCAGAAATCGCGATCGGGTCAGTCGATCGCTATTTCCTTGTTTTTTATACAGTTGCAGAGGCAGATATCAGAGATTTCTACCGCCTTAAAATAAATAAAACCTTCCACAGACCTACCTAATTTTAAGAAAAACATGGATAGTAATTTGCTCATTATTTACTTGTCAGTCCTGCTCGCTATACTCGGCAGCACTTCCTGGTTTGTGGTGCGCCAGATTCTCAAAACTCGGAAACTGGAAATGTCTTTGGAACGCTTAGAAAATAAGCTGACAGTTGAAAAAGGAACAGCACAGGAATACTACGAATTAGGAAGTATCTATGTAGATAAAAAGCTTTACTCCCAGGCGATCGTACTGTTTCAAAAAGCCCTGAAAGCCAAAGACTTAGAAGGGGAAGAAAATCAAGCCGTTATTTACAACGCCCTCGGTTTTGCACACTTTGGTCAAGAACAGTACGACATCGCAATCCGCCACTACAAAGAAGCCCTGAAGTTGCAGCCAGAATACGTTACATCTCTCAATAATCTGGGTCACGCCTACGAGCGCAAGAAATTAACAGCTCAAGCCTTGGAAATGTACGAACAAGCTCTCGCCTGCGATCCAGACAATGCCACTGCCAAACAGCGAGTCGAGTCCCTCCGGAAGCGTTTGGTAATCTATAATTGAGTGCCCATGTTAGGAGCAATAGAGATCCCGCAAACCTGGTTTCATTCAGAAACCGGGTTTTTTCTTCACATAGTTCAAGATACTAAACTATCCAACACATTAATGCGTTAGTTTTTAAGAACAGGAATTCCGAGTCAAGCTCGATCGCACACCGTCCCCGCACTTTAAATTAATGTCAAGATAAAAGCAGTACCTGCAATACCGGTCAGTCCTAACAATAGAAGGAGGAGAACGTAGTGACATCAATTCTCGTTGTCGAAGATTCGTGGTTGACTCGCAGGGTAATCTGCAAAATTCTCCGAGCAGAAGGATACGAGACTTGGGAAGCATCCAGCGGCCCTGAAGCTCTAGAACTGCTCGGCACTAAAACCCCAAACTGTATGCTCTTAGATCTGCTGATGCCGGAAATGGAAGGTCGGGAAGTCCTGCAAGCCATGCGCGATCGAGGATATAAAATTCCAGTGATCGTAATTACCGCAGACATCCAAGCAAGCACCCGCTCCGAGTGCATGGAACTCGGAGCGATGGCTGTCATTCACAAAATGCCCAACTCAGACGAACTAATCGGGTGGATCAAAAAAGCTCTCAGTGTCAGCCAGGAGGGCACCCAATGAAATTAAGCACTCGACAGCTCGATGCTTTGCAGGAACTCGTCAACATCGGGATCGGTCAAGCCGCAGGGGTTTTGAACGACATGATCGACTCCCCGATTCGCTTGCAAATCCCCTACCTTCAAATTCTGACTCCCACCGACGTGGAAGAAGAGTTAGAGCAGCACCTCAACGGCGAGCAAATCGCCGCCGTCCAGCTCAAATTCACAGGCTCCTTTGGAGGCATTGCCCAGCTAGTCTTTCCCACCAACAGCGCTGCCTTGCTGGTGACCATGCTCACAGGGGAAGAAGTTGGAACTCACGATCTCGATTCAGTCAAAATTGGTACGCTGAGTGAAGTGGGAAATATTGTAATTAACGGGGTTATGGGTGCAATCAGCAACGTACTTCAGCAGCGCCTGAACTACTCAATTCCCACTTATAGCGAAGGGACGATTGCTAGTTTGCTGATCTCTGGCGGTTTAGCTACTGATACAGTTGTTTTATTAGCCCAGACCAGTTTTATGATTGAAAGGCTTCACATTGAAGGAGATATTATTCTTATTTTCAATGTTAATTCCTTTGACACCTTGTTGACTGCTATCAATCAACTTGCCGGGGGTCTATGATTGAGGAAAGCAAAAGTATTAAGGAAAAGTTTGGGGTTCTCGACAGCGTACCAGTCGGCGCCTGCTTGCTGCAAGATGATTTTGTGGTGCTGTTTTGGAACACTTGTCTGGAAGAGTGGACAAAAATTCCCCGCAGCCAAATATTGGGAACAAAGATCACAACTCATTTTCCTCACCTCAGTCAGCTAAAGTACGCCACTCGCTTCAAGCAAATCTTTGCAGGAGGCCCACCAACAATTTTTTCTTCTCAAATTCACAAACACCTGATTCCGGCAACTTGGCAAGACGGCCAACAGCGAATTCAGCAAACTACTGTGACTGCTGTGCCAGCCCTAGAGGCCGGCATAGAAGAACAGGAGATTAGAGACTGGGTTCTCCAGACTCTTGAGTTAAAACCAGACGGTACTGTCGGAGTCGGATCACCAAGAAGTGCTTTTGTGTCTAGGGAATCTCCACCCTCAGTTTCGTCATCAATATGGCCGGGCGTCAATTCCCCATCGTTCTACGCGCTGCTGGTGATTCAAGACGTGACCGACCTCACCCATCGCATCCAAGCTTACCGCACAATGCGGGATCAAGCTTTGGAAGAAGTGCAAGTGCGTCAGCGGGTGGAGGAAGAATTGCGATCGAGCCAGCATTTCATCCAGCAGATTGCTGACGCGGCGCCTTATTTACTGTACATCTACGATTTGACCGAACAGCGAAACGTTTATGTCAACGGTCAAGCTTCTAAATTGCTGGGCTACACTCCCTACGAAATTTTACAGATGCAAACTGCTTTGTACTCCAGTTTGGTGTACCCAGAAGATTTGCCGAGGCTCAAAGCCCATCAGCAAAAATTTCCCTCGACCCAAGACGGGCATATTTTGGAGTTGGAGTATCGCCTCAAACATCGATCGGGCGAATGGCGCTGGTTTCGCTGCCGCGACCAAGTTTTCGCCCGCACAGCCGACGGCTGCCCCAAACAAATTTTCGGCACTGCTCAAGATATCACCGAGTACAAGCGGGCAGAAGAGACGCTGCGGCAGCAGAACGAACGAGAACTGCTGATGGCGACGATTACTCAGCACATCCGCCAGTCTCTGGATTTGGGCGAAGTGCTCAACACGACTGTCACAGAAGTGCGCCAGTTTCTTCAGGCCGATCGAGTGATGATCGTCCGCTTCAACTTCTGTAAAGGCTGTCTCTGCGCCGGCCCGGCGACGGGGGCGGTGACAGTGGAATCTGTAGCTGCCAACTGCCGGCCGATGCTGGGAGAAACCTTGGAAAATTTCTGTTTTGACGAGTTCTATCTCGAAGCGTACCAACATCGAGCGATCCGACCGATCGCCGATGTCTTGGCCGCGGATTTGCCGCAATATCAAATTGACTTGCTCGCACAATTCGCGGTGAGAGCTTATTTGGTAGTGCCTTTAGTGCAAGGAGAAGAGTTGTGGGGGCTGCTGATGGCCCACCAATGCAGTCCCCGGCAGTGGATGCAGTTAGAAGTAGAGTTGCTGTCTTCTCTGGCCACCCAGTTGGCGATCGCCATCAAGCAAGCAGAACTATACCAGCAGTTGCAAGCCGCCAACCTCAAGTTAGAGCGTTTGGCAACTTTAGACGAACTCACGCAGCTAGCAAACCGCCGCCGTTTCGATCAGTATTTAGAAATGGAGTGGCGCAGACAAGCGCGGGAACAAACGCCCATGTCCCTAATTCTGTGCGATATTGATTCTTTTAAAAGTTACAACGATACTTACGGGCATCAAGGCGGAGACGAATGTTTGCGACAAGTCGCCGCAGCGATCAGCAATGCAGTCAATCGCCCCGCCGATTTAGTAGCTCGCTACGGAGGCGAAGAATTTGCCGTTATTTTGCCCAATACCGCGATCCAAGGCGCTGTGCTGGTAGCCGAACACATACAGCTCAAAATCGCAGCTTTGCAGCTTCCGCACGCTGGTTCTCAGGTGAGCCCGTACGTCACTCTCAGCCTGGGCGTAGCGAGTATTGTTCCTGGATCTGAATCTGGAGCCGAAATTCTGATTGCAGCAGCCGACCAAGCGCTTTATCAAGCTAAACGACTTGGGCGCGATCGTATCCAACTTTACCAGCCTGATCCTGCTGCTGGCAAGGCGAATGGTACAGGCACTTCGATACTTCCTGTAGATTTTTCTCTACCCAACAGTAATTTGCCATCTCCCACCAACGCTTGACGAATTGCCATATTTGTGGATTCCGAGTAGTTATACCACTCCGCAAAAAAAAATGCCACTGTAAGCCCGTGATCCAAACCCTAATATCCCTCTGCTGTAACTTATCGCCACAACTCCAGCACAACCAACTTTCTTTCTGAGCTCCGTTACATCAGAAGAAAGCGAATCCGTTGCCGAACTTCCTTCTTCAACATCTGCTATATCCTTGAGGGTTGCAGGTTCGGGATGCTAAAATCGAGCCGTACCATTTATCTATTGGTATTTGCTTTCCGATCCGAAATCCTAAGTCTTCAATAATTTGTCGGGTTTCCGCGTGAGTGTGACCAGACCACAAGTGATATTATAAAGAAAGGTTTTGCACAAGTTGCCAAGTATCTCGATCTTCAAATAACAGCCCTTCTGCACCTTCGCAGTCTACTTTGGCTAAATCGACGTTACCACCAATTCGCTCGATCGCCCTGCGAAATGATATCATTGGTATTTCGCCGCTTTCGCTAACTGTCGATCGGGTTTTTCCCGAAACTTCCCGAATGTCGAGGACTACTTTACCATCTCGGTCTCCTACTGCTTCCATAAAATATGTAAAATTTGCGATTTGAGATTGATGTTTGAGGTAATTTTCTAGGTATGGATTAGCTTCGTAGGCGTGAATTACGGCCTGGGGAAACCTGTTCCTCGCAGCAATCGGAAATAAGCCCACATTGGCTCCAATATCAATAATTGTCATCAGCGATTCAGATAGTTGCTCGACTCCGTAGCAGTCGTCTAAAAGCACTTCTATAAATTCTCCGTCCATGCCTTTCTCTGAAGGCACGTTTACTTGATGCAGTTTTCCTTGCACAATTAATTGTTCGGGCAATTGAAAGTTATACCAATTTTAAAAAAGAATGCAACAGTATTCTTGTCCCCCCCTTAGCAAGGGGGGGCTAGGGGGGGTCGAAGAGTGTTGCACGATTTTAGAGAAATGGTATTAGCAACTCTGTTAAATTTAATCCCTAACTTTTTGGCTCGAATTTGGCGCTGCACGAGTTGCTGAAGTTTATGGACAAGCATAGGGAGAGATGGAGATTTGTTTTAATTTTAAAATAACGTTAGATGATGGAAAAGCCTGTAGGTAATAATTCACATTTTGCACCGCTTGTAAATCGAGTTTAAGTCTGGAAATTGAACCTGAAGGGAAGAGTTTTAGTCAACAAATCCGGCTGATTGCGAGTTTGTTGAGAAGGCGCTAGACATCATTACAGAGAGTTATTTTTTTGTTCATAAGAAGAGGAAATCGAGAGTAAATATGCTTTAATATATGTCAAAATGCGCTTCAAAACACGGAATTGAAAAATGTTAGAGTTCGATGGACTGCTCCCAACAATTGAAGAGTTAGTAATGCTCCACCTTCCCAGGGCTGGGGAGTCGGAAATTAACTAGCGGTTGAGGGAAAAATTCGCCAGCCCGCGAGTGAATGCTTGGCTCGATCGTGCAAACAATGCGATCGCCCTAATTCCCGACCGCAATCCCCAAAAGTCGATCGCCATTACCGCTGACAAAGACGAAATTCGCACCCTAGAGAATCTAGCACTGATGCAGGCTCTACTCGATAACAACTCAGAGTGCTTCCTATTTTTGACACAGTAGACTTTTTGCCTGAATCTTGAACACCTGGGTTTTAGTACCTGCTTATACGTCCGGTGAGGCTGGCCACCACCGCCACTAACTCGGCAGCATCTACGGGTTTGGTCAAATGCATCTGAAAACCGGCTAATAGTGCCTGCTGACGATCGTCATTTCGGGCATAAGCCGTCAGCGCGATCGCGGGTAGCCTACCGCCCCGCAGCGCTTCAAGTTGACGCAACTTGCGGATCAGCGAGTAGCCATCCTCATCCGGCATCCCAATATCGCTCACTAAAACATCGGGGCTGCGATCGGTTCCGGTTTCGATAATGGTCAAGGCCTCCTTGACGGAAGCCACAGCCATGACATCAGCACCATACTTTTCGAGAATCGTGCTCAGCAACTCTAGCGCGTCAGCCTCGTCCTCTACAACTAAGATTTGTAAGCCTTCAAGGGTCGGCGAGGCCTGAAACCTCCCATGCGCCTCGACGATCGAGTTTAATGGCTCTGGATCGCTCGGTGGTAGATGGATAATCATCACGGGCAGTTTGACTGTAAAGGTCGTCCCCTGTCCTATCCCTGGACTCACTACCGTTACAGTCCCGCCATGTAATTCAACTAATTGACGCACAATGGCTAACCCTAAACCCAACCCCCCATAACTGCGAGTAGTCGTGCTGTCGTGCTGGCTGAAGCGATCAAAGACAAACGGTAGAAATTCCGAGCTGATGCCTGCCCCAGTATCGCTGACAGTAATTTCAACATGGGAATTAACCCGCTGCAAACGAATCTGGACTCGCCCGTCTTTAGGCGTAAATTTGAGGGCATTAGAAAGTAGATTCCACACAACTTGCTGCAACCTATCGGCATCACCCAAGAGCGGGGCAACTTCAGAATCGAGCACGCTTTGCAGGCGAATTGACTTTGCCTCAGCCGCCAACTGTACAGACTCAATCGCCGATTCAATCACCGACACGAGGTTGACAGGACGGACTCGGAGGCGCAGTTTACCTGTGATGATGCGAGAAACATCCAGGATGTCTTCGATGAGCTGGGCTTGAGACTTCGCGTTTCGCTCGATCGTCTCCAAAGCCCGCGCCACCTTATCCTCACTCAGGTTTTTCTGCCGTAACATCGTTGACCACCCTAAGATGGCGTTGAGAGGAGTTCTGAGTTCATGAGAAAGAATCGAGAGAAACTCATCCTTGGCACGGTTGGCTGCCTCTGCCTCTGCCCGAATTATTTGTTCACGCATCAATAATTCATCTTTGGTGCGATTAGAAGCTTCCAGTTGGGCAGTGCGTTCCTGCACCCGTTGCTCTAGCTCCACATTAATCGCCTGGATACGGCGGCGACTCTCTTCTAGTTCCTGGTTTGTAAGGGCAAGTTGGGCTGGACTGGGCGTATCGAGTGCCACTGGAATTAAGGGAATCAATAAAAAGGTGAACGTATAGAAAGACCAAACACCAGTGATAGCTTTGATCAGTCCTGAAACCCAATAAATGGGGTGCCAAAGTGTCACTATTTCCATCAGGTGCGTCGTGCCACATAAGGCAAAGATAAAAAAGAAACCCACCAGCAGCGTCACCGTGTCGGCAGGCAGATCCTTACGCTCATTTGTAAAGTAAACAATGGCAACCGCCACCGAGTAATAAGCGAGGGTAGTCAAGGCATCGGACGTTATGTGCAGCCAGACTAACTCCGGTTTCCAGAGGTAACAATGCCCGTGAGGAATGAAATTATTAGAAAAGAAGGTGCTCAAGAAGTCAGGCATATTAGTTTACGGCACTGTCAAGTTAATTTAGGGGGTGTCATCAATTCAACCAGATGACCGCAGCAGCCAGAAGAATCGCACGCCGGAAAGTTCACCGCCCTAGGGTGACAGCGCGTCGCGATTGCCGGATACTGCTTCAGCTTGGGAAAAAAGTTCTCAATCAAATGACGGGCTTTGTACAATTGAGCATCGTAAGTTTCCAGGGTCTTGCAATTGCGGCGAGGTGAAATCACGGTGGTCTTGCCCTCGGATTTGAGGCGGTCAATCACACGCTGATCAGGATCATAGCCCTTGTTAGCCAGCAGTGTATCCGCCACCAGTAATGGCTGCAGTTGGTCGCCTCCTACTCGCGTCACCAGTTTGTCGGGGGTGAAGTGAAACCCCAACGGATTGCCCAACGCATCCACGCGCTCGCATGAATCTTGTTACTCAATCGCCCTTTGCTGCCTCCAATTGCTTCATTCCTACGCTCCTCAAAAAGCTCAGCAGGAAGATGTTTCTTTAAAGTGGGAAAATGCCTGAATTAAAACTAAGTGTACCGCCGGGGAAATAGAGAGTAAATCTGCTTTAATATATGTCAAAATTCGCTCCTAAAAACGAAAATCAAAAATGTTAGAGTTCGATCGCCTGTTCCAAACAATCGAAGAATTAGTAATGCTGCACTCACCCAGCGGTGCGGAATCGGAAATTAACCAGCGGTTGATGGAAAAATTCGCCGCCCTAGGAGTGAATGCTTGGCTCGATCGCGCGGACAATGCGATCGCCCTAATTAAGGGTCGCAATCCCGAAAAGTCGATCGCCATTACCGCCCACAAAGACGAAATTGGCGCCCTAGTTAAAACAATAGGCGAGAGTGGCCGGGTGGAAGTCCGCAGATTGGGCGGCTCGTTTCCTTGGATTTACGGCGAAGGCGTGGTGGATTTGCTCGGAGACAAGCAAACAATTAGCGGCATTCTCAGCTTTGGTTCCCGCCATGTTTCTCACGAATCTCCTCAGAAAGCTCAGCAGGAAGATGTTTCTTTAAAGTGGGAAAATGCCTGGATTGAAACTAAGTGTACCGCCGAGGAATTAGCCGAGGCCGGAATTCGACCGGGCACGCGGATGGTGGTGGGAAAGCACCGCAAGCGCCCGCTGCGGTTGAAGGATTGGATCGCGAGCTACACTCTGGACAACAAGGCTTCAGTGGCGATTTTGCTGGCTCTGGCGGAATGTTTGAAAGAGCCTGCGGTGAATGTTTATTTGGTAGCGTCGGCGAAGGAGGAGGTTGGGGCGATCGGAGCTTTGTATTTCACCCAGCGCCAGCCGTTGGACGCGCTGATCGCTTTGGAAATTTGCCCTCTGGCACCGGAATACCCGATTCGTGACGGCGAAAACCCGGTTTTGCTGGTTCAGGACGGCTACGGAGTCTACGATGAAGGATTGAACGCCCAATTGCGCGCCGCCGCCGCAGCATCGGATGTAGAGGTGCAGTTGGCGGTAATTAGCGGTTTTGGGAGCGATGCTTCGATCGCGATGAAGTTCGGCCACGTAGCCCGCGCCGCTTGTTTGGCTTTCCCCACCCAGAACACCCACGGCTTTGAAATTGCTCATCTCGGGGCGATCGGCAATTGCGCCGCCATCCTCAAAGCCTACTGTGACGAGCTTTGGGACGAGTAGAAAAAAAAGTTTCGCAAAGTAGTTGACAGATTGGGAAAGATTAGTTAAGGTAATAAAGGTGCGGAACACAAGCAAACGCAACGACGCGCCCCCATCGTCTAGAGGCCTAGGACACATCCCTTTCACGGATGCGACGGGGATTCGAATTCCCCTGGGGGTATTGAAAATTTAACTCTGATATCAAATCGATATCTAGTATGTAGGGTGGGCATTTGCCCGCCCTTATTGCTATTAGGACTTACGCACGGATAGCCAGAAACCGGGTTTTTGCTGAGAAGACACGTGAGATCCCGCAGCAACGGCAAAAATCGGCTTGATTTAGTTTGGTTCCTGGTGCATAGTTGAGCGATTTACCCCGGATTATTGAGCGGATACATGGGCTCAATATAGTTGAACACTTAGACAGCTAATAGCAGCAAAGGGAGTGCGATGTACATACCTGTTACTTTCGACCACAGCGGCATCCAAAGGAACGAAGCAATAGAAATAAAAGTTAGAAACTTTAAAGACTTAAACTTACAGGAAAGACATATTGAAGAGTTCTTACGCAAAAACATTAATTTGCTCTTTGGGGATGACCAAACTCTTCTAGTTGTAGGTCAACAAGTTCGTAATGCGAGTAACGGGATTAGCGACCTGACTGCCATCGATGCAGATGGCAATATTGTTCTAATCGAGATTAAACGCGACGTACAAGACATCAAAGCCAGAAAAGAACCTTTTGAATTTCAAGCTATCAGGTATGCCGCGAGTTATGCCAAAATTTCTACACCTGAATCCCTTGTAGAGTTGGTCTATAGTTCGTATATCGAGATCCACAAAGATGAGTATGAATTAGGTGATTTGACTCCTAGTGAAAAAGCGAGACGAGAGTTGAATAAATTCTTGTCAAGCAATGACGCACTCAAAACCTTTAACAAAAAACAACGAATAATACTTATAGCCTCATCCTTTGATGAGCAAACCCTTTCTGCTGTTGCTTGGTTGATTGCAAATGGGGTAGACGCTATCTGTCTTAATATCACTCCTGTTTTTATAGGAGAGCAAGGTTTTTTGAGTATTGAGAAAATTTTGCCTCCGGCACAACTGGATGATTTTTACGTGGGTTTAGCCGGAGAATCTTCTACAATCAAGGAAGAAATTATATCCACTGCTTCTGCCTTTAATAGAACTTGGCTACCTCGAATGGACCAGTTGTTTGAGTGGGAATTAATCAAAGCTGGGGATAGCCTTGAAATTAAAAATTTTGAAAGCTCTGAAGCTATAATAATTGATGATACATTTGTCAGATTTAATGGGGAAGAAATCTCCTATAATAATTGGGGAAAGAAAGTTACTGGTTGGTCTTCTATAAATATTTATGAATGGGCAATGCTTAGTTCGATTAAGAAGACATTACATGAACTAAGGATGACAAAAATGGCAGAGTTGGAAGCAAAAGCCAGGCAAAGTGAAAAAGTTTAAAACGAAGATGTGGGATAGATTACATACAAAGTTGTGAGAAGGGATATTAGATCGTGTCCGCTCGATCGAAATTCCTGTAGTAGGTTGGGTTGAACTTAGTGAAACCCAACATCAACTGTTGTTGGGTTTCATTATTATATAACAATCATCAATCCTGCAACTTCAGCAACGGTTCAATCTGCTGCCTTTGAAACTGCAATTCATCCGCCAAAGGCTGGTAAATTTCCCGATCGCCCGATTCATTGCAATAATCCCACAAACCATTGTAACAGTGCCTATCGTCGTCCCAACCCGGATGGTTAACAATCGGATACAAGCAGATTCCCTCTATCGGAACTCCTGCTTTCATCGCCGCCATTACCTCAGTGCACACATAATTAAACCAGACAGGTCTAAAATCGTCTTCAGTGCCTGTTTCTGCTACGAATAAGGGGCGGCCGTAGCGCTCAAACACTTCTTGCAGCAGTTCGCGAAACGGGCGGTACAGCGGATCGGTGTATTTCATCGGCTCTTCATTGTGAATCCACTGATTGCGATCGTAATAATTCACCCCAATAATATCGAGATATTTTTCCTTACCGCCCAGTTCCGGGCGAAAACGTCCAGCTAACATATCCCAAGCTTGATATTGAGATAAGCGATAACCTTCCGCTGCGTCCCGATCCTCCGGTTTGTCAGGATCGGCAATAATGTTAATTGTGGGATCGATTTGAACGATGCGAGTGCTGGGATTGACTTCCCAAACTGATTCTATCGCTGCGATCGCAGCTTTGATTAACTGGATTTTGAGCTCGTCTCCCCGCCCTTTCGCAAACGGATTGATGTAGGCGACATCGCCGCCGGCCCAAGCAATAAATGAAATTTCATTGACAGGTGTTACAAAAGGTGTTTGGTCTGTTTCCTCAGTTAGCACTTCCATAAAAGCGCGCACCATGCTTGCAAACCTGGACACAAATTCGGGACTGAAAATATCAATATCGTCAGGCCAGCCGTAGTGAAACAAATCCCAAATTACCTGCATTTTCATGTCGCGGGCGGCGCGGATAATTGGCAGGGAACTGGAAAAATCGTATTTTCCGGGCGACTGTTCAATTAAGTGCCAGCGGAGGCCTTCGCGGACTGTGTAAATGCCTTGCTGTTGCAATCGCTGGTAGTCGGCGACTGCAAATTTATCGTGGCCAGTAGCGGCGGTTACGTCGAGACGCTTTCCTGATAGCAATTTGTGGGTGGAACATTCAAAACCGCCCATGAAAAAACTTTGAAACATCAATCGAATGGGTAATGGGTCATTGGGCATTGGGCATTGGGCATTGGGCATTGGGCATTGGGCATTGGGCATTAGGAATTTAGAAATTGGTAATTGTTAACTAATAACTAATAACTAATAACTAATAACCGATCCCCCATGCCCCATGCCCCATGCCCCATGCCTGATTAGCACTGAGTAATAGCTTGCGGCTGTGAACTTTCTTCGGGAATATCCCAGCCGAGAGTTGCCGCCGCGATCACCTCTAGGGGAAACTTGGGAGTGCGATCGGCATACAGCAAACCGTTAGCTTCTTGGAAAGTATCGGTTAACTGCGTGTAACAAAATCCGCTGAACATTTCCACTCGGTTTACCACCTTCAACAGCGCGCAGTAGCGCCTTTGCAGTTCGATCGTGTCCGACGCGCGCACGTAGCCCCAAACCCTGTAAAAATCAGGGTTTTCGCGACCGGCGCAGGCAATGCCACCAAATTCTGTCAGCATCATCGGCTGTCCTTGGTGCGGGTGGCCGTCGAGGGTGAGGACTCGCCCGCCGGGACGCCCGCGATCGAACAAATCGGCTAGCTGGACTTCGGGCCCGTAGCGCTTGGCTAGGGTTTGCGGGTTGTTGTCGTAGTCGTGAATCGCCAGGATGTCGGTATCGATGCTTTCCCAGCCGTCGTTACCGATGACGGGGCGAGTCGGATCGAGGGTTTTGGTCAAGAAATACAGCGCTTGCACGTAGTTGCGGTGGGCTGCGGCTTCGACTAAATTCGGAACTCCCCAGGATTCGTTGAACGGCACCCAGACTACGATACAGGGGTGGCTGCCGTCGCGGTCGATGACTTCTGTCCACTCCCGCGTCAGCCGTTGCACGGCTTTGGGAGTGAAGCGGTAGGCGCTGGGCATTTCTTCCCAAACTAGGAGCCCCAGCACGTCTGCCCAGTACAAAAATCGGGGGTCTTCGATTTTTTGGTGCTTGCGGACGCCGTTGAAACCCATTGCTTTGACTAATTCGACATCGTGGCGCAAAGCTTCGTCGGAGGGTGCAGTCATCAGGGTGTCTGGCCAGTAGCCTTGGTCGAGTACCAGTCGCAAGTAGTAGGGGCGGCCGTTTAGCATGAAGCGATCGCGCTGGATGCTGACAGTCCGCATGGCGGTGTAGGATTTAATCTCGTCGAGTAGTTTGCCGTCGGCCCACAACTGCACTTGAGCGTTAATTAGCGTCGGCTTTTCGGGACTCCACAGCAGTTCGTTGCGGTAGTCGTCGATACCAGGGTCTGAGAGGGCGATGCGGCGGTGGATTTCGCCGTTGATAACTTCGTAGGTGTCGTTGACTAGCAGCAAACAGCCGATCGACAGTTTAACTTTAATCTGGATTCCCGACTGGCGATCGCCCGCGACAAACGCTTCAAAACCGATTTCCCAGCGTTCAAACTGCGGAGTCCAGCGGATGCGCTCGATATAAGTGTGAGGCACCAATTCTACCCAGACTGTCTGCCAAATACCGGTCGTGCGCGGATACCAAATACTGTGGGGCTCTATTTGCCAGTCTTGCTTGCCGCGTGGTTGCTCCAAATCTTGCGGGTCGTCGTGGGCCCAGACTGTCACCCGCTGCTGCCCGTTGAGGTTCACAACTGCTGTAATGTCTGCGGTGAAAGGAGTGTGTCCGCCTTCGTGTTCTATGACAAACTGACCGTTCACCCAGACGCGGGCGCGGTAGTCTACGGCCCCAAAGTGGAGGAGAACTCTGCCTTCTGTGTGGGGTACGTCAAATTCGCGTTCATACCAGCAGTTGGCGTGAAAATTCGTGTCGCCGATCCCGCTTTTTGCGGATTCTGGAGCAAACGGCACTTCTATAGTGTGAGTCCACTCCGAAATATCGATCGGCTGCACACAGTGGCCCGCGTCATCGTAAGCAAACCTCCACTGACCATTGAGACAAATCCAGTTGCTCCGGCGCAGTTGGGGGCGCGGATAACCTGTTTTCCGTCCTTGAACTGTCACCTTACTATCAAGAGTTGCAGACTCTTCTATCTCGCAGTTTTCTAGTTCTCTACCTAACCAACTCATCGGCACATCTACCCAAAGTTATATTTATAGGTTAGCTACAATTACCACCACTTTGACAAGTTTTTTGCTGATTAATTTGCAAAAGTTCTGCCCATTAAAACAGCCTCATCTGAAGGCTCTCTTGTGCTGAAGTCATTAGTCAGAAGAAGAAACAATAAACCAGGAAGAAAAAACCAGGAAGATTTTTCGTATACCCCCCTCCCCCCCTCTCCCTCTAGCTAGCTAGACTTGGCAAACCTTCTAACGGTTCAGTTAGCTCACTTTTGAGATAAAATTCTTCTGCAAACGGCAAACACTGAAATATTTGCTGTAGTCCCGTGAGTTCAAATAGAATTCTAACTTGTTCGCTCATGGCAGATATCAAAAGTATACATTCGCTGTCTCTAACTAATTTCACGATCGCCACTACAGCCATTAACTCGGAATTTTTCAGGAAATTTATTTTTGAAAAATCCAGCATAAGAATTTTGCCACCGCTTTCAATGAGGCGCTGTATTTCTTTCTGAAACTGAGCAAATTGAGAAACTTCCAAAACCTCATGAGACAAAACTATTTTAACGATAACGTTCATTTTTACCTCAATGCTTGTTTGAATTATTAAATAACTTTTGATAAAAACCTAGTAAGGTGCTCCATCAGCACCTTACCTTTTTACCAGGAACTCGCAACTTCCAGCTACTTGCTAACAGATTTGATGTTGCCGTTGCCGTTGCCGTTGTTGACAGCAGCGACTTCTAGAGAAGCTGCGGCTGGGCGAGGGGCAACTCCATTGGATGAGCTTACATTAGAGGCAGAACCGTTAACATTTTCTACCAATTCAATCATCGGCTTGGTAGTAATTTGTGTGTAAGTTGTCAGAGCTTGAGCAACCACTTGATCCATGTTGTAATACCTGTAAGTGGCCAGCCTTCCCACGAAAGAAACTCCCGGAGTTGCATCAGCCAATGCCTTATATTTCTTGTAAATTTCGGCATTTTCTGGACGCGGAACTGGGTAGTAAGGGTCTCCCTCAGCTTGGGGATATTCGTAGACAATGCTAGTTTTTAGATGCTCTTGTCCGGTGAGGTATTTAAACTCGGTACAGCGAGTATATAAATGCTCGTTAGGGTAATTTACCACCGGTGCTTCTTGGTGTACAGGTACGTTCAGCGTTTCGTGCTTAAATTCCAAGGAACGGTAAGGAAGTTTGCCGTAGCAATAATTGAAATAGGAATCGACTGGCCCGGTGTAAATCATTTCCCCGTAAGGGATAAAACCCTCAATCTCCCGGTAGTCGGTATTCAGCATCACCTTGATGTTTGGGTGAGAAAGCATCTTTTCAAACATCCGAGTGTAGCCGTGCAGGGGCATTGCTTGATAGGTATCGGTAAAATAGCGATCGTCCCGGTTAGTGCGAGTAGGTACGCGCGCAATCACTGAGTTGTCGAGTTCCGACGGGTCCATTCCCCACTGTTTGCGGGTGTAGTTGCGGAAGAATTTCTCGTAAAGTTCGCGACCGACTTTGCTGACAACTACATCTTCGGAAGTGCGAATGTAATCCTTTGGTTCTGCTACTTTCGCAAAGAAATCTTCAACTTCAAATGAGGTGAGATTCAGTCCGTAAAGTTTGTTTACGGTGTTGAGATTGATCGGAATTGGCAGCAGTTGACCGTCAACACTGGCGAGGACGCGGTGTTCGTAGGGCCGCCAGTCTGTGAACCGCGAAAGATACTCGAAAACAGGGCGCGAATTGGTGTGAAAAATGTGGGGGCCGTATTTGTGTACGAGGATGCCATGATTGTCGTAGTGATCGTATGCGTTGCCGCCGATGTGGTTGCGGGTATCAATTATCAGGACTGTTTTTCCGGCTTCATTTGCGAGTCTTTCGGCAATGACGCTACCTGCAAATCCCGCTCCGACGATTAAATAGTCAAACATTAAAACACCTCTGATTTTTAGTAAGGTAATTGGGAATTGGTAATTGGTAATTGGGCATTGGGCATTGGGCATTGGGCATTGGGCATTGGTAACAACTCACAAATAACCAACAGTCAACAGCCAACAGCCAACTGACTACTGACTACTGACTAATGACTACTGACTAATGACTTCTGCCTTGTGCCTTCGATCGCACTTTCGATCAACCCCAGCATTTCGCCCCAGGTATTGTCCCAAGAATTGTCTGCTAAAAAGGCATCTACTTCACTCAGCCACTTGGTGCGAACGTCCGAACTTTCGCTGAGGATTTCTTGGGCACAAGCAACGAATTCTTCCGAATTGCTAGCAATCCGAACCAAGCCGTTGTCTCCGTAAGGCCGCACCACGTCGCGGATAGGAGTAGAAATCACAGGTTTGCCGGCAGCGAGGTATTCTGGAGTTTTCGTCGGACTAATAAACTTAGTCGATTCGTTAATCGCAAAAGGCAGCATGGCGATATCCCATCCGCCAAGATACGCTGGCAATTCTTGATAAGATTTGCCGCCGAGATAGTGGATATTTGGGTGAGTTGGCAGAGTTGTCGGATCGATTTTCACCACCGGGCCAATGATGACTAAATGCCAGTCTGGCCTTGCTTGGGCCATGCCCGCCAGCAGTTCGATATCCATGCGTTCGTCTATGACGCCATAAAATCCCAAACGCGGGTGAGGAATATCTTTTTGATCCGCCGGTTCTTCTGAAAGATTCCTGGCTGTCGCAAAGTGTTCTTTTTCGATGCTGCTAGGGAAGGGGTGAATGTTGGGGTGCTGGTGCTGTTTAGCTTCGTAAAGGTTGTGTCCCCCGGTAAATACTACGCTGGCGCGCTTTAATAATTGGTTTTCATTGGCTTTTAAATCCGGGTGCGCGCCTTGAAATGCTGACAGTTCATCCATGCAGTCGTAGACTAGAGCTAGCGGCTTTAAGTGGCTTGTGAAACTGACAGCCATTGGTGTGTAATACCACAGAATATACTGGCTAATTTCTGCCGCTCGAAACAAATCATCTAGCATGGCTTGCTGAGCAGTTTGTGCTGTTGCTTCGCTGGTTCCTTCGCTCAGGTGGGGTACTATTACCCAGACTCCGCTTTCGTGGATGCTGACATCAAGCCACCAATCTGTAGCCGCGCTAAACACAGGTTCTTCTACAAAGAATACGCGACGTTTTTTGGCACAGCGGCTCAAGAGATGTTGCGGACGCTGATAGACAAAATTCCACCGCAAATGAGACAGGCAAACTAAATCTGGTGCATCTAAAGCCTCAGTTTTTGATAAGTTGGCGCGCAATGCGGGCGAGGCAGCGAATTGAGAGGGCGATTTGGCTGGATCTATAGAGGTAAATCGGATCTCCCATGCTCGATCTTTATTGCTATAATTATTGTTTACTGAGTTTTCTGGGGGCGACATATTAGCCTCTGGAATTTGTCAATGAAAATTTGTCAGTTAAAAGTGGTCAATAGGATATATTTCTCAGCCGTGTCTTACTAAAAGCCGCAAGCATAAATCTGAGAACTTTTATTGACGAGCAAGCGCCGCATTCAGTGAGCCAAACAAAGAAACTGTTTAGCTGCGAAAAAAACAGGCTTATCTACTTTTTTCAGAATTGAAACTTAGAGATAAGTTAATATTGTTAGACTTGCTATTGTTGTTAAATGTAACCCAGTTTTTCTGCCCTAACTTCTATCTGAAGGATGACTTTTATCTCAGGAGACACCTAGCTAGCAAGCTGGGTTCAAAAGCCGTTAAAATGCCGATCTACCTTGTAAAATGACTCTTAACTGGCAGGTACGGGGTGAAACAAGAGCGAGTTTTATTGCTTTATTTGAAGATGATAGAAAATTTGCCATCAAGTTTATGTTGCTTTTTGATTTGACCAACCTTGCTTTTTTTAAATCATCCGATCGCTATTAGGGAAAATTTGTATCCTAATATACAAGGTTTCGTCAAAGATTTCTTACTTCCGATAGATTAACAATTAACAGTTTATGCAGTGGGGTTAAACTGACACAATATCACCTATCTCAACAATATCAAAGAAAACAGGTAACGGCAACGATAAACCTAAGATTTTATGCGAGTCTGTGCCAAGAAACCAAGATGATGACATTTGCCCTGTGGGCGTCAGTTTAACCTCGCGCCCACAGCACAAATGTCAATCATCCCTCTAAGGGCGGGTTCGCCGATATCTGCAATCAAACGCAAAATATCCACGTAAACCCGCGACTAGAAAATAGCAGCAACTTTACAGTCGGCGGCTGTCAATTTTGGCGATTCCCCCTCCAAAGGCAAAATCTTGCACCGTCGAACTCTTTAAGAAATCGTGAGGGAAACCCAATTCAATTGCACTTACTTTGTCTAACTGCTGCATTTGTTCCGGGGTTAATTCAAACTCCAAACAAGCGAGATTTTCCTGAAGTTGCGAGAGTTTGCGCGAACCCACAATCGGAATAACTTTGACTGGCTGTTGTCGCAGCCAATTTAGGGCTACTTGAGAAGCAGGTTTGCCAATTTCGGCTGCTATTTTGCTAACTTCGTCAGCAATTTTGAGGTCTCGTTCGTTAATTTTTCCCGATTCAGGTGAATTCAGCCGTTTAGCTTCGCTGGCTGTTTCTGAAGTGTTGTATTTTCCTGTCAGCAAACCGGCTGCTAAGGGACTCCAAGCTGTGACGCCAATATCAAAGGCTTTTGCCATAGGGATCAAGTCCCGTTCAGGAGTTCGCTCTTTTAAAGAATACTCGATTTGCAAGCCGATAAATGGTGTCCAACCGCGCAGATTGGCGATCGTATTTGCTTGAGAAATAATCCAAGCCGGCGTATCGGAAATGCCGATGTAAAGAACTTTGCCAGCGCGCACCAAATCGTCAAAAGCGCGCATTACTTCTTCGACGGGTGTGGTAAAATCCCAAGCGTGCAGCCACAGCAAATCTATGTATTCAACTTGCAGCCGCTTCAAACTTGCTTCTACTGCTTGTACCATATTTTTGCGGTGGTTGCCGAAACCGTTGATTTCGCCATTCTTCATATTGAGGCTATACTTAGTGGCAACTACCCATTTTTCGCGATCGGCTGCGATGAACTCACCGACATATTTTTCGCTAGTACCGTTGGTGTAGAGATTCGCGGTATCAATGAAATTGCCGCCGGCTTCTGCAAAGGCGTCGAACATTTTCCGGCTTTCGTCGTAGGAACCGCCCCAACCCCACTCTTCCCCAAAAGTCATGGTTCCGAGGCAGATTTCCGAAACGCGAAGTCCGCTGTGACCTAGTAGCTTGTATCTCATGTCACCCTTCCGTTAGTTAGTGGTTGTTAACAGTTTAGATCGGGATTTCCCAAACTGTTGCCATCAGTCGGGGTGGTGGGTTTTACGGGGCCTTAGCGCTGTGCTTAATGTTGAATGTTTTGCCAAGTTAATCAAAATGTCGTAGCACGGGCGATCGGCTTACTAATGTATTTAGGATTACATCAATAAATTAAAATACACTAAAATGGCAAAACAAATATCTACCTTTAGATAGGTATTTTATGAAATGAGTTAAATAAAAAATGCTATCTTAAATAATCAGAAAACCAGACAGAACTAGAGAAAAAATTAATGTAGCTAAATTAACTTTTTAGCGTTATAGTGATTTATAGATTACACAAACTAGGTGACTCACTTGGCTGATATCGTTGATACCGCCGTTTCGGCTGGATCTTTTACAACCCTAGTTGCTGCTGTCAAAGCTGCTGGTTTAGTAGATACTCTCAAAGGCGCTGGCCCCTTCACAGTTTTTGCACCTACTGACGAAGCTTTTGCTAAGCTTCCCGCAGGTACTGTAGACGCACTGCTTAAGGACATTCCTAAGCTCACAAAAATCTTGACTTATCATGTCGTTTCTGGCAAAGTTATGGCTGCTGATGTAGTCAAGCTGACATCTGCCAAGACAGTTGAAGGTTCAGAAGTAAAAATTGATGCTTCCAACGGCGTCAAAATCAATGATTCTACCGTTACAACAGCCGATGTTGCTGCTGATAATGGTGTCATCCACATTATTGATTCAGTCTTGCTTCCTGCGTAAGCACAGATTTAGATAGCGCAATACTATCTTGAGGGCGGTGGCTGTTGTTAGCCACCGCCCTGTTTTAGTTGATAGTTGAGATTTAAATATTTTACGCAGCTCGATAATTAAAACTATCGCTCTTTTATCTGTCTAGGCGGAGGAAAAGTGGAAATCAGGATCATCTTCAATTACAGGAATGGCTCCCTCGGCGCTATTCTAATCAGGGACTAGGTTTCAGCGATTTTCCTTGATTATAGGACTTACGCATTGACAAAAGAGTGATATACCGCTGCTTTAGTTCCTGAGTAAACGCCATAAGTCGGCAAAATCCAACGTGTAACAGACTAAGAAAAATTGATTACCCGTCCATTATGATGAAGCTGAGTTGCCGCCTCTTTAAAATCAAGGAAAACGCCTTGGAGTTGGTTGGAAAAAGCGGAACGTTATAGTTTAATCGCTATCTAATTTATCAATAGTTCCAATTAACCTGTAAAGCGATATTAAACTAGGTTTTTTCGCTCCAATATTCTCATCAAACCTCGCATTAAGCTAAAGTTTATCACCTTGAGTTTCAATTTTTTAAGGGCTATTTTTAGGGTTTTAATAAATTACTTTGACACATTCCTCAAGCCAACAGTTCACTCACAGCTACGCTAAAACCTGTAAGTACCTTTTGAGTGTTAACAACTTCATCCGCATTAAACAACAGCCAGCGCTGCCCTGCATTCACAAATATCAATCTAGCTTCAGGAAATAGCAACCAAACTTCTAAACATCCCGATTCCAAATATTCCTGAGCTTTCGCAAATAACTCTTCGCCACTATCTTCGGGGGAAGCAACTTCCGCTATCAAAGGAAAACTTTGGGAAAATGCTGTAAAATTGCCTGATTCTGGCAGCAGTTGTGGAGTGATGTAAGCAACATCGGGACGGCGACCCTGCTTGCCAGTGCGGCAAAGGACTTCTGTAAGAACTTCTCCTCCCTGTCCGCTGGAATGTTTGTAATTTCTCCAGGATGTAGATAGTTTAGATTGAGCGAGACCGTGCTTGAATGTCATTCCTGTTTTCTCCACTAAGTTGCCGTCAACCCATTCCATTCTATCAGGAGGCTTGACTAAAAACTCTTCGAGAGATATGACTTTTTCTGGCTGAGATTCTGGGTAAATTTCGGGTGTATTTTCTAATTTGGGATGTAATTCTGGCTCTGAGTTTTGGTCGGGATTTTTGGATATAATTATAGTAGCTGTCATGCTAGCAACCTCTCTTTAACGATTATAATTGTACAAGCGATCGCTCTCGATCGCATCTTTACGATCTTATGGAACTTGGTAGATTTTGTCTTTTCAACTTAGCCCGACAATTTATATATCATAGCAATTCAGAAAGGTGACTTTCATGATTCTCTCAAACCGTTTTTCTGAAGCCCTCACCTATGCTGCCGAATTGCACGCTACCCAAGTTCGCAAAGGTTCCGGCGTTCCCTACATTGCCCATTTGTTGGGCACTGCTAGTATAGCTTTAGAATATGGGGCAAATGAAGATGAGGCGATCGCAGCTTTGCTTCACGATGCGATCGAAGATCAAGGCGGCGCCACCACCCGCGAAGCCATCCGCCGCCGCTTTGGCGATACCGTCACAGCGATTGTAGACGGCTGTACCGACAGTGACGCGACGCCGAAACCCCCTTGGCGTCAGCGAAAACAAGCTTATATCGATCGCATTTCTACAGCTTCTGGCTCGGTAAGATTAGTCTCGGCTGCTGATAAACTTTATAATGCCCGATCGATCCTGAAAGATTACCGTCAATTAGGCGATACTGTTTGGGAACGCTTCAAAGGCAAAAAAGAAGGTTCTCTCTGGTATTATCGTTCGTTAGTAGAAGCATTCCGCCAAGCTGAGTTAACGCCGATCGTTGAAGAATTAGACCGCACAGTTTTAGAATTAACCAAGCTTTCTGAAGACAAAAAGTAAAAATCAACAACCAATAACTAATAACCAATAACTACTAACAAATGGCAAATGTTCGCTTAGAAAATATTACCCGACGCTACCAAAACGTCACCGCGATCGAAAACATCAGCTTCAAAATCCCGGACGGGGAATTTTGGGTATTAGTCGGGCCATCCGGCTGCGGGAAATCCACAATTATGCGGACAATTGCAGGTTTAGAAACCGCCACTTCCGGTAATCTTTACATCGGAGATAATTTAGTTAACAACATTCCGGCGAGACAGCGGGATGTTGCAATGGTGTTTCAAAATTACGCGCTTTACCCGCACATGACTGTCGCAGAAAACTTGGCTTTTGGATTGCGGATGCGGAATGTTGACCCAACTAAAATCCAAGAACGAGTCGAAACAGTCGCCCGATCGCTCTCGATCGACCATCTCCTCAAGCGTAAGCCCAAACAGCTATCAGGCGGACAGCAGCAGCGCGTAGCACTGGGAAGGGCGATCGCCCGCGAACCGAAAGTATTTCTTTTAGATGAACCGCTTTCTAACCTCGATGCTCAACTACGAGACGACACTAGAGCAGAACTCAAACAACTGCATCAACGGCTGGGAATTACCACAATTTACGTCACCCACGATCAAGTGGAAGCGATGACTTTAGCTGATAAGATTGTAGTCTTAAATGGGGGAAAAATTCAACAAATTGGAGACCCGCAAAGCATTTATGCCAAACCAGCTAACCGCATGGTTGCCACATTTTTAGGCAATCCCGCCATGAACATTTTGCCTGTAATATATACTAACGACTCCTTTCAAATAGGAAATCAAGCTTTAGCCTGTCCGCCCTCAATTCAGAAAAAATTGCAGGCGAGAGAAGGACAAGGATTTGATTTGGGCATCCGTCCAGAAAATATAGAAATCTTTACCCCACAAGCAGTAGAAGATGATGATTTGAAAAGCGATGTTTGGGCTTTAGAAAAAGTTCCTCTCGATGTAGAGGTAAAAGTAGTGGAACCTCTGGGGCGAGAAACTTTAATTCGGGCTAGTTTGCCTTTGTTGAGCGCTGAAACTACTGTACAGCTACAAATACCTGCGAGTGTTCGCTTGCGATCGGGCGATCGGCTGACGGTACAGCTTGACTTCGATCGACTATTTATATTTGACCCTTCCACAGGTGAGGCGCTGTATCCTTAACTGGATTGAACAGGACTTACGCACGGGTAATCAGCCGCCGGTTTTTTTTAGTCGCAGTGCCTAAGTCCTGTTCAATCTAAAATCTAAAATCTAAAATCTAAAATCTAAAATAGACTGAGCCTTCCAGTGGGAAAGTCTCGATTCTTAGTTATAAAAGTTTACACTTGACATTTATTAATTTACGAAGTAATGATACGATTAGTATTGGCACAACGGCAAAACGTCTCCCCAAAAGCTGATATTTCCTGAATCGGGGCGATCGCGACCCACAACGCCAGCATCTTCGCGCTAAGAAGCGGCTTTACGCCCCGACTTGGGAGCAACTAGCGAACCAAAAACTCAGAAAAACGTTCTAGCGGCATTTTTAGATGAATCCCGACAACCTGCCTCAAATGCTGCAAACAGGATTTCACCTAACTTTAGGTGCAACTTCCTTTTTAATTGAAACATTGCAAGATCCTCTGAAGCGAGAAGAAAATCTTGACAAACTGAAGTCAGATTTTGGCCAGCTAGCCGATGAGCTGCTGGAGAAAGGAGAAATGACTGAGCGAGAAGCCCGGAATTTTGTAGATACTATTTTCTCTCAACCGGGCGATCGGGAGAATGCAGATAGCGAATCTGTCTCGCCCAAGCAATCAGATGCAGCGACTGATGCTCCTCCCGAGTCGGTTGTACAGCCTAACGTAAAGCTAGAGATTCAAGAATTAACTGCACACATGGCAGCGCTGAGGGCCGAGTTGGAAAATTTGCGCGCCGAAAATTCCCAGTATTAAAGAATCAAGAGTCTTTAACACAGCCGGAGTTTACTTGCCAACTTACTTGCAAAGTTATTTGCAAACTTATTTAAGAGAACAAAACTTTAGTCATTGTCCCATTGTTCAGAACCGATCAGGTCGGCGATGCGATCGCGCAGCAAGAAGTCGCATTTTTCTAATTCGCACTCTACACAGGCCCATTCCCGAGGCGGAATGAATTGGCAAAGCGTGTATATAGGCTGTTGGCGGCTCAGCACGCCCTCGTGGACTAGGTGACGCGCTTCATCTTGGATCACATCTAAAGAGTATTGGATTTGGGGAATAGTGGAGTGAATCATAATGCGCCCTCAATGTTTTACTAAAAAATTTTATGGCCCTGGTAATAATATAGTCCAAACTTACGAATATGGAAGTTAAATTTTGTCCGTATACAGCTATACAATTCACTGTCGTAAATAAAAATAAATTATACGAATTATCAATAAGTGATGAGATCTGTCTTAGGATGTGGAGAAGCAGCACATTGTCCCCACAAGCAGGCGGATCTGCTGGAAATCTCTATTGAGAACTTAGGAACCCGCGTCCAATTCCCGGTTTCTGGATACTTCGCCACCAAAGGCAGAATTTGTCGCGAGAAACCGGGTTGATGAATTTAACTCCTCCCCCAGCAAGCAGCAAAGGAAAGATTCAGAAGTCGGGCAACTCAAGCATTACCAGTTCCGTCAATGCCGAATAGCACTTCTAGAACGAGAGATTGCGCTGCCGGCATCTGCCCAAAACAAAATACATAAGGAAGACTCGGAGGCAAGTGTGGCAAAAATTGCTCTAAAACGTAGGGACTGCCGTAAATTAACACAGCTTGCAGTTCTCCCGTTTTTAATAATTTCTTAAACCAATCTTGAGCTGCTTGGGTCAAACCAGCACTGCCTCGGAAGCAATTGCCGCGAATGAAAATTTGCAGCAGTGTCGGAGAAAAATGCTCTGCACCTGTATTATCAGCGATCGCCCCTGTGCGATCGTCAATCAGTTGCAATTCGTAACCAAACTGTTCGGGAAGGGCAATCGCCGGAGTGTGGTTGCCCAAAAACTCGCACCCCAAAACATCATCTACAACAATCAAATTCCGCAAAACCTGGTTTTCTGGGGGTTTTGCAACCTGCAAAGGTAGATTGCCGCCAAATTTCAAAGAATCTCGCAAAATATCGGCAGCAGTTGCCCTGGCATCAGGATTTGCCAGCAAACTTAAGTCGATCGAGTCGATCGATTCTAAATTCTTGCTCCCCCCCTTAGCAAGGGGGGGTTGGGGGGGGTCAGAAATCAATTCTAAATTCTTGCTCCCCCCCTTAGCAAGGGGGGGTTGGGGGGGGTCAGAAATCGATTCTAAATTCTTGCTCCCCCCCTTAGCAAGGGGGGGTTGGGGGGGGTCAGAAATCGGCAAACCCACCTTTATTTTCGCTTTCCAAATGCGCTTGACAGATTCCTTGATTTGTGATATAGAAAGCCGCCCTTGAGTGACCGCTTCGCAGACAGCAAGAATCGCCCCTTCCGGGTCAAGCGGCATCAGCAAAACATCAGCACCAGCCTCAGCAGCCAAAACAGCAGCTTCATTAGCGCCGTACTTATTGGCGATCGCACCCATCACCAAAGCATCCGTCACAATCAAACCTTCAAATCCCAACTCTTCTCGCAGCTTCCCAATCAAAATTTTGCGAGAAAGAGTAGCAGGACACTCCGCATCCCAAGCCGGAATCAGCAAGTGAGCACTCATCACAGCATCGACCCCAGCCGCCATCGCCTCAACAAAAGGAGGCAACTCAACCTGGGCCAATCTCCCTGGGGAATGCGGCAAAACCGGCAATTCCAAGTGAGAATCAACCGCCGTGTCTCCGTGGCCGGGAAAATGCTTAGCTGTAGTCAAAACCGGGTGCTCACCTGCACCTCGAATAAACGCAGCGGCTAATTTCCCGACAATTTCCGGTGTCTCGCCAAAAGCGCGGACGTTAATCACAGGATTGTCGGGATTGTTGTTAACATCAACCACTGGTGCGAGAATCCAATTGAGACCGATCGCCCTAGCTTCGATCGCAGTGACAGCGCCCATTTGTTCAGCATATCGATCGGCTTTACCTGCATCGTGCCGCGCCACTTCGGCAATTGCCATCGGCGGCCCGAACCAAGTCGCCCCCGCGAACCGCTGGCCGACACCTTCCTCAATATCAGCGGCCAGCAGCAGCGGAAACTTGGCCCAAGACTGCAATTGGTGCGATCGAACTGCCAACTCCGCAGCACTTCCCCCGACCAAAATCACCCCACCGACGCCCAAATTTTCCAGATAATAGCGGAGTTTGCTGGCAGTTGGTTCCCATTCGGGATAGCGAATTTGGTGGTCGAACAAGCAGCCAGAAGCGCGCACCACGAACATCTGGGCCACCAGTTCTGGTAAGGAAAGATTGTCAATCATGGGAAATTAGGAATTGTTTGTTGACTGTTGACTGTTGACTGTTGACTTTGGGCTGTTGACTTTGGGCTGTTGACTACCTTCAGACACTAATCCTCGTCTGCTTCTAAATCATCATCATCATCATCATCATTTTCATTGCCATCGGCCAATTCTTCGTCATCAAACATACCCGGTTTGCGATCGGCAGAAAGCTGATTCAGCAGTATCAACATTTTATCGCCCCGTTCTAAAGAACGGTCTTCAAGAAATACTACTTCCGGCGTCCGCCGCAGTTGCACCCGTTGGCCCAACTGGTTGCGGACGTAGCTAGTAGCAGATTTCAAACCTTCCATAGTTTCAGCCTTCGCCTCATCAGTACCGTAGATGCTGACAAAAATTTTTGTATGCTGAAGGTCTCCAGAAACAATTACGTCGGTAACGCTAACCATACCCGCACCTACCCGATCGTCCTTAATGCCGTTCAGCAACATCAGGCTGACTTCCCGTTTAATCATTGAAGCTACACGCTCAATGCGACGACTTGTAGCCATAACACCTACTCCTCTACTTTCCTAATCAGCCATTTTCATCCCGATTGACAATTGTAGCGCGATCGGTCAGGGGTGTTACGGGCGATCGGGGGGGAAATTAGGATTTGAGATTGCAGCGCGCAGCCAATAATGACATAAACTTGCCCAATTTGCTACTTTTGCGATCGCTCAATATAAAATCTGGCAAATACGATCGCCTTTCATTATGCCCGATTCTATCCAACAAGAAGCCCGCCAAATTCTCGACACCCTTGCATTCACCCCCTTCCAGCAATGTCAACCCCTCAGCCGCGACTTTGATACCATTCCTACCAGAGTAGGTTTATACGCATTTCGGCATTCCTCCGAAGGATTGCTTTACATTGGCAAAGCCAAAAACTTGCGAGACAGACTTCGCAACGGACATAAAGCCTTTCTGTGGGGCTGGCTCGATCGCTACAATCCAGACGAAGTAAGGATTGCCTTCGTCACTCTCAACCAATGGCAAAGACCGGGGTTATCATATGAATTAGAAACCCTCATCCTCCAAGCCAGCAACCCTCCCTACAACGTTAAAATCCCCAGAGAGTTATGAATCAAACAATCGCCACGCAACACCTTTCTCCAGAAGCTATTCATCAGTTGGTCGATTATTTGCCTGACTATATAAAAGCTGCCCTCTTGTCCAAGTCCGCTGAACTTGAATGTTCTCTCGAAGCCGCGATCGAAATGGCAATCTCCAGCTTTTTAGACGAAGAATCCTTTAGCTTTGAGGATTGTTTGTTGGCTAAACGCATGAAAGATACTGTCTAAAATTTCATCGCTCTCGATCGCACTCCCAGTTACGATTAGATTATGCCGATCGCCAAAAGGAATAAAACTCATGGAAAAAGAATTTACAATCGGTCAAAAAGTCCGAGTTGTGGCGATGCCACCTTACGTCAAAACTGCCGAACCGATGCCGATGCTGCGGCCTGCGAATTTAATTGCGATCGGCGCTGAAGGCGTTGTGATCGATCGGCGTCCCGGCAATTATTGGGGAATTCGCTTTGAAAAAGGTGCTTTTCTGTTAGACAGTCAGTACATTGAAGCAGCGGAAACAATTGTAGAAGGTAATGGGTAATGGAAAAAGGGGAGTGGGGAATTGAGATCGCAACTTAACATCTCCCTTTTCCTTGTTCCCTCAACATCTCTCCCTTAAATCGGTTAAATCCTATTGCTTGCTCGTTGCCGAACTTCCTTCTTCAACAAGCCAACTTAGCTTCAAAAGCCAACGAATTAACAGGAAACTCCCCCAAAAAATCCTCTAAAATAGGAGATGTGAAGTTACAAGGTTGAGGCTTTCCCAAATGATAACCTTGAGCGTAATCTACCCCAAGTTCATTGAGTTTATCCATAATTGTTTGATTTTCAACATACTCGGCAATAGTTTTAATTCCCATGACGTGAGCGATTTTGGTAATAGCTTCCACCATGGCGATATCAATAGGATTATCGACAATATGCTTGATAAAATTGCCGTCTATTTTGAGATAATCAACAGGCAAACTTTTCAGGTAAGCAAAGGAAGACATCCCGCTGCCGAAGTCATCCAAGGCAAACTGGCAGCCTAGTTCCTTGAGTTGCCAAATCAAGCTGGCTGCCTTACTGAGATTACCGATCGCTACGGTTTCGGTAATTTCAAAACAAATTATTTGCGGCGGTATTTGATGGATAGAAAACTGTTCCTGAATAAACTCGATAAACTTTTCTTCGTTGAGGCTGTCCCCAGAAAGGTTGATTGAATAAAGGTTGGGATATTTGCCAAATGACGATTGCCGATCAGACAAAAGAGAGCAAGCAGGGAAGGTAACTATTTTATCGCTGTCTACTTCGGGGTTTTGGACTAATAAATTTGCCGTGAAAATTTTAGATAAATTGCTAAATAACGTGCGAATTACCCAGCGGTCGATCGCGTGCATCAAGTTGTAGCGTTCTGCCGCCGGAATAAACGCCATCGGCGACACCACCTGACCAGTTTCCAACTGGAGGCGCAGCAGGATTTCGCAGTGGGTTCCGGTGGTTGGAGAGTTCAGCAAAGGTACGATCGGCTGAGAGTACAAGCAAAAGCGATTCTCTTCTAAAGCTTGATTAATTTGCACCACCCACTGCGTTTCGCCGTGCTGTTTAATTAATTCTTGATCGCCTGCTTGATAAATCTGCACCCGGTTGCGGCCTTTATTTTTAGCAGCGTAACAGGCAATATCGGCCGCGCTCAAAATCGCCGATGTGGATGCTGTTTTGGGATTGATTGCTACCAAACCGATACTGACGCCGATCGAAAAAGTTTTGTCCTGCCACGCAAAGCGGAATGCCTGAATGCTTCGCAGCAGCGTTTCAGCAACATTCAATCCTCGTTCGACGGGACAGTGGTACAGGAGTACGGCAAATTCATCGCCACCCAGACGTGCCAAAATATCGGTTTTGCCGATATGACTTTTAAATAGCTGGCTGACTTGGCGCAGCAGTTCGTCCCCTGCAGCATGACCGCAGGTGTCGTTAACTATTTTGAAGCGATCGAGATCCAGGTAAAGCATCACGTGTTCTTGCCCGTAACCTTGAGCGCCGTGTAGGGCGTGCTCTAGCTGGTACTCAAATTCCCGGCGGTTGACTAATTGCGTCAGGGGGTCATGAGTTGCCTGCCAGGTGAGTTGCCGCGCTTGAGTTCGCACTTGGGTGACATCTCGGAACACAACGACGGCGCCGACAATTTCCCCACTGCTAGCGTGGATGGGGGCGACGCAGTGGTCGATCGCAAATTCGGTGTTGTTGCGGGCAATCAGCAAGCTGTTGTGTCCTTGGTCAACAATCCGACCTTCGCACAAAGCAATTTCGGCGATATTTTCGATCGGCCGCCTGGTAGTTTCGTCAACTATTCTCAGCACGCTGGGGAGGGGCCAACCTTTAGCTTCCAATGTAGACCAACCCGTGAGTGTTTCGGCAACTGGATTCAGGGTGGAAATGCAGCCGTCGGGGTCAGTAGTGATTACAGCATCGCCGATCGATTGTAGAGTAACCTGAGCGAGTTCTTTTTCTTCAAAAAATGCTTGTTCCATGCGCTTGCGATCGGTAATATCTCGCTGCACCGACACCCAGTGGGTAACGTTCCCGGAGGTGTCGGCAATGGGTACGCTGTTGAGTTCCACCCAATAAGTTGAACCGTCTTTGCGGTAGTTAATCAATTCCAGACGTAGAGGTTCTCGGCGAGAGAAAGCACGGCGAATTTTAGCAACCTGGGTGGGGTCGCTTTCTGGGCCGCGCAAGCAACTGGGCGTTTGTCCGATGATTTCTTCGGGTAGGTAGCCCGTCATTTGGGTAAAAGCTTCGTTGACATAGATGATGGTGGGGTCGGAGATATCGCTGTCTCCCGCATTCATAATCACGATTGCGTCGTTAGCGTGCACTACAGCAGATTCTAAAAGGTGGAGTCTTGCCTCGGCCCTAACGCGAGTAGCAATTTCGCTTTCTAGTCTGGCGTTAGTCAAGCTGAGGGAGGCGATCGCTTTTTCCAATTCCCTAGTTCTTTCTGCCACTGAATCGTGCAGAACATCGATCGCCCCGGACATTTCCATCGGGTCAAGTACGCGCAGTATGTTGGTTTGAGTAACTATTCCCAGGAGTTCTCCGCGTTCCCCCGTTACTACCAACCTGCGGACTAAACGCTCGTGCATTTCCTGATGAGCTACCCACAGCGAGTCTTCTTGCTTGAGGCTAAATAAAGGGGTACTCATCACTGTTTGGGCGATCGTTTTCGACAAATCTATATCTAAAGCTTGAAATTCGACAATATCCCGTTCTGTGACTATACCTACTGGAATGGGGAACGGTAAATCCATCGATAATTCTGTTGATTCGGTAATTACTACGCAGCTAACGCGGTGTTGCGCCATCAACTCAGCTAAACTCCTAACTGACGCGGAGCGAGGTGCTTGAATGACTTGTGCGGTCATTACTTCTTTCACGCGGCGCATTTTTAAGATATTTGCCGGTTTCAGCATGGCTTGGCGAATGCTTTCCGGCGTAATTACTCCTAATAGTTGACCTTCACTATCCAATATTGGCAGATGCTTAATTCTTCGTTGCCCCAGCAGAATTAGGGCGCTGAAAATGTCTTGAGTCTCGGATTTTGTCAGAGTTGCTGCAGGCTGCCTCATCACTTCTGCGATGGTGACACCTTTTAAGTTTTTGCCCGAGGCAATCAAATCGACAAGATCCCTTTCTGTGAAGATTCCTTGCAATTGAGAAGGTGGAGCAGAGGGCGAGGATAATTTTAAGAGTGATTTTTCTACGACAAAGACGCAGATACCTGTCGCGTCTCTGAATGCACTTGAGGTGGGAGGATTTGCGATTTCTGTTAGTTGCTGATAGATATCCGTTGGTGGAATGGCTGCGTTTAGAGAGCAACTTGGGCGCCGTTGGCCCATCAGGGTAATTACTTCTGCTAGTGGGGTATCGGGCGCCACTGTCAAGGGGTAGCGGTCAATTACTTGAGCTAAGGTTGGCAAATACTTGGATGAATCGTTTTTGAGCATATTTAATTGAGTTTTGCGATCGCGTGGACTCTGCGACATTCCAAAAAAGTGCTGATTTCCAAGCACTAGGTGGATTTTTACGGCGCTGCTGAGACCTAATTAAAATTTATTGTTAAAAATGCAGCCGAGCTTGGGCTGGGGATCGGGCCTGTGACTGCTTTTCCTCTACCTATAAAGTTATAAGCTTATCTTTATTTTAAATTAAATTTTCTGTCTCGTGACACTTTTATTAAAAACAAGGTATTTTTTGTAAACTTTTTGCGATAAGATGCAGCTAAAATCATCCATAGCATTGCGAAGCATCTCCATCTTCAGAAAGACGCATCTGTTGGCTATCCGGGCTAACCTAGAAAAGGTTACTACAAAAAGGCACTGTATTAAGTTCGGCAGTGTTAAGTTTTGCGAAATTTTGTTTTGCAAGCTGGTCGATACCATGTATGCGTTGTTGAGGGCAATCGATATCACAGCCAATGTGTGAATTAGATCGCAACTTGCGAAAACAACCGTGGTAAGATTGTAGATATCAAGACAAGAACTTGAATACAGAGTCTGTGAGGAAAAAGGATTATGAAACGCAATCTATTAGCCGCTACTTTTTTAATTACTCCCCTACTATTGGGCGGCCCGGCTCGCGCTGAAAATCCGGTTCACGTCGAACAGTTATTGTCAACCGGGCAATGTTTTAAGTGCGACTTGTCGGGAGCAGATTTAACGGGAGCTCATTTAATTGGTGCTGATTTGAGAGAAGCAAATTTACGAGGAGCAAACCTATCTCAGGCAAACCTCGAAGGTGCTGACTTGACGGGTGCTAACTTGACGGGTGCTAACTTAACCGCAGTTTTTCTGACTAATGCCAGTTTAAATGACGCAAACCTCGATCGGGCAAATCTGACCGCAGCTATCATTAACACCGCTGACGTATCCGGTGCATCAATGCAAGATATGACCATCACTGATGCCAAAATCTACAATACCCAAATCGGCGTCGGCGGCAGCTACGACCAGTAAACTCGTTAAAAGAATGGAAAACACCAATTTTGAGTTAAAAACCCGGTTTCTCCCCAGAAACCGGGTTTTTAGTCTTTTTGTAGGCTGCCCCGGAGCCTGACATTTTATGTCGTATTTCAAGCGAACAATCTGACGCACCCTAGCCTACCACTACCACTAAAAACCCAAATCAACCGCAATTCGGTGCGCGCAAGCAAACCCAGAAAATGCCACCGCATTTAAACCCTGTCCGGGAAACGTACTGTCACCCACACAATACAAACCAGGCATAGAAGTTCGATTAAAGGGCATTCCCAGCAAACCCATTAGCTTCTGTCGCGGAATCGGCCCGTAAGTTCCGTCTTCGCGCCCCAAAAACCGGCGGTGAGAACGCGCTGTCCCAACTTCCATATAATCCAAACCGGCATCTAAACCGGGAAAAATCTTTTCTAATCTTTCAATAATTCTCCCTGCCGCCTCTTCTTTTTTATCCTCATATTCCTGCTGGGAAAGTCCTTCCCACTGTTCCATCCAACTTGAAGTAAAAGCGTGAACGATGTGATATCCTGCGGGAGCTAAATCCGGGTCGAGCACCGTCGGAATTGACACCAAAACAGTTCCCTCCGCCGCTTCCATTTGGTCCCAATCTTCTAACAAAATGTGGTGGCAGGCGCTACCAGCAGGGATTACGCTTGCTTCGACTCCCAAATGCAAACTCAAGAAACTGGGGGCTTTTTGATAGCGCTGCTGCCATTTTTTCTCGCTAGCGGGCATCTCTTCTGCGGGCAGCAATTTCTCAAAAGTATCCCAGCGCGTGGCGTTAGAAACTATCCGCTTTGCCCGGTAAACTTCGCCGGTTGCTAGCTCGACTCCGACAGCGCGGCCGTTTTCTGTGATAATTTTTTTAGCCTTAGCTTTGTATTGAATTTGCCCGCCGCATTTTTCTAATCCTTCTACTAATTTTTGGGCGATTTGACCGACTCCGCCTTTGGGATAATTTATGCCACCGTAATGTCTGTCGGAAAATACCATTCCGGCGTTAATCATCGGGGTCAAGTCGGCAGGTACTACAGACCAGTAGTAGCATTCCATGTCGATAAATTTCAGCAAAGTAGGGTCTTTTATGTAGCGCCGCGCAATGTCGCCAGTATTTTGAGGCAGATATTTTACTAATCCCAAACAGGCTAAAGGATTCTGAAAAAAGACTCGGACGAGATATCCAGGTTCTTCTAGGGATAGCAATTCCATGCCGTTGAGGCAGTTGAAGACGCTCCAGCATTCGCCGTAAAATTTGTGGATTCCTTCGCGTTCGTGAGGGAACCTGTCAGTTAATTCTTGCAAGTATTTGTCATAAGGCTGGGGAACTTCAAGTTCCAAGCCGCTGGGTAAGTGATAGTGAAGCTGTACAGGGTCGGGAATGGTTTCTAAGGTGACGTTGACTGCTTTCAGGGCGCGGGTGAGGAGGTTGGTGGTGCCCCGCTGTCCGAAACCAAAAATCATGGAGGCGCCGACATCGAATCTGTAGCCTTCTCGATCGAAATATCCCGCGCTACCCCCCGGAATTGTATAGCTTTCGAGCACTAAAACTTTGGCTTTCTTAGCGGCTAGCTGGGTGGCTGTCACCAGTCCACCAATGCCGGAACCGATGACAATTACATCAAACTCTTGCTCTGTTGGGCGGGAGTTGGGAGAAAATAACTGGGATTGGGTAGGAGCTGACATTCGGTTAAAAATCTTAATATTTCTATGATTTTACAGTCGATCGCTCCCGAAGCAAGAAGTTCGGCAACGGATGTCAAGAAGACCGAAGTTCGGCAATGCCCAATGCCCGATGCCCAATGCCCGATGCCCAATGCCCAATGCCCAATGCCCAATGCCCAATGCCCAATGCCCGATGCCCGATGCCCGATGCCCCTGCTTCGCAAAAAAAATGCGGGAACAGTCTACCATTGCCGACTGCCCCCGTCTGTCGATCCTTTGAGAGGAGAACACTAAAAATTACTATAGCCTTGTTGCTAATTTATGTCAATACTATTAGAAAAATATTTCAATAAGCTGATGGAGGTCGATCGGCGAATGGGTTCTAACTCAATCTCTGGCTTGTATGCGCCCTCAAGGATGTGATAAGTTGCACAGAGCGATCGATCGCCGGTTGGCGAAGCCCGCCCCTACGGGGGCTACGCCAACGAAGAAGATCGATCGCACCGCATAAAATCCCTCACACCTAGCAATCTCCCCAATTTCCTAATGTCCCTGCAACTGCGCGTTTACGTTCCTCCACATCCATTAATTAAGCACTGGCTGGCTGTTGCCCGCGACGCCGCCACTCCCTCGGTACTTTTTCGTTCTGCGATGACAGAATTGGGAAGGTGGCTGGCTTACGAGGCGATTCGAGAATGGCTGCCGACAGTGGAAACAACGGTGCAGACGCCTTTGGCAGAATGTCCGGCGACTTTTATCAACCCGGAAGCTCCGTTAGTTGTGGTACCGATTTTGCGGGCGGGTTTGGCACTGCTGGAAGGAATTCAGACGGTTGTACCGCTGGCTTCGGTTTACCACCTCGGCATGGCAAGAAATGAGGAGACGCTGCAACCGACTTGTTATTTGAACAAATTGCCGGCGCAGTTTAACCCGGAAACGCGGGTGATAATTAGCGAGCCGATGCTGGCGACTGGCGGGACGATTATAGCGACTATGCAGGAATTGACTGCACGGGGAATTGACCCAAACTTGATTCGGATTATATCTGTGGTGGCTGCTCCTCCGGCTTTGAAGAGGCTGAGTGCAGAGTACCCGAGTTTGATTATTTATACGGCCACGATCGACGAAATCGTCAACGAACAGGGCTTTATTGTACCTGGTTTGGGAGATGCGGGCGATCGAACTTACGGCACATGAAGCAAGTCAATCGATTTTAGATTTTAGATTTTAGATTTTAGATTGACCCCACGGATAAATGCGGGGGCTTGAGGATTTTCGATTTGGGATTGATTCCACGGATAAATCACGTGGCGGGTACCATCAAGAAATTCGTGGTCAGTCAGTCAATTTGAGATTTGAGATTTGAGATTGACTCGACAGATAAATCTGGGGGCTTGTATCCCTTGTTGGGTGCGGTGAGTGGCTCCAGGAATGGGTTGCTGAAATCTCCGGGGAAAAAGATGACCCTGGTTTGGTAAAAGCAGGCACAGAGAAAGTTAGAATCAAAAGTACAAGTCAAAAATAAATAGCGTTTAGCACTCATTGCCCGTGAAACTTGATTCTGTTCCGCCAAGCTTGTCTGCTTCTGACTCAGTAAACCTCAATTATGATTTGCCACAACAGGTACAACTACAAATAAAAGAGGTTACTGAGATTTGTGCTGCTTTAACCCCGGAGCCCGCTGAACTCTCAGTGACTGTAACTCCCGATATTTGTCAGGAACAAAAGAAACTGAAGCCCAAGCACTGGGCAATTTTTGCTTCGACTTTTGCAACTATTTTTTTAGCTGAAATTGGAGACAAAACTCAGCTCGCGATTTTGCTGATGACGGCTGAATCTCGAAATCCTTGGATTGTGTTTGCCGGTGCGGGTTCGGCTTTGATAGCAACCAGTTTGCTGGGAGTTTTGCTGGGAAGGTGGCTGGCTAGTCGGATTGCTCCGAGAACTTTGGAGAGAGCAGCCGGAGTGATTTTACTGGCGATTTCGGCGGTTCTGCTGTGGGAAGTGCTGAGTTAATTGTCTGCCTTGTCGGTAAGTCCTAGATTTCTACAATAGCTAACTAAGAACTAAAAAAACATGGACTGGCAACTTTTGGGAATCAGTTTTATTACAGTGTTTTTGTCAGAATTAGGAGACAAAAGTCAATTAGCTGCGATCGCCCTGGGCAGTAGTTGTAACTCACCGCGGGCTGTATTTTTCGGTACGGCGTCGGCGCTGTTGCTGGCGAGTTTAATCGGCGTGGGCATTGGCTTCAGCACGGCAGAAGTGTTGCCGGAACGACTGGTAAAGGGGCTCGCGGCGATCGGATTTGCGGTGATGGGCTTGCGCCTGCTGTGGCCAAAATCTGAATTATCTGATGTGTCAGAAGAATCCGAATAAGAGGAAACGGCAGTGCCGTTTCCCTACCCCAATTCATTGTAGGGAAACGGCACTGCCGTTTCCTAATTTTTATCGTTGATTAAACTTGGTTTTGATAGCACCAGCCTAGCAGCGTACCGGCGACAGCCAACTTCAGCGCTTCCAATGCAAAATAGCCTTGGTGCAGTAGATTCATCCCGCCGGGCACTTCTGCTGCGGAATCGAACAGATTTAGCTGCATTCCCAAGGCGCTCATTTGGGGTGTCAGGGCGTAGGTGTCAATCAGGGCGATCGCCAGAAGTACCAATGATAATAAAATTGCTGTGCGGCTGCGCTTGCCGAAGTCACCGACTAAATTGCTTAAAACCATCAAACCCGTTGCCACTAGGCCGGAACAGATTAACTCAACGCGGTTGAATCCCCAGAACATTAAATTCCCGGCCGTTGCAAACTCGGGAGATGTCGTCATGCCAGATACGTAGAGACTGGGCATAATTACTAGATCCAAAATTAGGCTAACGCTGAGCCAGAAAATTAGGGCAACCATGACAATTGCTTGCCAGCGCGGTTTGATTGATTCCACTCTTGATGTTGTAATAGCTGTCATATAATTCCCTCTAAAATTTTCTTCTGCCTTTTCTAGAGTTTAACTAACTTTTTTCTCAAATCGTGTTAAGTATTTTTAAATTAATGGTAAATGTTGTGTAACAGACGCTGAAGAATTGTTAAGCTCACTTATGTTTGTCCTCACCTCGGTTAATTAATACTAATTCGGAAAAAGTACGGAATAAATTAATAATTACTCATAGGACTTATGCACTGCGACCAAAGACATCTGTTTTTGACCCTGATTAAAAACCGTAACGTATTTTTTATAAAAAACCAGGTTTCTGCGTCCAGAAATAACTCCTAATTTAAGTGTATATGCCTAAATTTCAATTATCCTCTTGGTTGCCCCGTCTCCCCCCTCAAGTCTGGATTCTTGCCGCCGGCAGATTCCTCTCGCAAAGCGGCACCGGTTTTACTTTATTTTACGCGCCGATATTTTTTGTCGATCGCGTCGGTTTATCTGCTACTGCTGTTGGGATTGGTTTGGGTAGCGGTTCAGTTTCGGGAATTTTGGGCAGAATTTTGGGCGGTTCTTTTTGCGATTCTAAATTTTGGGGAAGGCGCCGAACTTTACTGCTGGCGACAATAATAGCGGCGGCGGCTTCTTTTGTACTGGCGGCGACTAATGATTTCGCTGGCTTAATTGCGGGCAATTTACTGATGGGTTTGGGTGTGGGTTTGTATTGGCCTCCAACCGAGACAATGGTGGCGGATTTAACTGAGGGCGAACAGCGACAGGAGGCTTTTGCTTTGACGCGGCTTGCTGATAATTTGGGTTTGCAAGTTGGGATTATTTTGGGCGGTTTGTTGATTGCGGTAACGGGGAATTATCGATCGCTCTTTATTATTGATGGTATCTCGTTTTTAGTGCTGTTTGCAGTAGTTGCGATCGCGATCGCCGAAACCTACAAACCAGCTAATTCAGCCGATATAGGCAAAAAAAGTCTAAAAAATGGCTGGATGGTGGCGCTGAGCGATCGCAGTCTTCTAGTTTATGCTTTAGTAAATACCCTGTTCACATTATATATTTCCCAAATCCAAACCACAATGCCGCTGTACTTTAGCAAGTTTGTCGCGGTAGGGACATCGGGAAAAGGCTTTTCTACAGGTACAATTACGGTTTTGTTTGCTTTCAGCACGTTTTTAACTGTGGCTTTGCAATTGCCGATTGTTAAAGCTTTGAGGCGGTTTTCCCATCCGAAAGCTTTGATGATTTCTGCGCTGCTATGGGGAATGGGATTTATCGCGATCGGCTTGACGGGAATGGCTGCAACTGGCAATCTATTTTTAGCTGTTTTAGGCTTGAGCTTTTTGTCGGTGGCGACTGTTGCTTATACGCCTTTTGCTTCGGCTTTGGTGGTGGATTTAGCGCCAGAGTCTTTGCGGGGCGTGTATTTGGCCGTTAGTTCTCAGTGTTGGGCGATCGGTTATTTAATCGGGCCGCCACTGGGCGGTTTGGCTTTGGATGGAGGTAAATGGGCGGCAGATACTTTTTGGTTGGGTTTGGCTTTGAGTGTGGGCGCGGCTATTTTTATTTTGCAAAAGCTCGATCGAATGTTGAAAAATAGCAGTCATTAGTTATTAGTCATTAGTCATTAGTCACCAGTCATTAGTTATTAGTCATTAGTCTTTTGTTGATGCTACCAATGCCCAATGCCCCATGCCCCATGCCCAATGCCCCATGCCCAATAACCAATAACTAATTTATTTTCGTCGATCGCCCAATTTGCGGTAAACTGCTCTTAAATCAACTTGATGGTGAGCCAAAGCAACCAAAGCGTGATAAAATAAATCCGCGACTTCTCCAGCGATCCCCTCTTTGTCGTCATCTTTGCAAGCCATCACAACTTCCGCCGACTCTTCGCCAATTTTCTTGAGAATCTTGTTGTCGCCGCCCTCGAACAATTTGCAAGTATAAGAACTTTCGTTAGGATGGTCGCGCCGATCGCAAATTACCTCAAATAATTGAGATAACATATCCCCAGGCGGCGGTGAAATCTCCCCGTCAACTTGGTGAAAACAACTTCTTTCTCCGGTGTGACAAGCAATATCTCCGACTTGTTCGACTGTCACCAACAAAGCATCACTATCGCAGTCGTAACGCAGCCCTTTGACATTTTGAACGTGTCCCGAAGTCGCGCCTTTGGGCCACAATTCGGAACGAGAACGACTCCAAAACCAAGTTTGGCCGGTTTCCAGGGTTTTTTGCAGCGACTCCCGGCTCATCCATGCCATCATCAACACCGTACCGTCCAAATAATCTTGGACGATCGCCGGTACTAAACCGCGATCGTCGTAACGAATCTTTTCAATTGGGATCGATCGGCTCAAACTCGATAAATCAGTAGTAGACATAATTTTATTTCAACTTGGTAATATAGATTAACGCTTTCCTGTCGGAGATTGTTTTTTTATTAACCGCAGAGAACGCAGAGGAGGCAGAGGAAGAGAGAAGATTAACCAAGTGATGGCTAAATTGTCAAGAACTATTTTACAAAAAATTACATTTTAGGGCGATTCCCTACGGAATAGCTTCGCTTCACGGTGCTAGTGCGACAAAGCCTAAAAAACCCAAGCTAGTATTGCTACTGATTGGTTTCTACCCTAAAATCTACTAGAATAGTTTCCTTGAATCGACCTAACCTTTATGTTGAACTGGCTATAAAATTATTCTACCAACAACAGACCTTCACTAAGGAGAAAACATTGGTTTCCACAACCTTGAAAACGACCAAATCAGAAGAAATTTTCGCCGCAGCCCAGAAGTTGATGCCAGGTGGCGTCAGTTCCCCCGTCCGCGCCTTCAAATCCGTAGGCGGACAGCCCATCGTCTTTGACAGGGTAAAAGGAGCCTACATTTGGGATGTTGACGAAAACCAATACATTGACTACGTAGGCACTTGGGGCCCGGCTATCTGCGGCCACGCCCACCCGGAAGTCATCAAAGCCCTGCACGAATCTTTAGAAAAAGGTACGAGTTTCGGCGCACCATCGCTGTTGGAAAACGTACTCGCCGAAATGGTCATCGATGCCGTTCCCAGCATTGAAATGGTGCGATTTGTCAACTCCGGCACCGAAGCCTGTATGGCGGTTTTGCGGCTGATGCGAGCTTTCACCGGACGCGATAAACTGATTAAATTTGAAGGCTGCTATCACGGGCACGCCGATATGTTCTTGGTAAAAGCCGGTTCCGGTGTCGCAACTCTGGGCCTTCCCGACTCCCCGGGCGTCCCGAAAGCCACTACTGCCAATACCCTCAACGCTCCCTACAATGACTTAGAAGCAGTCAAAGCTTTATTTGCCGAAAATCCCGGCGAGATAGCAGGCGTAATTCTCGAACCAGTGGTGGGGAATGCCGGTTTTATTACCCCGGATGCAGGTTTTCTCGAAGGTTTGCGGGAAATTACTAAAGATAACGGTGCTTTGTTAGTTTTTGATGAAGTAATGACCGGTTTCCGCATCGCCTACGGCGGAGCTCAGGAAAGATTCGGTGTCACCCCGGATTTGACTACTTTGGGTAAAGTTATCGGTGGCGGTTTGCCGGTGGGAGCTTACGGGGGAAGGCGGGATATTATGGGGATGGTGGCTCCTGCTGGGCCGATGTATCAAGCGGGTACGCTTTCGGGAAATCCTTTGGCGATGACTGCTGGGATTAAGACTTTGGAATTGCTGCAAAAACCCGGCACTTACGAACAGTTGGATAAGATTACCAAAAAACTCTCTGACGGATTGCTAAAAATTGCTAAGGAAACCGGACACGCTGCTTGTGGTGGGCAAATTAGCGGGATGTTTGGCTTGTTTTTTGCGGCTGGCCCTGTTCACAATTACGATCATGCGAAGAAGTCGGATTTGACGAAGTTCAGCCGCTTTCATCGGGGAATGTTGGAGCACGGTATTTATCTGGCTCCTTCGCAGTTTGAGGCTGGATTTACTTCTTTGGCTCATACTGACGAAGATATCGATCGAACTTTGGCTGCAGCGCGTGAAGTGATGGCAAGTATTTAACGTGTGTAGTAAGGACATTCGTCCTTACTACTCAGGAATAAATAATTAAAGTCCTTGCTGTTTTTTGGCAGTAAGGACTTTAATTTTTAACTGCTTTATCAAATAAATTCCTGAATCATACAGACTATTCAGGGCTAGCTTTTAATCAGGCTTACAGGCTTTTTTAGTAAATCTGCACGGGGTAATTCCTGTTTAAGGCTGTGAGGAAATTAAAAATTAGTAATTATAGGAACTCTCTACTTTGCGGTAGCAATCCCTAACTTAGCTCCCTTAATTCGGCGTAGTCGATCCATAACTTCCACAACATTTCCGTGATTGACGCTTTTATCCGCATTCAACACAATTAATGAGTTCTGATTTGACCCCATCACCTGTCGCACCGTACTCTCAATCTGGTCTAAGTTGACTAACTTTTTATCAACCATTAATTTTCCATTAGCATCAATGGTGACGGTAATTTTAGCAGGCGAGTCCTGAACTTGAGAGGTTGATGCTTGCGGTAAATTTACGGGCAAACCCTCGGATTTGGATAAAGACAGAGAGGAAACAATTAAAAACGTCAATATGGCGAAGACCACATCAATCATTGGCACGATGTTAATCTGGGGAATACTATCAGGTTCATCGGGTAGGCGCATAATTAGATTCTCTTGGTAGTTTTTCGTAGCGGTGACGGTACATTAACTCTAGCTGACCTCCAGCTTCCTGAATAAAAGCAATCTGCTGTAAGTAAAACCCGCGAAACATATTGGCAAATAAGAGTGTAAAAATTGCCACAACTAACCCTATTGCTGTAGAAACGAGGGCTTCGCTAATCCCAGAAGTAACGCCTGCGGCATTGGTGCCCGTGGCATTCCCCAGTTTGAGAGAACTAAAGGTAGTAATTAACCCTAAAACAGTTCCGAGCAACCCAAATAGTGGGGAAAGGCTGATAATGGTGTCAAATATTGTATTGAATCGCTTCAGGATGGGGATTTCTGCCTGAGCGCCACTCTCTAGGGCCAAACGAAATTCTTCGATGTTGGGGCAGTCTAATTCTAAAGCTTCTAAAAAAATCCGGGCCAGGGGCAAATCGCTGTTTACTTGTAACTTTTTGATGGCGGAATCGGGGTTTTGGCTGTAAAGCTGTAGCACTTCTCGCACGACTCGCCGCTGCCGCCGATTTACCCTAAACCAAAAGGCAAGACGCTCTATGATCAGCGCGACTGCTGCGATTGACGAGGCAAACAGCGGCCAAGCAACAATGCCTGCAGCGCGAAAAATGTAAATGAGACTATCCATTGGTTTGTACTCTCGCTAGCTCTGTTGAATGATCGCAAGCTGCCTAATGGTGCAATTAGCCCGAAGGCTGGTAGAGTTTCTGCGTCAAGTCGGTATAAGTGATTCAGACTGCGAATTGTTTCACTCAAGCGCGATCGCAAGCGCGATCGCGATCGCACAAACGCACTACCTGTATGTGACTATCTTCGTCTGTACCCAAAATGCTCCTACTGCGATCCCGATCGAGATCGCGACAGATTGTTCTGCCAGTGCTTCTTTGCTAAATATTTGCGTTAGGACTTGACAATAATCTTCAATAATTTAAAAGATTCTCAACTAGGTTTTCACAAACTTCAGGGTTTGTCAAGTCATGAGCCACACCTTTACATAACTATTATTTATAAATTGAACATATAAACTCGATCTGACTGATTAATTGATTTTTATGAAAAGCTTGAGAATGTGGAAATTTGTTGGTAGATTAGGGTCTAGAGTATTGCAGTTAAGGCATCTTGGAACCTTGCCCTGCCAGAATCAGAACATTGACACCGCCCATAAGAGCAAAGTAGACGCCCCCAAAAGAAATGCTGATTGGTAGCCTCTAGTCGGAATCTAAAAATTAAATAATGAAAATTAATTGCAAGAGTCTTGAACAGGGTGACAGTCTTCTTATAGGATGGGTAGGTTCATCATTGATAGCAAGCTCAACAGGCTATTGGTAGCTTGTTTTGGGTTATGTCGGGGAGCCAGCGAGGATGTTGCCATCCATAAAGGAGAGTGAGAAGGCATGAGTTTTTCAAATATTTCGGCGACGCAAAGACAACAACAAGAAGAAGCTCTCAAAAAAGTTCTGGCGATCAGTCTGTTAGCCTCAACCTTACTGCACGGTGTCGCGCTGCCGTTGAGCCTCAAGTTGGTCAAACCTGCTGAATTTGAAGAGGATGCAATTGAAATTGTTGTGCTTGATGAGCCCACAGTAGAGGAAACCCAGCCAGAGCCGGTGATTCCAGAAAAGGTATCTCCCCCACCTGAGACGCTCAAACCAGAAACGCTACCAGAGCCAACTCCCCCAGAGGAGCAACCGGTAGCGGCAACGCCACCACCAATTTCAGAGGAGCAACCGATAGCGGCAACGCCACCACCAATTCCAGAGGAGCCACCGGTAGCGGCAACGCCACCACCAATTCCAGAGGAGCCACCGGTAGCGGTAACGCCACCGCCGATTCCAGAGGAGCAGCCGGTAGCGGTAACGCCACCACCAGAGATTAAGAAAGAGCTGCCCTTAACGGAAACTCCGCCACCAATTCCTGTGGAGCCTTCCCCCGCACCTCAACAGGATTTCAATTCCCCAGAAACTCCTAAAACTCCGATCGCCAAGGAACCCGAAACCCCTTCGCCCGATCCTCCAAAAAGCGAACCACCCGTTACCGCCTCCCGCCCCAAGGGTGCTGCGAGTCTCCCAGACTTTACAAAAGATGCTGGAAATCCCAACTCCTCCGACAGCCCTGAAAAAAATAACCCGCTTTCGTCATCTGCTTCGGCGGGTAGCGGGGAGCCTTCCTCAGAGCCATTAAATCCTTCTTCCGGGCCCATACAGCGATCGCCCGGGGCTGGCTCGCCAGTCACAGCTACCAGGCCAGGAGGCGGTGGAAATTCTGGAAGTGCGATCGGGGATCTCACAAACCCCTCCTCCTCTGATAGCCCCGGAGCAAGTGCGTCCAACTCACCATCCGGTGCCAGCGAAAATGGCAACATACCTTCTGATGAGCCATTTGCGGCTGGTTCGGGGCGATCGGCCCGAACGTCTGGGGCGGGTTCGCCAGTCACCGCCACCAGGCCAGGAGGTGGCGGCAATTCTGGAAGTGCGATCGGAGATGTAGGAAACCTCCCCTCCTCTGGTAGCCCGGTTGGAAGTGCGTCCAACTCATCACCCGGTGGAGGTGGAAATGGTGGCGGGGGTTCGTCAGGCCCATTTGGCAGCGGTTCCGGGCCAGTGCCGAAACCGACAAATCCAGGAAGAGGGAGGAGTCCTTCAGGCCCTTCCGGTCGGCTTCCCGACACTTGCATTAGCTGCGGTAGACCTGAATATCCGAGCGCAGCCAGAGAAGAAGGGCGGCAAGGCGAAGTGGAAGTCGTGTTTGACATTGACCCCAACGGTAAGCCATTCAACATCAAGATCTCGACTCCTAGCAAATACAACGACTTGAATAAGGCAGCGATTAAAGCAGTAGAAAAATGGAAACTTGCCTCATCAGAGAGTGGCATTCAAGGAGAAAGAGCATCCATTACCTTCCGGCTCACTGACTAGGGATTTTTTTGAAACTCTAGCAATTTGGCTGGGAATTCTATAGCACCGTGCAAGGAATAGCAAAGTTAAAAGTTAAATTTTTTGTGAATTATGAATTTGGGAATGTCGTCAGCAATATTAAGTAAACTTCAGCGAGTTGGACTCGCTCTATTACTTGGTTCCAACTTGGGAATGGCTTTGTTGTTTGCCAACCCTCACAGCGCAATGGCAGGAGTAATTACTTTACCCGATGGCGGACGTTGCGAGGGAGAATTGAGTGAAGGAAAACTCAGCGGCCCCGGCATTTGTCAATATGCCAACGGCGATCGCTACGAAGGCCAATTTCTCAACGGCAAACCTCACGGTCAAGGCATCTATACCTTTAAAGAAGAAGGGCGATACCAAGGAGAATTTGCCGATGGTGAATTCAACGGTCAAGGTGTCCGCGAATTTGCTAACGGCAACCGCTACGAAGGCACTTTTAAAAACGGTGAGTTCGACGGTACAGGCACTTTTACCTCAACTAACGGCATTCGTTACGAAGGCTCTTTTACCAATGGTTCTCCCAGCGGTCGCGGGGCTTTTACGTTCAGTAATGGCACTCGTTGCGAAGGAGATATTAAAGAAGGAAAAGTTAGCGGCAAAGGCGTCTGTCAATATGCTAACAAGAACCGCTACGAAGGAGAGTTGCTGAATAATCTACCTCACGGGCAGGGAATTTATACTTTTGCTGAAGGAGGCCGTTATGAGGGGCAATTTAGTGAAGGGCAGTTTCACGGTAAAGGGGTTCGCGAATATCCGAACGGCAACCGCTATGAAGGAGAGTTTGTGAAGGGCAACCTTCAAGGTCAGGGGTTGTTTACTTTTAAAGAAGGGGGACGTTATCAAGGGCCGTTTGACAATGGAGAATTTAGTGGTGAAGGTGTCCGTGAGTTCGCCAATGGAAATAGCTATAAAGGCACTTTTGTCAAGGGTAAGATGAGCGGGAAAGGAGTTTACGTTTTTGCGAATGGCGATCGCTGCGAAGGCGAATTTAGCGAGGGTCAGTTCAACGGCAAAGGTACTTGCATTTACGCCAATGGCGATCGCTATCAAGGTGAATTCCTCAACGGGCAGAAACACGGGCAAGGTTCCTACATTTATGCAGATGGAACGAAAGTAGAAGGAAATTGGCAACAGGGTCAAATTAAAAAATAACCTTATAACCTATCTTGCCCTACTTGTTTTTCCCCCCTCCTCACCAATGACATTAATGCGCTTTACAGCCGGCACACCGGCTTTTATAGCAATCGTAAATAAGTCGTAAATTTTTTACCCCACCCCAACCCTCCCCTTAGTAAGGGGAGGGAGTAAGAAATTCACAAATGATTTAGGATTGCTATATACCGCTTTTCACTTTGGTGAGCCTAGGGGAGGGCTTTTCAATACCAGATCCGATTTACACAGGGTCTTTTTTCGGATTTTCTGGATTGCTCGAAGAGGGGTTATTTTTTTAACCGCAGATGGACGCAGATGGACGCAGATAGGTTAGCTTTTTGGGCATCGGATTTGGTATATAGCAATTCTTGCAGGAGTCGTAAACTTTTTACCCCACCCCAACCCTCCCCTTATCAAGGGGAGGGAGTAAGAAATTCACAAATGATTTAGGATTGCTATAGTTTTCTCCCTTGTTCTCCATAAAAGGGATTTAAATCCTCGGCGTTTTGTTCGTGCAGCTTGTTGAAAATGCTGCAATGTCTCAGTTTAACCCTAGCCAATTAATTTCCAGTGTTTCTACAACTAAAAAAACAAGGCCGGCGGATTGTCTCGTTATTAATGAGTTTGATTGTTGTTTTGCTTCTAAATAATGGGGTTCAATCCTCGCCTCAAATCGGCAATCAAATTCTTTGGGATACCTATGGAATTCCACATATTTATGGAGAGAATACTAAAAGCCTTTTCTACGCTTTTGGGTGGGCGCAGATGCAAAGTCACGGTGATCTAATTTTACGTCTTTACGGACAAGCTCGCGGGCAAGCTGCCGAGTTTTGGGGCGAAGATTATCTGGAATCCGATCGCTGGGTGCAAACTATGGGAATTCCTAATCGCGCCAATGCGTGGTATGAAGCACAAAATCCCATTTTTCGCAACTATCTCGATGCTTTTGTTGGCGGAATGAATGCCTATGCAAAAGAACACCCAGAGGCGCTCACTGAAGAATTAAAGATAGCATTGCCCCTCAAACCGGCAGATGTATTGGCACACGAGCAACGTGTCATCAATTTTACTTTTATAGTCGAGCCAGATCGCGTTGAAAATATCGCTGGAAATGACACTCCCAAAGGCTCTAATGGTTGGGCGATCGCTCCTTCGCGTTCTGAAAGCGGCAATGCCATGCTATTGGCAAATCCTCACCTTCCTTGGTCGGATTTATATTTATGGTACGAAGCACAACTGGTTGCCCCAGAAATTAACGCTTACGGAGCGACTCTCGTCGGATTTCCTGTATTAACGATCGCCTTTAATGACAACTTGGGATGGACTCATACTGTCAACACTCACGATGGCTGGGATGCCTACGAATTGCCCCTAGCTAACGATGGCTATCGCTTCGATGGCAAAATCCGCAGTTTTGACAGGGAAGAGAAGGTTTTAAAAGTCAAAGAAAAGAATGGGAATTTGCGATCGGAATCTCTAGTAGTGCGGCGTTCTGTTCACGGGCCGATTCTCACAGAAAAACAGGGCAAAGCGATCGCCCTGCGCGTTGTCGGACTCGAACAGTCCGGTGCTTTAGAAGAGTGGTGGGATATGGCACGAGCCCGGAATTTCAATGAATTTGAGGCTGCTTTAAAGCGCTTAGAAATTCCCATGTTTACCGTCATGTATGCCGATCGTGAGGGGCATATCATGCACTTGTTTAACGGTCAAGTCCCCATTCGCAAAAACGGAGATTTTAAATACTGGTCAGACACAATCCCAGGCGATACGTCAGAGACTTTGTGGAGCAAAAATCATCCCTATGCGGATTTGCCGCGCGTTGTCGATCCGCCCAGCGGTTGGTTGCAAAATACCAACGATCCGCCTTGGACGACGACGTTTCCCAGCGCGATCGCACCCGATAATTATCCCGCCTACATGGCACCGCGCGGCCCGATGGATTTGCGATCGCAGCGATCGGCAAAAATGCTCTTAGAAGATGCAAAAATCTCTTTCGATGAATTGATGCAATACAAACATTCCACTCAGGTAGAACTCGCCGATCGCCTCCTCGATGATTTAATTCCCATAGCACGGCAAGGCAGTGAAAAAGCGCGTCGCGCTGCAGAAGTTCTCGCGAATTGGGATCGCAAAGTCGATGCTAAAAGTCGTGGTGCGGTGCTGTTTGCCTTTTGGAAACAAGCGATGGATGCTAATGAGTTATTCGCTAAACCTTGGAGCGAAGATGCGCCACTAACGACGCCAGACGGGTTGGCAAATCCTGCGGAGGCGGTGCGGGTGCTGGAAGCGACAGCAACCAAAGTTGAGCTAACTTATGGCGCGTTAGATGTCGCATGGGGGGAAGTCTTCCGATTGCCTGGGGAGGCGAATCTGCCTGCAAATGGAGCTGACGGTGCTTTGGGTGTATTTCGCTCAGTCTGGTTCGCTCCTGGGAAGGACGATCGCTTTCAAGCGGTTGCGGGCGATTCTTTTGTCGCTGCGATTGAGTTCTCCAATCCGGTGAAAGCGATGGCGCTAAACAGTTACGGCAACGCCACTCAACCTGGTTCGCCCCACGCAGGCGATCAGTGGCAGCTCTTTGCTCGCAAAGAATTGCGCCCTGTATGGCGATCGCGATCGGAAATTGAAGCTCACCTGAGTTCGCGCCAGAAACTTTAGCAGAAGGAAGAAGGAAGAAGGAAGAAGGAAGAAGGAAGAAGGAAGAAGGAAGAAGGAAGAAGGAAGAAGGAAGAAGG